>NZ_CP111079.1:4522500-4822500 GCF_026278245.1 Pontibacter kalidii | reverse complement strand
CAGGCCATTTCTAAAGTTCACGATCCTGGCCGATAGCTTGCTGCCAATGCCCCGGATTTGCTTGAGCTGCGTAGTATCAGCGGTGTTGATGTTGAAGGGAGCAAAGATGAATCTCTCCCGCTTGCCGGTGTTCCAGTTTGGGTTTGGCGTAGGGCGAGACGAGGAGCCGGCTATACTTTCTGAACGTTTATACTTGGAAGGGCGCTCCTCGGGCAGCTCGATGTAGGGGTAGAGCCGCTGGAAAACGGAATCCGGTATGCCGTAGATCCTGCCAAGCTCTGCCTTGTAAGTCAGGTCGCCTACTTTGCTACGGTAGTTCAGGATGCGCTGCGCCAGGTACTTCGGAAGCCCGAACGCCTGCCACTCCTCCACCGTCAGCTGGTTGGGGTTAAGCGGCTGAAGCGCCACCGTGGGCACGCTATACCTGGCGGCTCGCTCCGGCTGCCTTTCATCCAGCTGTGCCGCCAGGCTGTCGAGTAGCTGGCGGTCCAGCGCTGCGCTGAACTCCGGCTGCGGGGAAAGTATCCCGCTAAAAAGAAAAGGTGCCACCGAGAGCAGCACCAGTAAGGTGAGTAGCACCAGAAACGCATTAACCTCGCGCTGCGAAAAGCCAAAGTACCTGCGTATCCAGTGCTGTAATTTGTTCATGTATCGGTTCTACGGTTTTACCTGCCGGTCCGGATCATCATCGTTATCGAGGAATGAGTCGGGCTCAGGTTTTGGCGGCGCGCTCAGCACGCGCGTAAAAAAGTAAATCATCAGGCCGGTTACCAACGACATGGTACCGAGCATCACAACAAGCGCAGATGTATTCATGGTTTCCTAGATTCGTCCTTCTCTAACTCTTTTTTTATACGCAATGTAAACCAGCGCCGCAATACCCAGGAACACTGATACCAGGAGTATGCGCGAGGCGTTCACGAAGAACAGCGTTTCCTGCAGCTGCTCTATCACGGCTGGGTCAGTGGCCTCTGCCAACTGGCGCTTCAGGCTGGAGTTCTTGATCTTGTTGATGATGGAGCCATCGTCCAGCACCCACTCCCCGGCAAAAGCCTTGCCCCAATCACCGCCCTTCGGCGTTACCAGCGAGCCGATGAACACCCACAGCAGCAACAGCGGCGTCACGAACTTGATGATAAACTTATAGATGCCCGGCACCTTGATATCGGAGCCTGACATGATCTCGCGCCAGCCTCTGTCCATGCCGAATACCCAGGCAAACAGGATGGTCTCTACCAGGGCGAACACGACCAGCGACACGGTACCGGCCCAGTAGTCATATTCATCGAACACACCGTAGTGGAAGAAAAGTACGGTTGGCATGCCCAGCACCAGCACGATCAGGCCAAAGGACCAGGCGGCGGATTTACGCTTCCAGTTAAACTCATCCTGCATAAAGCCGATCCAGGGGGTGCCCATCGCCAGCGAGGACGTGATGCCGGCAAAGAACAGCAGGCCAAACCACATCACACCGGCTACTGCGCCCAGCACTTCTCCCCACTGCGTGAACAGGAACGGCAGTGTTTTAAACGCCAGCCCCAGGCCACCGGATTGCACAAGCTCTGTCACACGATCTATACCCAGGTAACCAATGGAGATCGGGATAAGGATAGAGGCACCCAGCACCACCTCCACGAACTCGTTCATCCATCCAGCCGACATGGCGTTCAGGGCGATATCATCTTTAGAGCGCACATAGGAAGCATAGCAATGGATCGTGCCCATGCCTACCGACAGGGTAAAGAAGATCTGGCCGGCAGCGGCCAGCCACACCGTAGGCGACCATAGTTTGGTGTAATCTGGTGTCCAGAGGAAGTTAAGGCCCACAGAACTATCGTTCACGGCACCTGCTTCTCCGGCGGTAATGGTAAAGCCTTTGTAGGCCAGGAACATACCGAACAGAATCAGCAAGGGCATTCCTATTTTGGCCACACGCTCCACCCCTCCTGACAATCCTTTGGAAAGGATCCAGGTGTTCAGCAGCAGGCAGATCACATAAAACACCACCGCCTCATAGGGTATGCCTAACGTAGAATCGCCAATGCTTACATAAGTATCGAAGAAAGCGGCCACCCCCTCCTGATCGAGCCCGTTGAAGGTGCCTAAGATGGAGTGAAACACGTAAGAGAGCGTCCAGGACTCCAAATAGCAGTAATAGGCCGCCACGGCAATGTTAGTCCAGATACCGAACACGCCTATGTATTTCCAGAGGCGGTGTTTGCCCATCGTATCCACAATGTAGGGTGTGGAGTGGTTTCCGAACCTGCCCCCGAAACGGCCCATCGACCACTCGATCCAGAGCAGGGGAATACCCATCACCAGGAAACAGACAAGATAAGGGATGATAAAGGCGCCGCCGCCGTTCTGCACCGCCTGCACCGGGAAGCGCAGGAAGTTTCCGAGGCCTACGGCATTTCCAGCCATTGCCAGGATCAGGCCGACGCGTGAGCCCCAGGATTCTTTGTTAGCACTCATAAAGTAAGGTAGAAGTGTTTAGTTAGTTTAGTTGTTGTAAGGTGTTGATCTTAGGTATTGGTGTTTGGTCGTAACGTGCTGAAATTTAAGCCTACAATATAGGTATTGCTTTGGATAGCTACATTAAAAATCAGATATTTTTAATATTATGCCGGAGCAGGCTACACCTGCCCTGCCGCCTGCTCCGCCACCATGCGAATACCTTCGGCAAACGTATGCGGGCGGTAGCCTAACTCGGTGGCTGCCTTGCGGATGATGAAACCGGTGCGCGCGGGGCGTTTGGCCGGCTGGGAGAAAGTGCTGCCGTCGGCTTTATCGATCAGCGATTTGTCCAGGTCAAAATAATCCGCTACCTGCAGGGCCATGTCGTAAGGGGTTAGCATTTCGGAGCCGGAGATGTGGTAGATGCCCTCGGCGTCTTTCTCGGCGGCCAGCCAGCAGCCCATAGCCAAGTCCTCGGCAAGCGTTGGCGTGCGGAACTGGTCGGTTACCACCTTTATCACCTTGCCCGCCTGCAGGCTGTCGCGCACCCACAGCACAATGTTGGTACGCCCCTGATCATTCACCACGCCGTATACCAGCACCGTCCGCAGTATGGCCCACTTGCACTTGGCCTTCTGCACGATCTCCTCGGCCATCAGCTTGGTCTCCCCGTAGAAGTTCACCGGTTTAGCCTCCGCCGTCTCGTCGTAGGGACCTGCTTCGCCGTCGAAAATAAAGTCGGTGCTGACGTGGATAAGGTGCACGTTATACTTCTCGCAGGTATTTACCAGGTACTGCACGGCATCGCGGTTCAGCAGCAGGGCACCCTCGCGGTCGTTCTCGCACTGGTCCACATTGGTCATGGCCGCGGTGTGGATGATGTGCGTAGGGCGGAACTCGCTTACCACCTGCTCCACCTGCTCCGGGTTGGTCACGTCCATGCTCCGGAAGGGCAGCGTGGGGTATAGTTCGCCCAATTTGTTTTCGCCCCGGCTGGTAGCCAGTAGCGCTATGTCTTGCTTTGGCAGCAGTAGTTCGGCCAGTTTCTGGCCCAGCAGCCCGTTAGAGCCGGTTATAAGGATGCGTTTCATGTGTTATTTCTTCTCCAGTGTCTGGGTGTTGTAATTGTAATTATACTTCTTGGCGATCTTTTTCTTCTTCACGTCTTCTACCGTCACCTTCATTTTAATATCTGATAAAGGGCGGTCGCGGCCATCTTTTGGCTGCTCGGCGATCTTATCCACCACCTCCAAGCCATCTACCACCTGCCCGAATACAGTGTATACTTGATCGAGCATGGGGGTGCCGTCGTGGTTCTCTACAATATAGAACTGGGAGCCACTGCTGGCGCGCGACGGGTTTACGCGATCGTCCTGGCGGGCGGCTGCCACGGCACCCCGCACGTGCTTATGAGCGGCGCTAATTTCGGCCGGCACTGTGTAGCCGGGGCTGCCGGAGCCGTCATTGCGCGGGTCATCGTCTTTGGTGTTCGGGTCGCCGCCCTGTATCATAAAACCGTCTATTACGCGGTGGAAGGTGGTACCGTCGTAGAAGCCTTCTTTGGTGAGTTTGAGGAAATTGGCTTTGTGCTGCGGCGTGTCGTCGAACAGCACCAGCTTAATATCGCCCTGCGGCGTGGAGATGGTCACGAGTTGATCTTTGCCCTTCGGCTTCTGGGCCAGCACCGCCAGCGGCAGCACACAGGCTACCAGCGCGGTTGCGGCCATGCGTTTCAGCAGTCTCATACTTAAAGTTAAATCGGTTCGGTTAATGTATTGCCGGCTAAATAGCAGGATTTCAAATTTAAACCTTTTTGGCACTTATTTATACTTTCAGGGCTTTTTCTACAACCTCCAGCAAAGCGCGACGAATATACTTAGGTATAAACTAAGGCCAAGGAATCCGTTTTATATTGAATTATACTTATTTTTTAATGAACTCACAGAGGCAATCCGGCTTAAAACTTTACTTTGGCAGCAGAAAAAGTTAAATTTAAGAAGAGTGACTAATCAACTAATCCATATAGATGAAAAGAATCTTACTTTCTGCAGTGCTCAGTCTGGGGGCCTGTAGCACCCTTTTTGCCCAGGCAAACAACATGACCATAGACGAGAAAATTGATGCAGCTGTCGCCCCTGCGGCCCAGTTCATCTCCGATATTATTTTTTATGAGGTCCCTGTGGGGGGAATCGGGATTCCGCTGATACTGGTGTGGCTGCTGGCCGGTGCCGCCTTCTTTACCGTATATCTCGGCTTTATTAACATCAGGGGCTTCCGGCATTCGCTCGACATTGTCCGCGGCAAGTATAACCAAGCGGACGCCCCGGGCGAGGTAACGCACTTTCAGGCGCTCACGGCGGCCGTTTCGGGCACAGTGGGCTTAGGTAATATTGCCGGCGTGGCCATTGCCATTTCGCTGGGTGGCCCGGGCGCTACGTTCTGGATGATCGTAGCCGGCCTGCTGGGGATGTCGTCTAAGTTCGTCTCGTGCACGCTGGGCGTAAAGTATAGGAATGTACACGCAGACGGCACCGTATCCGGCGGACCCATGCACTACCTGAGCAAAGGCATGAAGGAGCGCGGCATGGCTGGCGTGGGCAGGTTCCTGGCGGCTTTCTTCGCCGTTATGTGTATCGGAGGGGCTATTGGCGCCGGTAATATGTTCCAGATAAACCAGGCCACGCAGCAGTTCATCGCCGTAACCGGCGGCGAGGCCGGCTCCTGGTTCGGGGACGGCAACGCCTGGATCTTCGGTCTGATCATGGCCGTGCTGGTGGGCCTGGTTATACTTGGCGGCATGAAAAGCATTGCCCGCGTCACCGAGAAAGTAGTGCCGCTGATGTGTGCTGTGTATATTATCGCGGCCATCGCCGTGCTGATCTCCAATTTTACACTTATACCCGGTGCCTTCGCCGCTATTTTTGAAGGAGCCTTCTCGGCCACGGCCATCGGCGGCGGTGTGGTAGGTGTGATGCTCCAGGGCCTGCGCCGTGGCATGTTCTCCAACGAGGCGGGCATCGGCTCGGCTTCTATCGCGCACTCGGCTGTGAAGACCAACGTGCCGGTAACAGAAGGGTTTGTTGGACTGCTGGAGCCGTTTATCGACACGGTGGTAGTTTGTACCATCACAGCGCTGGTGATTGTGGTGACGGGCGCCTACCAGATGGACGCCGCCGGCGACGGCATTGCCCTCACCTCCACGGCTTTTGCCACTGTTATCGATTGGTTCCCCATGATCTTGGCCGCCGCAGTTATCCTTTTCGCATTCTCCACCATGATCACGTGGTCCTACTACGGACTAAAGTCGTGGACCTACCTTTTCGGCCACAACAAAGTAGCCGATGTCAGCTTTAAGCTGCTTTTCTGCACTTTTGTGGTGCTGGGGGCCCCGATGCAACTAGCCAGTGTGGTGGCCTTCTCAGATGCCATGCTGTTTGCCATGAGCATCCCCAACATGATCGGTTTATACTTGCTGTCGCCGTTCGTGAAGCGTGAGATGCAGGACTTCCTGGCCTATGCCCGCTCCTCCAATAATACCCCGCTTACCAAAGAGGCTGTAAAAGCTGAGGCCGCCAAGGCGTAAAGTATACTTTATAACCCAAGTTGCGATTTACTACCCCTACCCTGAAAGGAGCTATCAGGGAGTCTGGACGAAAGACTATCTGCCAAAGGACAAAGTATAAAACCACTTATACTACTCATATTTATTTTATACTTGTGGCAACGCTAAAGCAGCGGCTATCGAAATGACACCCAGTCTTTCCGTTGAGCGCCTTGTGAGATTCCGGTGCCCTGAAAGGGCATTGCGACGAAGGAGCAAAGGAAGGGAACACAGCGCGATGCGGGAAGACGAGCCCTCTCGGGCTGGAGAGCACCAAAGCCAGAAATGAAACGATAGATCTGTAAGTCTGGAGGATCAGCAGTAACTATAAAGTATAGCTTATGTCAAGAGAAAGGAAGCGGCAGCTAGGGAAGTATAAACCGGCAAGTATAAAAGTATGGCTTACGCGGATTAGGAAATCCGCAGCAGAAGTGGTTCCGGACAAAGATGTCCGGAACAGCAAGTATAAAAAGGCACAAGCGGACGCTTGCGCCAGCGGAAGTATAAAATATGGCTTTCCAAGCCAGTCGGGTTACAAACCCGACGCCATGGTAGGACACAAGTCTGAAGACTTGCGCCAGACGAAAAGGCCTGTGGCCAGGTATAAGTTTATACTTCCGAACATCGCAACGTGTGAGGTATAAAGTATAAAGAAGGCCCTCCTGCACCATGCAGGAGGGCCTTCTTTATACTTTACACAGGAACGATTGGATAGTCCGTGACCTGTCCCTACAGGTGTGCTACTCTTCCCGCTCCGCTCTTATATCTTTCAGGATTTCGGCACCTCCCTGGCTCAGGATGATGTTGGCTAGTTTTTCACCCAACTCACCGGCTTCGGAGGTTGGCCCTTCCAGTGTTTCCTGCAACAGCTTCTTTCCATCCAGGCTCACAATGCCGCCGCTTATACGTACGCCTTCATCGGTTAGCCTGGCCAGTGCGAAAGAAGGAATGCTGCAACCGCCTTCCATGGTACGCAGGAATGCGCGCTCAGCCAAAAGGCACACATGGGTTTCGGCGTGGTTGAGCGCCTGCTTCAAGGCTTTTTTCAGCTCGGGCTCCAGGTTCCTGGCACACTCAATGGCTACGCTGCCCTGCCCCACGGCTGGCACAAACTCATCCTCCGGAAAAGTGTACACGATCAGGTTGTCATACTCCATGCGGTGCACCCCGGCAAAAGCCAGCATCAGGGCATCCATCCCCTGCTCCTCCAGCTTGCGCAGGCGCGTTTGCAGGTTTCCCCTCGACTCCACGGTGGTGACGTTCGGGTAGTACTGCTTCAGCAGGGCCTTGCGGCGGGTGGAGGAGGTTCCGATCACTGCCTTGCTGCCCGGCTCCAGCTTAAAGTCCGGGTTCAGGGAGAGGAGTACGTCGTTGACTTTCTCGCGCTCCATAAAGGCCACCAGTTCCAGGTCCTCCGGAATAGAGGACTGCACATCCTTGGCGCTATGCACGGCTATTTCCACTTCGCCGTTACGAAGCGCAATCTCCAGCTCTTCGGTAAACACACCCTTAGAGCCAAGCTTGTCCAGCGACTTGTCGAGGATCTGATCGCCTTTGGTACTGAAGATTACGATCTCCGTTTTAAGTCCCACGGCCTGCAGCTTCTCCGCCGCCGCGTTGGCCTGCCACAGGGCCAGTTTGCTGCCCCGCGTTCCGATGCGTATCGTTTTGTCTGTTATATTCTCTGCCATGTTATACTTTACTTTGAGGCGGCTTTATACTTGCGCTGTGCCTCTGTTTATACTTCTTACTGAGAGATGGGGGTTTATACTTAAACGGTTCCTGTTTACCCACCCCTACCCCTCCCAAGAGAGGAATTATCAGAACCTAATAACCAATAACTAACATCCGACAACCAAAACTACCCCTTACGCAGGAAGCCGGCAATCTGCAGCGAGCTATCCACAAAAACCATCTTTGGGTTGGCGTTGCGCTCAATGTGGTAGTGCGCCTGGTTCAGTTCCTCGGCCAGTTCACCGGCATTGTTGCCTGTTATCACCTTGGAGAACTTCTGCACGAAGTCCAGCTCGGCGGGCGGCAGGAAAGCGACCAGGGAGGCATCCACCCCATACAACATCACCTTTCGGAACAGGTTGAGCGCGTAGAGCAGGAAATTCTTCTGGTTCTCACGCCCCAGCTTCTGAAAGTCCTCGCTCATCTCCACCAGGTTGCTAAACTTGTAGCCATAGCAGTGGCGCATCCATTCGGTGAAGAAAGTGAAGTAGTCGCTGCTGATCTCGCTGGTGAGCTTGGCGGCGGCGTTCAGGCTGCCCTCTGCCAACTGCGCTACCTGCGCGGCGCGGTCAGCCTCCAGGTTATACTTCTGTTGCACATACTGCACCACCTCCTGCTCGGTAAAGTTACGCACCTGCACGATCTGTGTGCGCGAGGTAATGGTGGCCAGCAGCTTCTCGGCCGCCTGCGCTACCAGCAGGAACAGCGTCTGGGCGGGCGGCTCCTCCAGCAGCTTCAGCAGGGCATTGGCCGCAGAAGGGTGCATCAGCTCGGGCAGCCAGATCACCACGATCTTATAGTTGCCCTCAAAGGCCTTCAGCGACACCAGCTTTACCAGTTGGCGGCTTTCGTCCTTGGAGATAGCCCCTTGCTTGTTCTCTGCCCCGATGTGCTGCATCCACTCGTTCAGGCCCTGGTAGGGGCTGGCAAGTATAAACTCGCGCCACTCGTTCATGAACTTGCTGCTCAGCGCATCCTTGCTCACGGTTTTGGTGGCCGTCACCGGCATCACGAAGTTAAAGTCGGGGTGCACCAGCCTGTTCATCTTCACGCAGCTGCTGCATGTTCCACATGAATCGCCGGGCTGTTTGTCCTCGCAGTTGATGTAGGTGGCATAGGCCAGCGCCAGCGCCAGGTTCGCGCTTCCCTCCTGCCCCAGAAACAGCTGCGCATGCGCCACATGGTTCTGTTGCACTGATTTGAGCAACAAAGCTTTTGCTTCCTGATGACCTATGATCTGAGAGAACTGCACGTGCGGAGTTAAAGGTTATGATTTGAGAGTCAATACAAAGATAAAAGACAAAGGACAAAAGACAGCACTTGCGCGCAACTCCTTTGTCTTTTGTCCTTTATTCCAATGTTTGTCAGATAATCTTATACTTTCTTGTCCCAGATACGGTACTGCTCGCCCTGCTCGAAGATGTATTGGAAGATGTTTTGCTCTGTTTCGCCAAAGTGCAGGTTGCGGCGCGACATGACCTTCTCGGCCAGCTCCATCGCCTTTGGCAACTGGAAGGTTACAAAACCAGCCGCCCCGCCCCAGCTAAACGAAGGGATAAACTGACGCGGAAAACCCGGACCGTAGATGTTGGCACTCACGCCCACCACTGTGCCGGTATTGAACATGGTATTGATGCCGCACTTGCTGTGGTCGCCCATAATGAGGCCGCAGAACTGCTGGCCTGAGCTCTTAAAACTGCCTTTGGCGTAGTTCCATACTTTTACCTCGGCGTAGTTGTTCTTCAGGTTCGAGGTGTTGGTATCGGCACCGATGTTGATCCACTCGCCCAGCACGGAGTTACCCAGGTAGCCCTCGTGGCCTTTGTTCGTATAGCCAAAGATCACGGAGGCCGCCACCTCGCCGCCCACCTTGCAGAACGGGCCGATGCTCACGTCGCCGCGCATTTTGCCGCCCACGTTCACATTGCTTTCCTCACCCAGCGCGAAAGGTCCTTTTATAACGGCCCCCTCATGCACCTGCGAGTTTTTGCCCAGGTAGATGGGGCCGTTCTCCGCGTTCAGGATGGCCGCCCGGATCTTCACGCCCTCCTCCACGAAGATGTTCTCCTCGTTGTACACCATGGTGTACCTGTCGTTGATGGGCTGGCTCTGCCGCCCGGCGGTAACCAAGGTATAATCGCTGCGGATCTGATTGCCGTTCTGCAGGAAGATATCCCATACATCCCGGATCACGGTGCAATTGTCGTACGCCTTCGCGTTGGCAGAAGTATAGTTGGCCAGTTCCTCCGGGGTCTCAAACATGAGGTTATCGCTGTGGAGGGCGATCAGCAGGCCGTTGTGGCGAAGCGCCTCGCCCGGCTTCAGCCCGCGCACGGCTGCTGCCAGCTCCGCATCCGGGACAACGGCGCCGTTGATGTAGAGGCTTTGGCCCGCGCCGGCTGTATACTTTGGCTGCAAGTATGGCTGCGTCAGGTAGGCGCCCGTGCCACCTAAGTGCCTGGCCCATTTTTCTGCTATTGTCAGGATACCCACGCGCACCTCGGCCACCGGCCTGGTGAAAGTCAACGGCAGCAGGTCCTGCCGGATAATGGCGTCATCAAAGAGGATGAAATTCATTCTGCAAAAGTATAAAACTTCTCCTTAAAAATGCATAAAACCCCTTATAACGCGGTAATATTTCGGGATGTAAGGGACCTAGGTACGCGTGGCGCTGCGCGTGTGCGTACAACACCACGTCCTGCTGCCAGGCTGCTTTTTTCGTCTACGAGGGGGAAACTAAAAAAGTCTCCCCAAACTAAATTGGGAAGACTTTTCCTGAAACGTTTTAACCGGAATAAACCGCTTATTTTTTCTTGTAACGGGTGTTGAATTTCTCCACACGTCCAGCGGTATCCACGAAGATGTTTTTACCAGTGTAGAACGGGTGGGAAGCAGAAGAAACCTCCACTTTGATTACCGGATACTCTTTACCATCTTCCATCGTGATAGTCTCGTCAGAAGTCATAGTAGAACGAGTGATAAATTTGAAATCACTTGTCATATCCTGGAAAACCACCTGTCTGTACTCTGGGTGAATGCCTTTTTTCATTATCGTAAACGTTAAATAACCTTAATTTCTGAATCGGACTGCAAATTTAACAACATTTTCTGAAAGTAAAACGCTATGCACCAAATTATTTTACGCTTCCGCCAAAAGCTGCGGCCAATCTAATTATCTTTTTAAATTTGCCTTAGCGGCCCTGTTTGCCGCGCCACCAAAGCCAGAACCATACCCTATGACACCAGAATATAAGCAGCAGAACCTGATACTGGACCGCAGCCAGATAGAGCAAAAGGTAAAGCGCATTGCCTACGAGATTTACGAGCGCAACTTTGAGGAACAGGAGCTGGTGCTGGCCGGCATCCACCCCAACGGTTACACCCTGGCCGAGCACCTGGCGGCGCAGCTGCAGCAAATATCGCCTTTAAAAGTGCAGCTGCTGCAGGTTACACTAAACAAAGACACGCCGCTGCAGGAGCCGGTGCAGTTGCAGCCCCAAAGTATAAACCTGGAGGGCAAGGTGGTGGTGCTGGTAGACGACGTGCTGAATACTGGCAAAACGCTGGCCTATACGTTAGATGCTTTTCTGCCACAGAACCCGAAGAAGGTGGAGGTAGCCACCCTTGTAGACCGCCATCACCCGCTCTACCCGATCGCCGCCACCTACACCGGCTACTCGTTGGCTACCACGCTGCGCGAGCGCGTGCAGGTAGTGCTGCAGCCGGATGAGGTAGCCGCGTACTTGCTGTAGAATAATAGTTGCTGGTTAATAGTAGCTAGTTTTTAGACCCGGCCAAAACGAAGTATAACGCCCCTCAACATCATACTACAACAACTGTTAACGAATACCTAAAATGAAGAAACTCTGCTTTGCCACCAATAACCGCCACAAGCTGGCCGAGGTGAGCCAGATGCTGGAGGGCAAGTATGAACTGCTGACCCTGCAGGACATTGGCTGCAACGAGGAGTTGGCCGAGGAGCAGGACACACTGGAGGGCAACTCGCGCCAGAAGGCGGAGTATGTGTGGAATAACTACCACGTGAGCTGCTTTGCCGACGATACCGGTCTGGAGGTGGAGGCGCTGAACGGAGAGCCCGGTGTATATTCGGCACGCTATGCCGGTCCGCAGCGCTCCGACGCAGACAACATAAACAAGCTGCTGGATAGCCTGCAGGGGCAGCCAAACCGCCGCGCCCGCTTCCGTACCAGCATCACCCTGATCCTGGACGGGCAGCAGCACCAGTTCGAGGGCATCGTAACAGGAAGTATAGCCACCGATTGGAAAGGCGACAAAGGCTTCGGCTACGATCCGGTGTTCGTGCCCGACGGCCACGACCGCACCTTCGCCCAGATGAGCGCCGGGGAGAAGAACGCCATCAGCCACCGCGGCCGCGCCACTGAGGAGCTGGTGAGCTTCCTGAAAAGCCTGGAAGTATAAAAATAACGCGCCGGATTAGCCAAGTAGCTGCTAATGTTTTATTTTTGTGGTCTGAAACCAAAGCCTTCTAATGCAAAAGCCATTCATCGTCGGGATTACAGGAGGTAGTGCTTCAGGAAAAACTACTTTTTTAAACAAGCTGCTTACCTCGTTTGCCCCGGAGCACGTTTGCCTGATCTCGCAGGACAACTATTACAAGCCGCGCGAGCACCAGACTGCAGACCTCAACGGGGTGATCAACTTCGACCTGCCCTCCTGCATCGACGACGAGGCCTACGCTCATGATATCCTGAAGGTAAGCCAGGGCGAGACCGTTTACCGCCAGGAGTATACCTTTAACAACCCCGATGTAGTGCCACGACAGCTGGAGTTCAGGCCAGCCCCTATTGTGGTGGTGGAGGGCATCTTCGTGTTTTATTTTGAGGCGATCGCCAACCTGCTGGACCTGAAAGTATACATCGACGCGAAGGAGTACATTAAGCTGCAGCGCCGCATCGTGCGCGACAAAATAGAGCGCGGCTACGACCTGGACGACGTGCTATACCGCTATACCAACCACGTGGCCCCTACCTACGAGAAATACATCAAGCCATACAAAAACGACGCGGACATCATCATCCCGAACAACGCCAATTTTGAGCGCGGGCTGGAGGTGCTCACCACCTACCTAAACGCTAAGATAAAAGCATGAGGAGCAAATTTGCGGTCATCGGCCTGGGTATCTTCGGCCACTCCATAGCCACCACGCTGGCAGAGCGCGGCGCCGAGGTAATCGCCATCGACTACGACGAGGACCATGTGGAGGCCATTAAAGACCAGGTAGCCTATGCCGTGGCCCTGGACGCCACCGATATCCGCGCCCTGGAGGCGCAGAACATACAAGACATGGACGCGGTGGTGGTGGCCATAGGGGAGGATTTTGAGGCGTTGCTGATCGCCACAGCCAACCTGCAGGAGCTGAACGTGAAGCGTGTGATTACCCGTGCCTCCAACAAGCAGCAGCGCCGCATCCTCGAGAAAATGGGGGTGCAGGAGATCCTTTCGCCAGAGGGAGAGGTAGGTAAAACCGTGGCCGAGCGCCTGCTGCAGCCCAGCATCCGCACGTTCCTGCCGCTGCCGGACAACTATGAGATCGTGGAGATTAACGCGCCGCGCAACATCGCCAACCGCAGCGTGGCCAAAATATCGCTCCGCGAGAAGTATAACCTGAACCTGATCACCATCAAGCGCTTTTTTGAGGAGATACAGGACGGCAAGCCCACCCAGGTAGAGCACATCATCGGTGTGCCCAAAGCTGATACCATTATTTACCCTTCAGATATTCTGCTGCTTATCGGCAAGAAGCAGGATGTGAAGCGATTTATTGAGGTAAACCGTTAAATTTTTCTTTTTTAACAGAAAAGATTTCATATTTGCGGTTATACATGCCAAAAGCCAGAAACATATCCAGCCACCTACGGCATCTGCTGATGTCTCTAACCCTGCTGTGGGCGCTTATGCTCAACGGGCAGGAGGTGATGGCATATACCTCGGCCACTGGTGCGGCGCAGCAAAAGAACACCGAGCTAACTCCTGCCACGGATGCGGAGAAAACGCGTGTAAAGCAGAAAGTATCGCTGGAGGGCACCACCTCTTTTGTAGCCCTTAAGAACCTGCAGCAAGACCTGGAGCCGCTTCCGCAGCAACCGGCCTTTGCGCGTACAGCCACTGCGCTGCTGCCTGCAGCCTACACGGCCGTACCTCCGGGGGCTGGTTTTGCTGCCCGTATCTTACCAACTACCGTACAGCCCAACGCCCCGTAGGCTGCCCCCTTTCCTTTCTCTTTCCCCTGCTAACTCCAGGCCTCCGTACTGCTGTATCCGGCAGTCAACGGAACGCACCAGACATCATTATAGTTATTTAAGAGTCCCTGAGGGGGGAAACGTATTTTGTACCCAACAATCAATTAATTCATACTTTTACTTAAACAATGCGGAACAAATCGTTAATTATCGTTCTGACGTTGATCGTATCGGCACTCTGCCTTTACTTTCTGTCGTTCTCATTCGTTGCCAACAGCGTGCAGGAAAAAGCGGAAGCTTATGCCACAGACGCGCAGGGCAACGTTGATCTAGCCAAAAAGCAAACGTACCTCGACTCCATGTGGAAGGAGCCCGTGTTCATGGGCATGACCTACCAGGAGGTAAAGGAAAAAGAGCTCGGACTGGGCCTTGACCTGAGAGGTGGTATGCACGTGGTACTGGAAGTATCGCCTGTAGAGATCGTGAGGTCTATGTCTGGCAACAGCAAAGACCCTAACTTCCTCAAAGCGCTGGACCGCGCCAAGGAAATGCAGCGCAACAGCCAGGAGCGTTTCACGACGCTGTTTGCCCAGGCTTACCGCGAAATCGAGCCGGAAGGCCGCCTGAGCCGCATCTTCTCTAACACGGCGAACCGTGGCAAGATCAGCTACGAGTCTACTAACGAGGAGGTGGTCGACGTAATCCAGGCGGAGGTAGATGACGCCATCGACCGCTCTTTCAACATCCTGCGTACGCGTATCGACCGCTTTGGCGTGACACAGCCAAACATCCAGCGCCTGAAAGGCACCGGCCGTATTCAGATTGAGCTTCCGGGCGTAGACAACCCTGACCGTGTGCGCAACCTGCTGCAAGGCATGGCGAACCTGGAGTTCTGGGAAGTATGGACACCACAGGAGTTTAACCCATACCTGATGCAGGTAGGCCAGCACCTGGACGAGCTGCAGCGCGCCGGCAAACTGAACCTGCGTGGCGCTAGAGCCGCCGCCACCAAAGCACCGGTTGCCGCTGACACGGCCACAGAAGACGTACTGGCACAAGCCGCCGCCACAGACTCTGCCGCTATTGCCGCTACCACACCAACCGACACAGCCGCCGAGCAGGCGGATACTGCCGCCCTTGACCAGCAGGGAGGCGTACTGGCGAATCTGTTCACAGCGATGCCAGGCGGTATCGGTGCCAACGTACGCGACACAGCCACCATCAACGAGCTGTTCAACCGTGCCGACGTGCGTTCTATGCTGCCTCCGAACATGAAGTTCCTGTGGAGCGTGAAGCCGCTGGAGGGCGACAGAGGCCAGGCGTTTGTAGAGCTTTATGCCATCAAGAAAGGTCGTGACGGCAAAGCTCCGCTGAGCGGCGATGTGATCAACGATGCCCGTCAGGACTTTGACCAGGCAGGCCGTCCGGAGATCAGCATGACCATGAACCCGACCGGCGCCAGAAAGTGGGCACGCCTGACAGGTGACAACATTGGCCGCCAGGTAGCCATCGTGCTGGACAACTATGTATACTCTGCCCCGGTAGTACAGGGCGAGATCACAGGCGGCAACTCCTCTATCTCCGGTAACTTTACCATTGACGAGGCACAAGACCTTGCCAACATCCTGAAGGCCGGTAAAATGCCTGCTCCAACCCGTATTGTGGAGGAAGCCATCGTTGGTCCGTCCCTGGGCCAGGAGGCTATCAACCAGGGTTTGATCTCTACACTGGCTGGCCTGTTGATCGTGGTGATCTTCATGGTCGCCTACTACGCACGCGGTGGCTTTATTGCTGACCTTGCCCTGCTTTTCAACGTATTCTTTATACTTGGTGTACTGGCCCAGTTTGGCGCCGCGCTGACGCTGCCAGGTATTGCCGGTATCGTACTGACACTGGGTATGGCCGTGGATGCGAACGTGCTTATTTTCGAGCGTATGCGGGAGGAGGCTGCCAAAGGCCTTAACATACGCGCCGTTATAGACGCCGGCTACGGCAAAGCCTTCAGCACTATCTTTGATGCCAACGTAACCACGTTCATTGTAGGCTTTATCTTATACTTCTTCGGTTCCGGTCCGGTGAAAGGCTTCGCCATTACGCTGATGATCGGTATCGTAACGTCTTTCTTCACCTCCGTATTCATCTCAAGACTGCTGGTAGAACGCACCTTAAAGAAGGCCGGCAAACTGTCTTTCTCCTCTTCGCTTGCCGATAAGATGTTCCGCAACGTGAAGTTCGATGTCATGAAACTTAGAAAGCCAGCGTATGCCTTCTCTATTGCAGTTATCGCGTTCGGCTTCATAGCCATGGCTATTAAAGGGCCAAACCTGGGTATAGACTTTACAGGTGGCCGCTCTTACGTGATTGAGCTTGACAAGGCTGTTCCGGCCTCTGACATACGCTCCACGCTTATGGACGACTTCCAGCAGGCAGGCACGGAGGTGAAGACGTTTGGTGCCTCTAACCGTGTTAAAGTGATTACCAGCTGGCTGGCCGATGACGAGAGCACAGAGGCCGATACGCAGGTGAAAACGGCACTGGAGCAGGGACTACAGGAATACAGCAGCCTGAACCCGCAGATCCTGAGCTCAGCTAAAGTGGGTGCCACGATGGCTGACGATATCCAGAATACTGCCTTGATCGCGGTACTGTTAGCACTGGCTGGTATATTTATTTATGTGATGTTCCGTTTCAGGAAGTGGCAGTTCTCGCTGGGCGGTGTAGTTGCCCTCCTCCACGATGCCCTGATGATCATCTCAGTGTTCTCTATCCTGAACCTGTTTGGCATTTCTTACGAGATGGATCAGGTGTTCATTGCGGCGGTACTGACCATCATCGGTTTCTCTATCAACGACACGGTGGTAATCTTCGACCGTGTGCGGGAGTACATGCAGGATAATCCACGCGCAACAATCAGGCAGATTGTTAACCCAGCCCTGATCAGCACATTCAGCCGTACTGTCATTACTTCCCTGACCCTGTTCCTGGTAGTAGTGATCCTGTTCCTTTTCGGTGGGGAAGTACTGCGCGGCTTCTCACTGGCTATGATCATCGGTGTGTTGGCCGGTACTTATTCTTCCCTGTTCATCGCTACGCCAATTGTAGTAGATACGATTAAGGAGGATACCAAGCAGCCTGTAGCTACACCGCAGGTAGCCCAGAAAGTTCGCTAAGTAACAGCAGCACAAACCAGAAAAGCCCGGAGCAAACGCTTCGGGCTTTTCTGGTTTTAGGAGGTGGCTAAACATTGAGCTGTAAAAAAGCTCTGAAAGCAAAACAGCCAACCCTGATCAGGGGCTGGCTGTTTTTATACTTTATGCGTTGGTGCGGTTAGACCGTTACGCCATCGGCAACAACTTCTTTTACTTCCGGTACCATGCGCTTGAGCAGGTTCTCGATACCAGCCTTCAGGGTTACGGTGGCGGAAGGGCAGCCGCTGCAAGAGCCTTGCAGGTGCACGGTTACCACCCCATCGTGGTAAGACTTAAAGGTGATGTTACCGCCGTCCTGCTCCACAGCAGGGCGCACGTAGTTCTCCAGCAGGTCAATCACCTTTTTAGAGATCTCAGTGTCCTCAGCTGATGCCTCGCCGTGGCCAGCGTCGGCAGGCTGCGACTTGGCGGCAGAGAATCCTTCGTTAAAGATGGGCCCGCCAGCCTCTACGTAAGACTTCAGGAACGTACGCAGCTCCGGGATGATCTTTACCCACTCCAGGTCGGCGCTCTTGGTCACGGTTACGAAGTTGCTTGCAATAAACACACGTGAAACGTAGTCGAAGTTGAACAGCTCCTGCGCCAGCGGCGACTCCAGTGCGCTCTCCACATCGGGATAATCTACGCTCTGGCCATCGGGCAGCATCTGCACGTTCATCACAAACTTCATCGACTCGGGGTTCGGGTTCGCCTCCGCGTATACAGAGACCATCTTTTCTTTATTTTCTAACATGATATTACGCTGTTTAATGTTAAAACCTGTAGGTATTGCATTAAGTTTCCAAAATTAGGCATTATTTGCGACAAGTGCATATGCTTGCCGCTCCTGCTCCAGTGATGCTGCTCCTGCCTCCGTCTGTAAGTATAAAACACAGCACTTCCACAAACCTTCTGGTCATAACCAGATAACACAGTAAGTGTTTTTATGCTATTCATAAGTATAAATCCTGCGCACATCTACCAACTGTAGCCTTGTCGTTAGTTTAAAGTTACAAAGCCCGGCAGCTGTAACACAGGGTATCCGGGTGGTTTATTTTAAGTCTGGGATGAGCTAGAAAAAGTTGGACTTACAGGAATCAAATTTATGACCACAAAAATAAGCAAAGCATGAAAGAGAGCACAAAGGACAAGGAAGACAACAGAAGTCTTTGAAAGCGAAAGTGAAGGATGACACAGGCACGGGAGCCAACCACGGGCAGGAGCCGGATGTGATAAAAGACGAGGACATACCCGTGCTAACAATGGATACGGCACAGCTACGGGAGGAGAAGTAGTACAATTCAGGAGCTTCAAAAGCAGGAATCGCAAAGCCCGAACCACTTTGCGATTCCTGCTTTTGAAGCATTGTGGGTAAAGTATAATTTAACAGGAACAAGCTTTGGTCACTGCTGCTGCTGCTCCATGTAGGTACATTAATTATGCAATCAGGAGCTCACAAAGCCTAGCTATTTAGTGCAGAAAATGTATCTTTGTGCTGCAAGCAAAATCTAACACAGCACTAATCCAAACCATGCTAAACAACTTTATACTACTGGCTCAAGCTCAGCACGCCTTACCCTTGTTCCTGATCGTACCGTTTCTGATTCTGATCGGTATGATCGCTGCCGGACCAATCTTCTTCGGTCATTTCTGGGAGCATAACTACAAAACCGTGGCCGTCGTGCTCGGCCTGACCGTGCTGGCCTACTACCTGTTTGTACTGGGCGACGTACACATGCCAGCGCACACAGCGGCAGAATACATTACGTTTGCGGTACTGCTCAGCTCACTTTATATTGCCGCGGGCGGTATCTACCTGAATGTGAATGCCAATGCCACGCCGCTCATGAATGTGGCTTTGGTGGCAGTTGGAGCCGTTCTGGCAAGCATCATCGGCACAACAGGTGCTTCGCTGCTGCTTATCCGCCCCTTCATCAGGCTCAACAACCACCGCATCAAACCTTACCATATCGTCTTCTTCATTTTTATCGTAAGCAACGCCGGCGGCCTGCTCACACCACTCGGAGATCCTCCCCTGTTCATCGGCTTTATCAAGGGCGTACCGTTCTTCTGGACGCTGGAGCACCTGATCACCCCTTGGTTCCTGAGTATCACGCTGCTTTGCCTGATGTTCTTCCTGGTTGACCGCCGGAACAAGGAGACAGTGTTTACACCTAACCCGGAGGTAGTTGCCAGAAATAACGAGAAGACGGAATTCCACTTCTCCGGTAAGCGCAACATCTTCTGGCTGGCCATCATCATTGGCGCCGTGTTCCTGGATCCGAACGTGGTGGAGGGACTGCCGCACATCTACTACGATGGCACCAAAATTTCTTTCCTGCGTGAGATCATTCAGCTTTCCGCTGCCTTTATGTGCTATCGTTTCTCCAGCAAGACTGCCCTGGCCGGAAACCACTTTAACTTCCACCCTATCCTGGAGGTAGTATTCCTGTTCTTCGGTATCTTCTTTACCATGATGCCGGCCCTGCAGCTTTCCGCTCAGATTGCCTCATCTCCTGAGTTTGCCAAGTATATCACCCCAAGCTTCCTGTACTGGGCCACCGGCTCGCTCTCCGGCTTCCTGGACAATGCCCCAACCTACGCTAACTTCCTGTCGCTGGCCATGGCTAAGTTCGACCTGTCGCAGGGCAGCGTGGCTGATGTGCGCACGTTTGCTGAGGGCACCTCTGCCGCAGGCATGGAGACACTGATCCAGCTAGAGGCAATATCGCTGGCAGCCGTGCTTTTCGGAGCCGTCACCTACATCGGTAACGGGCCAAACTTCATGGTGAAGGCCATTGCCGAAAGCGCCGGCATCAAAATGCCTTCCTTCTTTGCCTATATCCTGCGTTACTCCATCCCGTTCCTGCTGCCAATTCTGGCGCTGGTATGGTACCTGGTAGTACACCTGAGGCTTTTCTAAGCGAAGTATAACGTATAAAAACAGCCGCCTTTGCTTTGCAAGGGCGGCTGTTTTGTTTTCAGTGGATTCTGTAAAGTATAAAATTCAGGTGGTGATTCAGGCATATAGTGAAAGTGTAATGCTATTCCTGACTTCTTTTCATCCACTTCATTTGGCGCAAGTTCTTTCCTGGCGCGAATCTTCAGACTTATATCCTACAGTAGGTGTCGACTCTCTTACTCGACTGGCTTGAAAAGCCATACTTGCTCTGGCTATACTTTTATACTTGCTGCTATACTTTATACTTTCCACGCTGCCGCGGGCTTGCAGCCCGTGTCTTTTTATTTGTTGGGTTTCCAACCCGACTGGCACGCAGAGCCATACTCGCTTCCGCTCTTTCGGATTTGCAATCCGGAAGTATAATAGCCGCGGATTTGTAATCCGCACGAGCCACACTTTTATACTTACCGGTTTATACTTGTGCCAGACTTTATTCTTTGCTTATACTTTCTTAGCCGCTGCTTCCTGCATTTTGACACAAGCTATACTTTGTAGCTACTGCTGATCCTCTAGTTTCCACAAACCTACCGTTTCATCTCATGCATTCTGCTCTCAAGCCCGAGAGGGCTCGTCTTCCCGCATCGCGCTGTGTTCCCTCCTGCCTCCGCTGCGCTACGGCTGCTCAACAAGTTGAGCACCGGATCTCACAAGGCGCTCAACGGAAAGACTGGGTTCAGATTCGATAGCTGCTGCCTTACTGTCACCTCGACCTTTGGGAGAGATCTCTTTAGAATACCGGATAGATCTCTCGCCCTGCTCGAGATGATAGGGAAAGGAGTAAGTATAAACTCCCTCTCCTGTTTCTAGGAGAGGGTTGGGGTGAGGTGAAATGGGGCATGGACGGTTAGATTCGGTACTACAAAAGCTACTTCCAAGTCTCTGGCAGAAGATGGCTGCTGCCGGCCCATACACCACCTGGAGGAGCTGGCGCGTTGGGGCTACGTGCCGGACAGCACGTTCAGCTAAACCAATACTTTTCAGTTAGCCGCAGCCCCGCAGGCAATACCTCAAAGTATGAGCGCGTTACATATAATTATACTTATTTTATTATATTTATACTGCGTCTTATCCTGAAGCACCTGCTACCTTGGCTATGAAAAACAACCCCTTCCGCCTTATTGGCTGCCTGTCTTTTATACTTCTGTGTGCCATCCTTTGGCCAGGGAAAGCAGCGGCGCAGCAGCAAAAGCAGGTGGTGCAGCTATCTGGGTTGGTGGTGGCGGGAGACAGCGCAACAGGCATGGCTAATGTGGCCGTATTTGTGCCGAATACAAACCGGGGCACCCATACCGGTCCAAGAGGCTTTTTCTCGCTGCCGGTGCTCCCCGGCGATAGTGTGGTAGTGGCCGCGCTGGGTTACCGGCGACAGTACTTCCTCCTCCCCGAAACTTTCACGGGCAACAGCTACTCCACACTTCTCCATCTCCTCGAAAGCCCCACCGAGCTACCCACCGTAGACGTGATGCCCTGGGCCACGGAGCGCGACTTGCGTGAGGCTGTCTCGAAACTGAACCTGCCCAGGGAGCAAAAGCCGGAGGTGGATCTGGGGCCGCTAGAGGAAAAGGATCTTACGAAGATGCGGGCTATGGATGCGGAAGCCAATGCAACATACGGCCTGCAGCAGACCATGCGCCAGCAGCAGCGTCGCTACATGGTGCCCAGCGATGTGAAGCTGCTGGGCGTTTCTATTGGCGGCAAAAAGAAAAAGGCCTCCCGCGCAAGTAAAAAACGCGCCAGAGGCCTTCTAAAAGAGCAGGAAGTCAAAAAGGACTGAGCTTATACTTTGTTTGCCTTCTGGCGCAGCAGGAAGTCGGCTATCACCAGCGCGGCCATGGCATCCACGATAGGCACGGCCCGGGGCAGCACGCAGGGGTCGTGGCGGCCTTTGCCCTGCAGGGTTATCTCCTCCCCGGCGTCGTTTATGGTTGTCTGGGGCTGCAGGATGGTAGCCACGGGCTTAAAGGCCACGTTGAAGTAGATGTCCTGCCCATTGCTGATACCGCCCTGTATGCCGCCGGAGTTGTTGGTGCGGGTGCGGATGTTTCCCTGCTCGTCGGTATAAAACTGGTCGTTGTGCTCGGAACCCCGCATTTTCACGCCTTCGAAACCACTGCCGTACTCAAAGCCCTTCACGGCGTTTATACTTAGCATGGCCTTGCCCAACTCGGCGTGCAGCTTATCAAAGACAGGCTCACCCAAGCCGGCAGGCACGCCTTTCACCACACAGCTCACCACACCGCCGATGGTGTCGAGGCTGTCGCGGGCCTCTTCCACCACGCCAATCATGCGGGCTGCCGTTTGGCCGTCGGGGCAGCGTACTTTGTTCGAGTCTATCTGGCTCAGGTCGAGCTCCTGGTAGGGCTTGCGCAGCTTTATACTTCCCACCTGCGACACGTAGCTCTGCACCGTAATGCCGTAGTGCTGCAGCAGCTTTGCAGCCAGCGCACCGGCTGCCACGCGCGCTACGGTCTCGCGGGCCGAGCTGCGCCCGCCACCACGGTGGTCGCGGGTGCCGTACTTAGCCGTATAGGTATAATCGGCGTGGGACGGGCGGAAAGCCTGGGCTATATGGCTGTAGTCGTGGCTATGCTGGTCTTTGTTGTTCACCACCATGGCGATGGGCGTGCCTGTGGTTTTGTCCTCAAACACCCCCGAAAGGATGGTGACCTTGTCTTCCTCCTTGCGAGGGGTGGTAATGTCGGATTGGCCGGGGCGGCGGCGGTCCAAAGCCTGCTGTATCTCTTCCAGGCTAATGTCCAGTCCGGCCGGGCAGCCATCTACTATCACCCCCACTGCCGCTCCGTGCGACTCGCCGAAGGTTGTTATCCGAAAAAGCTTTCCGTAAGAATTACTCATAATTATCGCTTTATAAATATAAAGACAGACACGCCCAGCAGCACCAGCAAAATGATGTTGGTGTAGCGCTTAATCTCGTTAAACAGATGCACGCTTACCAGTGTGTTGTCTTCGTTATTGATGATTTTGTAGAAAGAACCCAGGTCCCGCGACATCACCAGGGCGTCGTTGTCGGGGGCCCCGGTTACGTGCACCTGCAGGGTTGGCCGCAGCGTGTCGTAGGCGGCCGTGGCGGGGTTAAAGTATACCCACTCCATTTTCCGGCTCATGTTATACACCCCTGCTTCGCGGGCAATGATGGTGTAGGCAAAACGTTTGGAACCCATGACCGTGCCTGCGCGCCGGGTAACTTCCTGCTGCACATCGGGCGGGTAAAACTCCAGCCCTGCCGGCGCTGAGGGGTCTGGCGGCATAATGGCGTCCAGGTTCCCGGTGCCCTCCACCTGAAACACGTAGTTAAAGGTCTTGTTCACGGGCACCACCTCCTGCGACAGGCGCTCCTGCAAGCGGTAATCGCCCACGGCTACCACATCGCGCAGCGGGTGCGGCGGCAGCTCCTTTACCTGCACCTCGCGCGGCCTGGAGAAAAACGTCTTGTGGCCCTCCTGCCGGTCCTCGGTGAGCAGCGTCGGGTTCTTGGCCACCTTATACTTTATCATCCGGAGCCTGAGCTGCGGAAATACTAGCGGCTTGGCCATAATGGGGTACAGCACGGCCTCGTAGAGCTTAAAGCGCAGGTAGGGCTCGCCCTGCACCGTTACGTTTTCGGGGGTTATCTCCGTAAAGTCAAAGGTCTCCTCCCACACGTGCGACTGCTTCAGCTGCCGCAGAATGCCGTTCATCTGGTTCGCGAAATCGTAAAAATCCAGCAGGCGCTGGTCCTGCTCAGCCAGGTAAAAGTATAGGGCCACGTTTACGCCCTCCCCCACAAAAACCTCCTCCTTATCAGTATACAGCGTCAGGAAAGCGTTATCCTCCCTGTCCACGAACTCGGCCTCCTGCTCCGGCTGCACCTGCTCCTCCTCCGGCAAAATCATATTGGGGGGCAGGTTGGCATCCTGCGGCACATCGGCCTGCATCTCCGTCACGTTGATCACCATCCCCTCCGACTGCAGGGTCTGCCCGTTCACCTTCATCGTGAAAGGCTTTAATGTATAAACGCCTTCATCGAGGGCGGCATAGTTCTGGGTAATGGTCAGAATAGTGGTGGTGGTACCGCCGGTGATGATGGTCTTGGTGGAGGAATATTTGTTGCTCTTTTTAAAGCCTTCAATCTCGGGGAAAGAAGTATACTCCTGCAGCTGCTGATTCTGCAGCCTTACCGAGATAGTGTAGTACTGGTTTAGCGGCAGCGAACTCTTACCCAGCTCAATAGCTATCTGCTGCGCCAGGGCCGGCACAAGCAGTAGGAGGCAAAGCATAAGGGTCAGAGTTAAGGCTCGCATGGTTCAGGGCCGCTGCGCTGCGGCAAGTCGCTAAGGGGTACAAGGGCAAATTTAATACTTTTTCGGTAGGAACCACGTTCTTAGGATAAAGGCGCGCAAGGTCGCAAAATTGGCTTTAGCTGCTGGCAGTGCCGTTTTCTGTGCGTTAGCTGTTGCGCCATTCTATAAAACGCCGCAGCCGGTGGCAAAAGTATAACGGCAGGAACCGATGGCTTCTGACAGAGGCGAGACCGCCTGAGGGAACGTTATACTTTATGAACAAAATTCAAGGTTTTGCTTATGTTAAATATGATTATAACGAGACGGCACGACCATTTAAAATTTTGCCCGTAAGTATAACCATACTATGAAAATAGCTTACTATTCACAAAAATGCTGGAATACGTTAAAACAATCTTAGTGAAGGTCAGCTTCGATAAGATGTTGTTTGAAAAGGAGCTGCGCAAGGCTTTTAAAGTACTCGTGAAGGAGGAAATTGAGCAACTAAAGCAATGGTGCTACGACCAGTTCTCAGGTGTATACCTGATCATCCTTAACCGTGTTTTCCTGAAGCACCAGGTCTGAGTTTATTTCTCTTCTTCCGGGGTGCCCTGCACAAAGCGGATGTTGCGCATCAGGCCGTTGTAGCCGGTGCGCTTCACAGCTGATTTCTTGAACAGCTGTGAGAACACCTCATGTGTCAGCTCCTGCCAATCGCTGGTCTTCAGCTCTTTCAGATGCGGGTGCGGCGCAAAGGCGGGCTCACTGTGCGGTTTGCTGAAGCGGTTCCAGGGGCACACATCCTGGCAGATATCGCAGCCAAACACCCAGTTCCCGAACTTCCCGTCCATCTCCTGCGGCAGCTGATCCTTCAGCTCTATCGTGAAGTAGGAGATGCACTTGCTGCCGTCCACCACGTAAGGCTCTGTAATGGCATTGGTTGGGCAGGCATCGAGGCAGCGGGTGCAGGAGCCGCAGTAGTCTTTAATGGGCCCGTCATACTCCAGCTCCAGGTCGATGATGAGCTCGGCGATGAAGTAGAAGCTGCCTACCTGCGGCGTGATCAGGTTAGAGTTCTTGCCAACCCAGCCCAGCCCGCTTTTCTTCGCCCAGGCCTTGTCGAGCACCGGGGCAGAGTCTACGAAGCAGCGGCCGCCCACCTCCCCTATCTCTTCGTTG
The DNA here is from genome assembly GCF_026278245.1 of Pontibacter kalidii. Classification (NCBI taxonomy): domain Bacteria; kingdom Pseudomonadati; phylum Bacteroidota; class Cytophagia; order Cytophagales; family Hymenobacteraceae; genus Pontibacter; species Pontibacter kalidii. The sequence goes on along the minus strand of NZ_CP111079.1, from coordinate 4,796,878 downwards.
ATGTAACTCAGCAGCGTTTTGAGCTTATCCTTTATCACGAAGTGGTAATCGGTGCCGTAGGCGTACTTCGATATCTTGTAGGTTTCCTCCTCCTCCTGCTGCGTCTCCTTCTCCGGGTAATAGTTGAGCAGCAGCGACACCACTGACTTGGCGCCATCTACGAGCAAGCGCGGATCGAGGCGCTTGTCGAAGTGGTTTTCCATGTAGTGCATCTGCCCGTGCATGCGCTGGTTCAGCCAACGCTCCAGCCGGGGCGCCTCCTCTTCCAGAAAATCCGCCTTGGAAATGCCGCAGTACATAAAGCCCAGTTCGCTGGCCTTCTGCTTGATGAGGTATGTATACTTCTCTTTGCTCAATTTATACTTGGTGCCGCTTTATACTTTGGAAGCTATTCTTTCAGAAGAACAAAGTTAGGGAGAAAAAGGTCCGATGCTATTATCAATATAATCACAAGCTACCTTCCAAGTATTCCAATTATTAAATATATTGCTTTTATATCTGCAGCAGTACCAACGTATGCTCTGTAGGTGAATAACATCTCTTCTAAGATATCATACTTCTGTCATGAAACCACCTCCCTTTGATCCTGATATTATTTATCAACTTGTAAGCAATAAAGACTGGGAGAAGTTAATAACCATATTCAAGGACCAGAAAAAGTGTAGTTTAATTTTTGATGACCCAAGATTAAGCTCGTTTATTAATCAGTACTTAATAATAGAATTACTTAGTAATACTTTACAGAATCAGAACCCAAGCTTCAAGTATTATCTCCAAGACTTTTATACACTCTATCATTCAACTAAACACAATTTCACTCTCAACCTAGAAGACTATAAAAGGCTTGTTGTCAAGATAGCTGAATTAGAAGCTACTTATGATATCGAAAAAGCTTTGAACTTTGCCCAGCTATTTCCAGAGGAAGAAATATGTTGCCAAATAATCCAACACTATGAAGAGTCGAAGCCTAACATAATAGGCCATTCTCAGCAAGAAGAGGTTCAAGTAACGTATAACAAGTTTATTATTGAAAATGACGGCAGAATAAGTCTATTCAAATCTAGACAGGAATACCTCTTCTACCGCGCGGTAAGAGACATCTTTCAGAGTTTTATGGTGTTCCCAAACGTTGCATTATCGGCAGTAATAGACTTTGAATCAGTCAAAGATCATCTAACTCAAGAAGAAAAGGATTACTTCTTTAAAGCTCTTATAGATTGTGTCATAATTGACAGCGAAGACAACTTTAGAGCTATTAGATTCATAGAGCTTGACAGTCCTTACCACCGAGATTCTCGGCAAAAGATGAAAGATGGCTGGAAGGATAGAATACTAGGAGTTGCTGGTCAAAGGCTAATTAGAATTGAGAGTATTGTAAAACATGAAAATGAAGAGGCGACTATCGCAACATTTAAAAAGCTAATAAGAGAAGTCATCAACGAATAAGCACATGTTTATCCTGACGGCACTGAAGAAATCAAAAGATAATAGTTTCTGATTTATGTTTACATGATCCAGTAATCATCTTTGAATGATGCTAACAAAAAAAGCAGGCCCATCAGAGCCTGCTTTTTCACTTTATCACAAACAGTTTATTTACTCCGGTTGATTGAACAAGCCACCGGAGGCTATCTCCTGCGGCGGAATCTTGCCCAGGTGCCTGTAGGCAGCTTCGGTTGCCTCACGGCCACGCGCGGTACGCTTGATGTAGCCTTCCTGGATCAGGAAGGGCTCATATACTTCCTCGATGGTTTCGGCTTCTTCGCCACAGGCCGTAGCTATAGTGGAGATACCCACCGGACCACCTTTATACTTGTCGATGATGCAGGAAAGGATGCGCTTGTCCATGTCGTCGAGGCCGTTGTGGTCCACGTCGAGGGCGTGCAGGGCAAACTTGGCTATCTCCACATCGATGCTGCCGTCGCTTTTTACCTGGGCAAAGTCACGGGTACGGCGCAGCAGGTTATTGGCAATACGCGGCGTACCCCGGCTGCGGCGGGCAATCTCGAACGCGGCATCCTCGTGTATCGGCGCCCCCAACAAGGCAGACGAACGCTTCACGATGGTGGTCAGCAGTTCGGCATCGTAGTACTCCAGGCGGCTGTTGATACTGAAGCGGGCGCGCAGCGGCGCCGTGAGCAAGCCGGAGCGCGTGGTGGCCCCGATCAGCGTAAACGGGTTCAGGCTGATCTGCACAGAACGGGCGTTCGGTCCCGAATCCAGCATGATGTCGATCTTGTAGTCCTCCATAGCCGAGTACAGGTACTCCTCCACAATCGGGTTCAGGCGGTGGATCTCGTCGATGAACAGCACGTCGTTGGCTTCCAGGTTGGTGAGCAGGCCCGCCAAATCGCTGGGCTTGTCGAGCACCGGGCCGGAGGTCATTTTGATGCCTGCATCCAGCTCTGAAGCAATAATATGCGAGAGCGTAGTTTTACCCAACCCCGGAGGGCCGTGCAGCAGCACGTGGTCCAGGGCTTCGCCGCGGCGTTTGGCCGCCTGCACAAATATCTTCAGGTTCTCCACCACCTTCGCCTGACCGGTAAAGTCACGGAAGCTGAGCGGGCGGAGGGCCTTGTCTATGTCGCGTTCGGCCGGCGTCATGTAATCGTTTTCGCCGGTGAGATAATCTTCTCTCATAAGTATAATCTTCTACAAAAAATGAGCTTTCGCTGCTTCTAAAGGTAACAGTTTCGGCGGTGCTTTCGCTCCATTTCAGCCTACGAATTTACGTATTTTTGCTAACTAAATTATAGTTATTCGCCACAAATCTAATCACGTTAGCAATTCTAAAACAAAGTATGTTAAAATTGATGCAGCTGTAGTACCTTTCGCTCCATGCAACGTCATCAGCAAAGAATTACGAGCCACGCCTTTTTCAGCCCCGGCGACGACTGCCTCAACGCCATCGTGGAAAGTATGGAGCAGGCCGGGAAAAGTATAAAGATCTGCGTGTTCACGATCAGCGACAACCGCATTACGGAGGCCATTCTGGAAGCGCACCGACGTGGGGTAAGTATAAAGATCATCACCGATAACAACAAACTCCACGACACCGGCTCAGATGTCCGGGAGTTGGCTGTACGGGGGTTGGAGGTGCGGATAGATAAAACCCGAAGCCACATGCACCACAAGTTCGCCATTTTTGACGAGGCCCGCGTGCTCACCGGCAGCTACAACTGGACCCGCAGCGCCGCCCTCTACAACCACGAAAACATTCTTATCACCGACAACCTCAGCATTGTGCAGGACTACAGCCGCGAGTTCGACCGCCTCTGGGAAAGTATGATGAAGTACGTGCCGGGCAAAAAGTATAAAGATAAGTATGGGGAGGAGGAAGAGGAGTAGTGACTATGGGCAACGTTTATAAATTTTAGCCCCAAAAAATAGTGGAGGAACAATTCCCCTCCTCGGAGGGGTTAGGGGTGGGTCAATCGTACTCAGATGAAAAGCAAAATCATCCCCTACGAGCCATACTTAAAAGAGCTGGCAAAACAACTGCGACAGAACAGTACATTGTCCGAGGTTATACTTTGGAATGAACTGAAGGGCCGCCAACTTCTTGGCTATGACTTTGACAGACAAAGACCGCTGGATAGCTTTATAATTGATTTTTATTGCAAAGAGCTACAATTAGCAATTGAAGTAGATGGCGATAGCCACGACTATAGCTTTGAAGAAGATGCAAAGCGGCAGGCAGCTTTAGAAAAACTTGGGATAAGATTCCTGCGGTTTGATGATAGGGAAGTAAAACAAGAGTTGAGTAACGTGCTTCGAACAATTGAAGCATGGATAAGAGCCAACCAGCAGAAGTAAAACCCACCCCTAACCCCTCCAAGGAGGGGAATTAAAAAGGCAGCTACTCCCGCAGCTGCCTTTGCTATACTTTATAACTCAAGTTTCGATTAACCCATCCCTGCCCCTCCCAAGAGGGGAATTTTGCAAAATAACAGGCGATTCCCCTCCTCTGGACTAGCCAAAACGCGAGTTTTGAGCTAGCGAGCGCTGCTCTCAGGGGTGGGTTTACACCTGCTCTGCATCAGTAAATCGCAACTTATACTTTAACCGCCACCCGAATAACGAGCAACGAATAACGATCAACGACTACTTAAATGCTTGAATGCCGGTGATATCTGCACCGGTTATCAGCAGGTGAATGTCGTGGGTTCCTTCGTAAGTGATCACGGATTCGAGGTTCATCATGTGGCGCATGATCGGGTACTCGCCCGTAATGCCCATGCCGCCGTGGATCTGGCGTGCTTCGCGGGCGATGTGCAGGGCCATGTCCACGCTGTTGCGCTTGGCCATGGAGATCTGCTGCGTGGTGGCTTTGCCTTCGTTCATCAGCGTGCCCAGTCGCCATACCATCAGCTGGGCTTTGGTGATCTCGGTCAGCATTTCGGCCAGCTTCTTCTGCGTGAGCTGGAAGCCACCGATCGGCTTGTCGAACTGCACACGTTCTTTGCTATACTTAAGCGCCGACTCGTAGCAATCGATAGCCGCACCAATGGCACCCCATGAAATACCGTAACGGGCCGAATCAAGGCAACCCAGCGGGCCACGCAGACCGTCTACATTTGGCAGCAGGTTCTCTTTGGGCACTTTTACGTTATCAAACACCAGCTCACCGGTGCAGCTGGCGCGCAGGCTCCACTTATTATGGATCTCCGGAGTGGTAAAACCTTCCATGCCACGCTCCACGATCAGGCCTTTAATGCGGCCTTCTTCGTTTTTAGCCCACACCACCGCCACCTGGCACTCGGGCGAGTTGGAGATCCACATCTTGGAGCCGTTGAGCAGGTAATGATCGCCCATGTCTTTGATGTTGGTCACCATGCCGCCCGGGTTAGAGCCGAAGTCCGGCTCTGTCAAACCAAAGCAACCCAGCCACTCACCGCTTGCCAGTTTAGGCAGGTACTTTTTGCGCTGCTCCTCGGAGCCATACTTGTAGATGGGGTACATCACCAGCGAGCCTTGCACCGAGGCTGTGGAACGCATGCCCGAATCGCCGCGCTCGATCTCCTGCATGATAATGCCGTAGCTGATGTAATCCAGGCCGCCACCGCCATACTCTGTCGGGATGGTCGGGCCGAAAGCGCCTACATCGCCAAATTTCTTTACAATTTCGGAAGGAAAGTGTGCATCCTGTGCCCACTGCTCAATTTTAGGAGAGATCTCGCGCTTCACAAAGTCGCGCATGGTCTGCCGGATAAGCAAATGCTCTTCGGTGAGCAGATCATCGATGTTATAGTAGTCAGGCGCACCTGTTGATTCGTAAGCCATAGTTTTGTTTTAAGGTGAATGAGAAGTGTAATACGCAAAGATAAAATATTAAATGAATTGTCTAAATCAGGATTTCCAGGTTTGTAAAAGGTGCTCAGGGTGAATGACTTTAGCGGGTCCAACTGCCCCTCCTTATCCAAGGAGGGGAGCCTGTAACTGCTTTAGCCAAAGTATACGTTTCATAGTTGCTGTTCTTGCGCGGACAGGTCGCGACCTGTCCCTACCTCTACAATTATAACCCACCCCTAGCCCCTCCGAGGAGGGGATTCGGCTGCTACTATACGTCAAGTATAAATGCTATAGCCAAAGTATAAAACACTCTCCTGCCGCAAGTTTAGCGCAGTGTAAATGTGGCTGTACTTGACGCAAGTTTTCAACTTGCTTTCTGCGGAAGCAGAAAAGTATACGTGAGCAGATGTATACTTCCGACTGCTCCAGCCAAAGTATACTCTATAGCGCCAGCGATTGTAGCTTTTGCAAAGCAGTTACAAACTGCGGCCAACCCCAACCACATTTACGCTTTCGCTAATCTTGCGGCAGGAGTAGAAGTATACATCCTGCTCATCTTGAAATCCTGATACTGGCAACAAAGAAGCCCCACCGAATGGCGGGGCTTCTTTACAGAAAGTATGAATTTATACTTTAGAATTTCAGGCCAACGGAGAGCAGGAAATTGCGCGTGGCTTGCGGGTAGTAGAAGTTCTCGGTTGTCTGAGCGCCATCGGCAATGTAGCTGAAAGTATAGCCGTTGGCCGCGTACTTCTCGTTAAACACGTTATTCACCAGCAATCCTAACTCCAGCTCTTTCAGTACATTTTTAAACCCGATGTTATAGCGCAGGCGCAGGTCACCTACCTGGTAAGGCCGGATGATGCGGCTTTCGTTTTCAGTATTGTCGAGGTACTGCTTGCTCACCGTTTTGTAGATGAAGGCGGCACGCAGCCCTTTCAGCACCTCCACCTCCAGCTGGCTGGCAGAAATAAAGGCCGGGGAGAAAGCAATGGTCGTTTCGTTGTAGTTGTTCACGGCCTGGTCGCCGTTGTCGTAGTCATCAATAAACTCGTGGAAGCCTTTTATCTTGTTCTGGCTGTAGGCTAAGTTGGAGCTTAATTTGGCCGTGGTTCCCAGGCGCAGGGCACCGGCAAGCTCTATGCCCTGGCGGTAACTCTTGTCGATGTTGGTACGGGTATAGGCTCCCACATCGTTTATCTGGCCTGTCAGCACGAGCTGGTTTTTGTAGTTCATGTAGAAGTAGTTCGCCTCCAGGTCGGCCGTAAGCGGGTTTGCGCCTACCTCTGCCAAGGCCAGCTGCCCGCGGTAGCCCGCCTCTACGTTGCGCAGGGTCTCGTGCTTCGGCCGGCTGCTTGGGGTAGACTCTGTAAAGTCGTCGCGGACCGGTTCGCGGTTGCCCACCGCATAAGAGGCATACAACTGGTGCGTTGGCTGCAGGTTATAAGTGATGCCGGCTTTCGGGTTCACGAAAGTATAATCCACCTCCTGCTCTATATTTTCCAGGTCGTTGTCGAAACCCACGAACGCGTAGTTGATGGTGCGCACCTGTATATCTCCGAACAGATTCAGTCTATCGGTAAGGCCGTAGGTGGCTTTGGCAAAGATGTTGAAATCTGTTTTTTTAGCGTTGTTGTCGTAGTAACGGTCGCCCAGGTTCGAGGTGGAGGCATAGCGTGCCCAGATCACCTCCCCAAAATGGTCGCCGTCGTACGTGTTCCAGGCGCCGCCCAGGGTCGCGTTCAGGCGGGCGTTCGGGTTATACTGCAAGGCATAGGTCACCCCGTAAAAGCTGTTGTCCAGCCAGCGGCGGCGAATGATGTCCGACGACTCAATGGTGTCCCCGCCGATCTCCACGTTGGGCAAGCCGTAATCGGCCAGGTCGTCATCGGCCTTAAACTGCTCGTAGTAGCCACGCCCCAGGGTGTAATGCAGCGCTCCCGAAAAGGTCAGGCCCGGCATAAAATCATGCGAGAGGTGCAGCTGGTAGTGGTCTTGCTGGTAGTTGTCGGTTTCGTTGTCGTAGGTGTAGTAGTTGTACTTGCGGCCGGCGTTCAGCAGGTTCTCCTTGTCTGCTCCCTCTATCCAGTTGCGGTCTATGTAGGCCTGCAGGTCGGCGGCGTTGCCGTACACCAGGGCCTCCGGGGTGCCATACCACGCCTGGTAGGTCTGCTCTTTACCCGAGAAGGTGACGAACTTAACCGAGGTTTTATCGCCGTAATAGCCTCCCGAAAAGTACAGCGACTTCAGGTCGGAGAAGGCTCTGTCAATGTAGCCATCCGACTTGATGCGCGACAGGCGGCCGTCAAAAGCAAATTTCCCGTTGATCAGGCCCGTGCCGAAGCGTACGTTGTTTTTCCAGGTGTTAAAAGAGCCATAGCTGTTATCAGTTTCGGCATAGGCCTCGCGGCGCACTTGCTGGGTCTGGATATTTATACTTGCCCCGAAGGCACCGGCTCCGTTTGTAGAGGTGCCCACACCGCGCTGCACCTGAATATCTTCTACAGACGACGCAAAGTCAGGCATGTTCACAAAGAAAGTACCGTGGCTCTCCGAGTCGTTAACCGGGATGCCATTCACCGTTACGTTGATGCGCGTGATATCGGAGCCCCGGATGCGGATGCCGGTATAGCCCACGCCTGCGCCGGCATCAGAGTTTACCACCACCGATGGCACCTGCTCGAGCAGGTATGGCAAATCCTGCCCAAAGTTGCGCTCGGCTATCTCCTGTTGTGTTACGTTGGTAAAAGTGGTGCCGGTGGTCTGGTCGGCGCGGGTGGCCTGCACAATTACCTCGCTTGCCTGCTGGGCCTGCGGCTGCAGCTGTATCTGCACCTGCTCGTCCTGGGCCAGGTTTATACTTACCTGCCGCTGCTCAAAGCCCAGAAAACTCACCCTTAGCGTGTAGGTGCCGGCCGGAAGGTTGGGAAAAGAGAATGTGCCGCCGCTGCCGGTGGCCGTAGCGGTGTTGGCCCCTTGCAGCACGACGGTAGCACCGGCCAGGGACTCGTTTGTGTCGGCATTGCTCACACGCCCGCTCAGGGTATGCTGCGCCAACAGTTGCATTGGCAGTACAATCGCTGCCAGCGCAATTAAAAAGCTTTTCATTGGTTATAGAAAAAGAAAATGGTGAAACATACAGACATGCCAGGGGTAGGCAGCCTGCTACTTTGTTTCCCGAACCTCTCCCTTCGCCGGCATTACCCGGATCAGGTTCTATGGGTATGATCTCAGCCCGTAATCTTTGGGCACCCCTGAGTACGGGCAAAGGTATGTCGCTTTCTCTTCTAAACCAAAACAGGATTGATTTATACTTCAGCAACCCATAACACAAGCTTGGCGGCTCCTGCTAAATTTTACCTCTGGCAGATAACCACTTAGCCTGAAAGTACGTTCTAAAGCTTAAAAGGGCACTATAGTTTTTACCTTTCGTAAACAAGCTTTTTGCCGCGCCGAGAGATCAGCAGAAGTTGAAAAATAAAAGAGAACCGTGATGATGATCAGCATATTGTATACAGTAGCCTTGCTAACCATACTGGCATATTATGCCTTTTCCCCACGCACTAAATTCAACCGCCCCCCATCTACCGACAACGACGATGATGGAGGCGAGCCTTTAGGAGATGACTTGCCAGATCTGGACCTTCCACCAGGCATATCACTTCCTGTAAGCGACTTCGAACCGAAGTATGACATCAGGAAGATTACGGTTCCGAAATTCCCGGAGCCATCGCTGCACTAGGTCCTAAGCTTTTCAATCAAAAAGCCCCGCTATGTTGAAACATAACGGGGCTTTTTGATTGAAAAGCTTAGGGAGTTTAGGAGTTGGGGAGGTAGAGAGTTTAGGAGTTAGGCGTGATTTATCGTACTCAACATCTAGTAGCGAGAATCTAATAACGAACAACCAATAACGACTGTGCTTACAGCACCGTGATGGTATAGGTGCGGGCGAAACTCTGCTCCGGGGCCAGTTGGTTGATACCCTCCTTCTCGGTGATGTCACCGCTCTCGCCTACCCTGCCGGCAATGCCGCACCAGGGCTCAATGCACACGTAGCGTGGGTGCTCCGGCTTACCCCAGATGCCCAGGTACGGGAAGCCCTCAAACTCCACCTCCACCCTGCGTGCGTTCCTGTGGCTACCCAGCACCACCTTCTCCGACTGCACCTCCTTAAATACCAGCGCATCTTTGTAGAAGTAGCTGCTTTTCAGGGGCAGCACCCGCTCCTGCTCCATTACCGCCTCGGTGTCGCCGTTCTGCAGGCCATCCTCACTCAGCAGATGGCGGTGCAGTGTTTCCTTTTTCTCAAACTCGATGAAGTAATCCTCATACGACTCGTTGGGGTAAAAGGGCACATTAAAACCTGGGTGGCCACCAACAGAGAAGTATAAATTCTGCTTGCCTGTATTGGCGATGTGGTAGGTAACCGAGAGCTTGTTCCACTCCAATGTATAGGCGATCAGCAACCTGAACTCAAACGGGTACTGCTGCAGCGTCTCCTCGTCCTCGGTCAGCTGGAAAACCAGCTTGTCGTGCTGCTCCTCCACCAGCTTGAACTCCTTGCGGCGGGCAAAGCCGTGGCGCTTCATGCCATACTTTTGCCCCTCGTACGTGTACTGCTGCCCCGGTAGCTCCCCCACAATCGGGAAAAGGTTGGGCGCGTGGCCTGTCCATACCTGCGGGTCGGCCTGCCAGATAAACTCCAGGTTCTCATCTTTCTTGATGAAGTGGTGCAGCTCGGCGCCCAGCGTGTCGACGCCCACTTTGTAGTTCTCGTTCTCGAGGAAGTATAGCATGTCCGGTTGTTTAAGGTTGATGTTTCTGCAGGAGCGCCTCCACGTGCCGCGTAGCCAGTTGCAGCCGCTCCTGCTGCTGGCCGCTTATCTCCACGAACGGCACCTGCAGGGCCTCCAGCTCCCGCTTGTACCACTCGTAGAAGAACTGGCGCAGGTGCGGGTGCTCGCGCTGCGGGTCGGGCTCCCACGGCAAATCAACGCCCATCAGCAGGCAAAGGTTGTAGTCCTGCTGCAGTAATTGCTCCTGTATCCAGGCGGGGCAATGGCCAAAGGCATGCTCGCTCCAGATTTTGAGCACCAGCATATCCGTGTCGGCAAAAAGCAGGGTGTTGGCCTGCTGCTGCAGCTCCCGCTCCAGAGCCAGCTGCCCGCGGGCAATGTTTTCTATATCCTCCAGAGTATAAGGTCGGCCCAGGTTGCCCACGTAGCGGCGGGCATACTCCGGCACCCACACGGTGTCGTACCGCGCGGCCAGTTGCTCGGCCAGGGTGGACTTTCCCGTTGACTCGGGCCCGGTAATGGCAATCTTGATCATAAGCACATTGCCGCTGTTGCGGCGCCCAAAGTTAGGTATACTTATGCTAGTATTTGGCCCACAGTTTGCTACTTGTTTTAAAAGTGTAAATTAGCATGATGCAAACAACCTCATTATTCATCCTCGGAGTTATAGAATCCCTCTTGGCCGGTCTTTTCGGCAGGTACAGGGTTCCGGCTCCGCTTCTCATTCCAAGTAAATGAAAAAAGAATTGCGCAACAGCAATGACGAAGTATACTTCACGGTTGAGGTAGACAAGGAAAACGGCTGGCTAAAGGGCTGCTGGTACGGTGCAGTAACCATAGAGCAGGTGAAGTCGGCCGGGCTGCTTTATGTGGATGCCCTGCAGCGAAGCCCTTACTCCAAGATCCTGAACGACGCGCGCCACTATATCGGCTCTTTCCTGGACGCGAATGAGTGGCTGGAGCGGGTGTGCTTTCCGCCCGCTGTGCAGGCCGGGCTGACATGCCTGGCGAGCCTGGTTCCGGAGGGCCATGAGGGTAGGCTTGCCGCAGAGGACCTGGGCAAACGGGCCCGCCCAGGCTTCAAGGTCTACATCTACGACAACGAGGAGGATGCCGTACAATGGCTGAAAGGCTGCAGGTAAGTTCCCTTAACTTTTGAAAGGACTGTCCTGCCCTCCTGCACGAGGGAGAAACTACTGTATGAACTATAAAAGGGAGGGGAGGCAGCCGCAATGGCTGCCTCCCCTCCCTTTTATGTGCCTGTTATAGGGCGCTCTAATTCTCAGAGAAACTGTAGTCGTAGAAGTTGTACACCTCCACCACCTTAGGTTTTACATCTCCGCTTTGTCTCAGAAAAACAAACTTTGGGCGCTCATCCGGAGACTCGTATCCCCACTTCATCCGATTCTCGAACTTTAGCTCGTCGGGCAATTCCAGTTTACGTTGTTTCATGATGCTGCAGCGTTAGTGGTTTAACAAACTACGCCCGTGCGGGGTCGCAGCAATGGGTAGTCACTCCTTTTACGGGGTAACACCAATCATGTAATTAGATAGTTAAAAGATAAAGTATAACTCTGTAACAACCTTTTACCGTTACTGCCCTGGCTCCTTCTCTATTTTATTTAAATTTCCCAGCTCCATAATCCCAAAAACCGCTTGCCGGCACCATTACCGACACTAACTTAGGCCGGCTCCGACATGTATACTTTCTGCCTGCTGGCCCTTCGCTTCCATTCCACCAGGCCGGCAAAGGCCATCACCAGCAGGATAAAGTAAAACACCGCCGAAAATACCAGGCCCTTCACGAAGTATAACGGCATAGAGGCAATGTTCGTGGCTATCCACCAGTACCAGCTCTCCACCTTTTTGCGGGCCATCAGCCACATGCCCGTGTAGGCCGTGGCGCTGGCAAAGGCGTCGGCCCACGGAATCACGCCCTCGTAGAAGGCTTCCTTCAGGTATACCAGGCAGAAGTAGATAACCACGTACAATACCCCGAAAAAGGCCAACTGCTGCCCCCACTGCCTCTGGTCGGAGAACGTAATGTGAAGCACGTGCTCCTCCTGCTTGTTCTTTCTGGCCCACAGCACCCAGCCATACACGCTCAGGATAGTATAATAAACGTTCACGCTCGCCTCCCCGATCAGGTGATACTTAAAGCTGAGGTATACGTAGATGGTCGTGCTGATCAGGCCGATGGGGTATACCAGGATGTCCTCCTTTCGGGAGTACCACACACTTACGATGCCCGCCACTACGGCAATGTACTCCAGTAGGGAGGTTTGCTGCATGCCCGCCACAAACTGCTGCCATACTTCCGGGGCAGAGCCGCCTATCGCCGCCAGCAGAAGGGCACCGGGGCCCGCCTGTATACTTTGCCAGATTTCCATTGCCGCAATTTACACCCCGAAGGTGCACTTGTAAACAAAAGCTTGCTTAATTTTGAATTCCGGTGCAACCTCTCGCTGTGTGTGCCGCTAAAACTATTCTTTATACTTGCCTTACAGAAAAGGAACGATGGATGAGATTACCGCACAGGAGCTGAAAAACAGGCTGGCCCACAGCAGCAACATCCAACTGCTGGATGTGCGTGAGCCGGAGGAGTTTGAAATCTGCAATCTCGGCGGCGAGCTGATCCCGCTGGGGGAGCTTCCCAGGCAGTCGGCCCGCATCCGCCGCGATATCCCGGTAGTGGTGATCTGCCACCACGGCTTCCGCAGCGCCCAAGCCATTAACTACCTTTCCCAGCGCCTGGGCTTCGACAACCTGCTCAACCTGAAGGGCGGCATCCACGCCTGGGCCACGCAGGTAGATCCTACCATGGCTACCTATTAAGATTTATACTTGCGCCTATACTTTATACTTGTGCCTATCTATACATCTGATAGGTGATCGTTTGGTTCAATCATTTTGCCAGTCTGACAGGATTACGTGTGCCAGCCGCATGGACTCAGTTTCCCTCCCGGCAAGGTTTTAACAGTATAACACTGGTAAGAACTTACAACACCCCCGCCTCTCAAGCCAGCGCCACCCACCGGTTAAATCCCTCTATACTTCCTTTTCTCTATACTTTAATGATAGGCACTCCAAAAAAAATACCGGGGTACTTGCGCAAATATCTCCTTAAGTTTCTGTAACTTTACGCGGCAAATAATAACCCCTAATTTATTTGCCATGCGCTCTGATCAGTCTAAGATTTTATTCGAAGCACTCACTTACGACGATGTGCTTCTCCTCCCGGCTTACTCCGAGGTACTCCCACACCAAACTGATACTTCCACCCAGCTAACGCGCAACATCCGCATCAACATTCCTCTTGTTTCGGCCGCCATGGACACGGTTACCGAGGCCGAGCTGGCGATTGCGATGGCGCAGGAAGGCGGTATAGGCATTATCCATAAAAACATGTCGATCAGGAAACAGGCTGAGCAGGTGCGCCGGGTAAAGCGCTCCGAGAGCGGCATGATTCTGGACCCGATCACCCTCAATGAAAAGGCTACCCTGGGCGACGCCGTGCAGATCATGACCGAGAACAAGATCGGCGGTATCCCGATCGTGAACGATGAAGGCAAGCTGACAGGCATCATCACCAACCGCGATCTGCGCTTTCAGCGGGACCTGACCAAGTCTGTTTCCGACATCATGACGAGCGACAACCTGATCACGGCCAAGATAGGCACCGACCTGGCCAAGGCCGAAGACATCCTGCAGGAGTTTAAGATCGAGAAACTGCCTGTGGTGGACGACAATGGCAAGCTGGCCGGCCTGATCACCTACAAGGACATCCTGAAGAAAAAAGACCGTCCCTTTGCCTGCAAAGACGAATATGGCCGCCTGCGCGTGGGCGCTGCCGTGGGGGTAACTCCCGATGTGCTGGACCGCGTGAAGGCGCTGGTAGACGCTGGCGTGGACGTGATCAGCGTGGACACGGCACACGGTCACTCCAAAGGGGTGCTGGAGGCGGTAAGACGCATTAAAACCGAATTCCCGAACGTGGACCTGATTGCCGGTAACATCGCCACCGCCGATGGCGCCAAGGCCCTGGCCGACGCAGGCGCCGACGCTGTGAAGGTGGGCGTGGGCCCGGGCAGTATCTGTACCACCCGCGTGATCGCCGGTATAGGCATGCCGCAGCTCTCTGCCGTGATGGAAGCCGTTAGAGGACTGGAGGGCACCGGCGTGCCGGTTGTTGCTGACGGTGGCATTAAGTTCTCCGGTGATATAGTAAAGGCGCTGGCAGGCGGGGCAAGCACAGCCATGATCGGCTCGCTGCTGGCGGGCACCGAAGAGGCGCCGGGCGAGATGATCATTTACGAGGGCCGTAAGTATAAGACCTACCGCGGCATGGGCTCTGTGGAGGCCATGGAAGAAGGCTCAAAAGACCGTTACTTCCAGGGCAACGAGAAAGACGCCAAGAAGCTGGTGCCGGAGGGAATTGTGGGCCGCGTGGCGTACAAAGGATTTGTAAACGAGGTGATTTACCAGCTGGTAGGCGGCATAAGAGCTGGCATGGGCTACTGCGGCACAGCAGGCATAGAAGACCTGCAGCATGCCAAGATGGTGAAGATTACGGGCGCCGGCCTACGCGAGAGCCATCCGCACGATGTGCAGATTATGCGTGAGGCCCCGAACTACAGCCGCTAAAGTATACATCCTGCAATGGCCACTCCTAAACCGGTGTCCATAAAGGTTTTAGCAGCCAGCGCCGGAGCGCTGGCTGCTATTCTTTTTTATACATATTTATAAAAATCTATATTTATAGGCTCAGCCGGGCCTGTAAAGCTAACCTACGCAACACGAATTACGTTATGCAAGGTGATTTTCTTTAACGGGACACGACACCTTGGCCGAGAAGCGGAATTTTTTCTTACCTTACACTACAAAAACAGGCCGGGGAGCATCATTTTCAGTCGCAGCCAATTCAAAAACGGATTTCCGTTTTATGCAATTATATAAAAACAACGCAAAAACCTTACTGGCAACTTCCGCGGTCATAAGCTGGCTCTTACTGCTGGTTTATGTGCTGCTGAACGCCGAAAGCAAACTGGCAGGAGCCGGCGTGCCTGGTGTTGCGTTCCCTTTCCTGAGCAACCTGCTCAACGTCGTGTTCATCGTCTCGGTGTTCCTGTTTCAGCGGCTACACACCGACATGCTCAAGGGCATAGACTTTATAGGCTACCTCTGGAACCTGTTCTCGAAGGCAGGTGTGGCGGCTTACCTGAGCGTGGCGCTATACCTGGTGTACCGGGTGTACATTAACTACGCCGAAGTGGAGTACACGCTGTTGCTGCACGTGGTGTACCAGATCAACTTCGGTTTGCTGGTGCTGTTCCTGTCCAAGGCTTTTTATATCTGGCGGCAGCTGCTGCTCTACCACAAAAATAAGTTCCTGCAGATTGCCTGGGACTGGTTTGAGCTTTTGCTGGCCGCAACGCTGCTGCTCACCCTCTTTAACTTCAACTACACCAGCTACGTTTTTCTGCCGCTGCTGGCCCTGATGGGCTTCTACATCCTCTTCCTGTGCACCAACCTGAAGTGGGTGGCCTACCTCACCTTCAACAACAAGAGCCGCTCCCTGGTGCTGTTGGGCGCCATCCTGCTCAGCTGCTACATCTTTGTGCGGTTCTTCTACAACATGTCCGACAACGAGAGCCTGGTGATCGACTACACCGATGTGGGTTTTCTGCTGCTGGCCATGCTGTTTGTGGGCACCTACACGTTGGCCGCCTTCCTGGTGTCGCTGTTCAGCTTGCCCACCTCCAGCGTGTTTGAGCAAAAGAGCGAGGACCTGCTCAACTTCCAGCGCCTGAGTCTGTCCATTCAGCAGGGGCAAAGCGAGGCGCAGGTATACGATATGCTGGTGGAGAGCACCATCAAGGCCTCCGACGCCAGCGCCGCCTGGTTCGACATTATCCGCAACAGCGACCCCCAGGTAACGCACGTGCTCAACATCAATGAGAGCCAGATCAAAAGTATACGGCACCTGCTGCAGGCCTACAACATCCATAACATGGATTACATCAACAACAACCTGGGGCGCAACCCGGGCTTCCGGGAACTGACTCTGCCCTGGAAATCGATGGCCATACTTCCCATCAAAACCTCCAAGCATTTGTCCGGCGTTTTATACTTGCTCAAGGATGTGGAAGGCGGGTTTGACCACGAGACCGTGAACGTGCTACGCACCTTCACCAGCCAAACCACCCTCACCATCGAGAACCTGCGCCTGGTGAGCGAGTCGCTACAGAACGAGCGCTACAAGGAGGAGTTGAAGATCGCCACGCAGGTGCAGGAGAGCCTGAACCCCAAAACATTCCCCACTGATAGTTGGTTTGAGATAAGCACGCACTCGGTGGCGGCCAAAGAGGTAGGCGGTGATTTTTACGACTTCCTGCAGCTGAGCGAATCGCGAATCGCCATCATTATCGGCGACGTGTCGGGCAAGGGCATTTCGGCGGCGTTCCACATGGCCCAGATGAAGGGCATCTTCCATGGGCTGATGCAGCAGGACATGGCCCCGAGCGAGTTTATGAAGCAGGCCAACAGCGCGCTTAGCCGCTGCCTGGAGCGAACCTCTTTCATTACCTCTTCGCTATATATCATAGATTACCGTATGCAGGGCTTTATGTTCGCCCGCGCGGGCCACTGCCATACGTTGTACTATAACTCCATGATGGACGATGTGTTCTACTTCAAGACCGATGGGCTGGGGCTAGGCATCATCCGCGACGATAAGCGCTACGCCGCCCACATCCGGGAGATGTACTACGACTATAACCCTGGCGATGTGATGGTGATCTACACCGATGGCATTGTGGAGGCCCGCAGCCCGGGAAACGAGGAGTACGGCGAGGACAGGCTGCAGTACATGCTGAAGCAAACGTACCACCTGGAAGCCGACGACATAAAGTATGCTATTATAAACGACGTAAATGATTTTACCGGTCCTGACAACGTTTATGACGACCAGACGCTACTGGTCATTAAGTTCAGGCCCATCCAACAAAACACATGAATAACCGTAAAGTAGGCCGATGAAAATTACACAAGAAATCAAGGAAAATACCGTCATCATGACCCTGGACGGTGAACTGGATGCAAGCTCCTCCGTTATTCTGGACGAAGAGTTATCAGACCCGGAAATTATGAAATATGCCAAGGTGCTGGTTAATTGCCAGGATCTTAACTATATTTCGTCTGCGGGCCTCGGGGTATTTATTTCGCACCTGCAGCGGTTCGAGGACGCCCAGATCAAGCTTATCTTCTATAACATGCAGGATAAAGTACGCAACGTGTTCGAGATACTTGGCCTGGACCTGCTCATGACCATCGTATCCGATTACGAGGAAGCAAGAACCATTGCAAATGAATAACTCCATTCGGGTAAGTTGTACTAAAAAAAATCTGAAGCTGATACGCGACTTCGTGACGGAGTATCTGAAGGCACTCGCGCTTTCGGATATCCTCATGAATCAGATCGTGTTGGCCGTGGACGAGATATGTGCTAACCTCATCATACACGCCAACCACGAGGACCCCAACAAGTACCTTACCCTGAAAGTGCAGACGGTTAAAGACCAAGTGAAGTTCGAGATAGCCGACCAGGGCCGGGCCTTTGAGCGGAGCAACTACAAGGAGCCCAACATTCAGGAGCATATCAAGATGGGTAAGAAAGGCGGCGTGGGCATCGCCCTGGTAAACCGCATCATGGACAAGGTGGAGTTCATCACGGATGGCTCCCAGAATACCTGCCTGCTTTACAAGAAAATCAAATAAAGGCACTTACATACTTTGGCTGCGCCTCCTTCCGTTATCCGGGAACAAATACCTCTGCAATTGTATTATGGTTATAGTTTTTGATTTATCTGTCAGAAATTTTAGCTAAAATTGCACCGTCCGGCCCCCGGATCAACAACAAAGAAAATCTTGATTTTAAATCAACCTATGCGCAGCAACTACCTACTGGCTGCGGTAGCCGCCCTGGCCCTTGCCGGCTGCACCGCCTCCAATAAGAACAGCAGTAAAGAACCCGCAATCGCTACGCTTGGCTCCCAGCCTATCTCCACTTCCGAGTTCCGTTATGTGTACGAGAAGAACAACGGCGGCAACGACGATGCCTACACCCGCGAGAGCGTGGCAGACTACCTGAACTTGTACACCAATTTTAAGCTGAAAGTGATGGAGGCCGAAAAGCGCGGCCTGGACACCACCATGGCTTTTAAGCGCGAGCTGGAAGGTTACAAAGAGCAGTTGGCACAGCCCTACCTGACCGAGAAAAGCGTAACCGACCAGTTGGTGAAGGAGGCCTACGAGCGGATGAAGCAGGAGGTGAACGCCTCGCACATACTTATCTCGCTTGCTCCCGATGCTGCGCCGGAAGACACGCTGGCGGCCTACAACCGCGTGATGGAGCTGCGCAGGCGTGCCCAGGGCGGCGAGGACTTTGGCCAGCTGGCAAAAGAGCATTCGCAGGACCCATCTGCCGCCGATAACAAAGGCGAGCTGGGGTACTTTACCGCCCTGCAGATGGTGTACCCGTTTGAAGACGCCGCCTACAAAACTGCAAAGGGAGAGATATCCATGCCGGTGCGCACCCGCTTCGGCTACCACCTAATAAAGGTGAACGACAAGCGCGAGGCCCGTGGCGAGGCGAAGGTAGCCCACATCATGGTGCGCTCCAAGCCGGGCGCCCCTGCCGCTGACTCGCTGGCAGCCAAGCAGCGCATAGACGCCATTTATCGCCGCCTGCAGCGAGGCGAGAACTGGGGAAAATTAGCCACTGAGTTCTCCGAGGATGCCAACACAGCCGGCAACGGCGGTGAGCTGCCATGGTTCGGCACCGGCCGCATGATTCCGGCCTTTGAGGAGGCCGCTTTTGGCCTGCAGAAAGCTGGGGATATCTCCAAACCCGTGTACACGCCCTATGGCTGGCACATCATTAAAATGGTAGAAAAGCGTAGCCTGCCGCCTTACGAGGAGATGGAGCAGCACCTGCGCAACAAGATAGCCAAAGATTCCCGCTCCGAGCTGAACAAGGCTGCTTTCCTGAAGCGCATTAAGCAGGAGAACAACTTTACGGAGAACACCGAGGCAAAAGCCGCCGCGCTGGCCAAAGCCACTGACGAGCTGCTGCAGGGCAACTGGACCTATAATGATAGCGACAAGGCACTGAAGCAGACACTCTTCTCCATTCAGGGCAAAAACTATACGGTGGCTGATTTTTATACTTACGTAAAGGAGGAGCAGCGCCCGCGCACCAACGGCAGCGCTGCCCATGCCATGAACCTGCTCTACGATAACTTTGCTGAGCAGAGCTTGCTGGAGTATGAGCGCAACAACCTCGAGAACAAATATACCGACTACCGCATGCTGGTGCAGGAGTACCACGATGGTATCCTGCTGTTCCAGCTGATGGACGAGAAAGTATGGAGCAGAGCCATTGAAGACACCGTTGGCCTGCGCACTTACTTTAACCAAAACCGCGAGAAGTATAAATGGGGCGAGCGCGCCGACGCTATCGTGATCAGCGCGGCCAGCAAGGAGCTGCTACAGCAGGCGCAGCAGCAGTTAAGCAAGCGCCGCTACCCGGTATCGTTTGCCAAGGTGAACGACGTGCTGTTTGAGCAGAACAAGGCCGAACTTACGGCTGATGGTAAAGCGGAGCTGGGTAAGCTGGCGGAGCTGCTACAGCAGAACGAAACCCTGACGCTGGAGATTACGGGCCACACCGACGCCCGCGAGAACACCAAAGTGGCGGAGGCCCGTGCCAATGCCGCCAAAGTATACCTGCAGCAGCAAGGCGTGCCGGCCGCGCAACTTACCAGCAACAGCCTGGGCAAAAGCAAGCAGGCAGGCTCCGACAACACGGAGGCTGGCCGCCGCCGCAACCGCCGCGTCTCCTTCACGCTTTACACTCCGGAGCTGGCAGCCCTGGCCGAGAGCCTGAACAAGGACAACCCGCTGGCCGTGCAGTTAATGGAGAAGAAATTCCAGCGCGGCGAGAACAAAGCGCTGGATGCCGTGGAGTGGAAAGAAGGCACCTACGCCGCGCAGCAGAACGGCCGCGAGTACCTCATCATCATAAAAGATGTGCTGGAGCCGGCTTACAAAGAATTGAGCGAGGTGCGCGGCCCGGTTATCTCTGACTACCAGAACTACCTGGAGGAGCAGTGGGTGCAGGAGTTGCGCAGCAAGTACCCGGTTGAGGTGAAGGAAGACGAGGTAGAGAAACTGGTACGTCAGTAACCCCGGCCCCGTTCCCTATTTTGCCCCGCTTTTCGGGTATTTCAGAATAAAGAAGTAACTTGTGCGTTATTTCCGAGCATAAGTATAAATTAAGATAGATCCCTTGAAAAAGATTCATCAGTTCGCCCTATCGGCCTTTGCAACACTCTGCCTCATCGTCTTATCTGCACAGGCCCAGGCCCAGGCACCTGTGCAGCAGGTGCAGGTGGATGGCATCATCGCCAAGGTGGATAACCACGTCATCCTCCGCTCCGACTTGGAGTTTGGCTACCTGCAGTACCTGGCCCAGTCCAAGCAACAGCCCAACGAGGGGTTGAAGTGCCAGGTGTTTACCTCGCTGCTGCAGGACAAGCTGCTGCTGGCCCGCGCCGAGATCGATTCTATCACAGTAGAAGATGGTATGGTTGCAAGCGAGCTAAACGACCGGATCAACTACCTGGCCAGCCAGGTGGGCGGCACCGAGCGCCTGGAGCAATACTACAACAAAAGCCTACGCCAACTAAAAGACGAGTTGCGCAAAACTGTGCGTGAGCAGCTGGTAATGGAACGCATGCAGCGTGAGATCACGAGCAAAGTATCCGTAACTCCTAAAGAGATCAAAAGGTACTTTAACAACATCCCGAAGGACAGCCTGCCCTACTTCTCCACCGAAGTAGAGATTGGCCAGATCGTGAACATTGCCGAGATTGGCCGCGAGCAGAAGCAGGAGGCGCGCCAGAAACTGGAAGAGCTGCGTAAGCGTATACTGGCCGGTGAGGATTTCGCCACGCTGGCCAAGCAGTACTCGCAGGACCCGGGCTCTGCCCAGGACGGAGGTACGCTTGGCTTCTTTAAGAAGAAGGAACTGGTACCGGAGTACGAGGCTGCCGCCCTGCGCCTGGAACCGGGCGGCATCTCCAACGTGATCGAGTCGCAGTTCGGGTTCCACCTGATACAGCTGATCGAGCGCCGCGGGCAGGAGTTTAACACGCGCCACATCCTGATAAAGCCGGCCACCGCCACGGTAGACATTGCCGCCGCCTCCGCCGAGCTGGACAGCATCCGTACGCTGATCGTGAACGATAGTATTTCATTTGCCAAGGCCGCCAAGGAGTACTCCGACGATACCAACACCAAAGACAATGGCGGCATGCTCACGAGCCGTGCCACTGGCACCACCTACATCCCGATGGACCAGGTGGACCCGGCCATTTTCTTTGTGATCGATACCCTTGAGGTAGGCGAGATTTCCAGGCCTGTGGCCTTTACCACGCCAGATGGCAAGGATGCCGTGCGTATTCTGTACCTGAAGTCGAAAACGCCCCCGCACCTGGCGAACCTGACGGACGATTACCAGAAAATTGCCAACGCGGCCCTGGCCGAGCGGCGCAGCAAAGCCGTAAACGAGTGGTTTAAGAAGAACATCAACACCGTTTACATAGAAGTAGACCCGGAGTACCAGGATTGCAGTGGGCTCCAGCAACTAACGCAATAACAGACTATGACGCAGTTCACCTCTGACAAAGAAGCAGCCGACGCCCTGCACCACTCCTACCGGGAGCTCACTTCTGAGATATCAAAAGTGATTGTAGGCCAGGACGAGGTCGTAAGGTTGGTACTTACAGCTGTTTTTTGTCAGGGGCACTGCCTGTTGGTGGGGGTGCCGGGGCTGGCCAAAACGCTCCTCATCCAAACCATCGCCTCCACGCTGGATATGAGCTTTAACCGGGTGCAGTTCACGCCCGACCTGATGCCCTCCGATATCGTGGGGGCCGAGACCCTGGACAACGAGCGCAACTTCCGGTTTGTGACGGGTCCTATCTTTGCCAACATCGTGCTAGCCGACGAGATTAACCGGACGCCCCCTAAGACGCAGGCCGCCCTGCTGGAGGCCATGCAGGAGCACGCCGTAACCGTGGCGGGCCACAGGTACCGCCTTCCGGAACCATTCTTTGTGCTGGCCACCCAAAACCCGATCGAGCAGGAGGGCACTTATCCCCTGCCCGAAGCGCAGCTCGACCGCTTTATGTTCAACATCACACTAGGCTACCCAAGCTACGAGTCAGAACTGCAGATCGTAAAGAACACCACGGGCGCTGCCACCCACCAACTCCGCAAGATCCTGCACGCCGACGACATACTTGCCTTTCAGCAGCTGGTGCGCCGCGTGCCGGTTACTGACAATGTGGTGGAGTATGCCGTAAAGCTGGTGCACCAGACTCGCCCGAACATGCCGATGGCCTCTAAGCAGGCAAATCAGTTCCTGGAGTGGGGCGCGGGCCCAAGGGCCTCGCAGCACCTGATCGTGGGCGCCAAGTGCAACGCCATCCTCAACGGTAAATATAGCCCCGATATTGAGGACGTGCAGGAAGTGGCGCTGCCCATACTTCGCCACCGCATCGTGCGCAACTTCAAGGCCGAGGCCGAGGGCGTTACAGAAGAACAACTGATCCGGGAGCTGCTGTAGGCTAATTTTGAATGCGTGAATTTTGAATGAGTGAATGGGATGCTCTCCCAGTTCTGTTATCTTGTAAAGATCTTGGTTGCCTTGTATACAAGCAGTAGCTACTCGCCAACAAGATCCTTCCAGGATGACATGGAGAAGATTCACTCCATCGCTCATCCCCTCATTCAAAATCCCGTTAATTGCAATTCAAACTTATTGGTGTAATTTTGCGCCCATACTTATAGTTTAATTTACCTGATAGAGATATGGAAGCGGCTGCTTTATTCCTTCGCTTTAAAGATAACCTGGCCCGCATTGCGAGCGCGCTTAACAGTAAACTGGAAGTGCGTACCATGCCTTACAACACCTCCATTCCGCTGGAGGTGGACCTGCTGGCTGATGTGCTGCGCCTGCACGGACTGGATTTTACGTCAGCCACGCCGGGAGCAGCCCGCCTGTTCGATTTCCAACAGTGGTACGCCCAAAACGAGGAGCAGGCAAACGAGGTGATGCACCGTGTGCTGGAGGATAAGAAAGCCTACATAAGAACCGCCACCGGCACTGTGCTGCAGAAAGAGATGCTCTACCGCCGCCTGGAGTTCTTTAAAGAAACGGCCCATACCCTGGAGGTCATGATGATTCAGCAGAACCTGCACAGTCCGAAACACTTTAATTACCCGTACCTGAACGCGTAGCCAGTATAAAGTATAAAACCGGAAAGCCACTCCCATACTTACAGGAGTGGCTTTCCGGTTTTAGAGCTGTTTTACCTACTTCCTGATCGAGGTATGGCTTTCCCTGGAGTGCTTCAGTTTCAACTCCCCATCCGGCTGCGTTTTCATACTTTGTGCAGCCATGTCGCCGGCTGGGCCTTTGGCGATAAGCGTGCCGCCATCTACCGGGAAGATGGCACCGGTTACATACGAGGCCTCCTCCGAAGCCAGGAACAGGTATACGTTAGCCACTTCCTCCGGCGTGCCCCGCCGGCCCATCAGTGTGCCTTGCGTCACCATCTGCTCCATTTGCTTGTCCATCGGACCGGTTTCCTTGTGGGTCCAGCCGGTGTCGATGGGGCCGGGCGCCACAATATTGCAGCGCACGCCCTTCTGCGCCTGCTCCGCCGCCAGCCCCTTGGTAAAGGCGTGCATGAAGCCCTTGGTGCCGCCATACGGCGCATTTTGCGCAATGCCCAGTGCACCCGACTCGGAGCCGGCGCAAACGATGTTCCCTTTGGTTTTCTGCAGCTCCGGCAGCGCTGCCTTGCTCATCACAAAGGCTGTCCGGATGTTGTTTTTGAGCAGGTAGTCGAAGGCCTCCTCCGAGTAATCGGAGAGCATGTTCACCTCCGGAAAGGTGCCCGCGTTGTTGATCAGGATGTCGAGTTTGCCGTATTGCTTCACGGCCAGCTGCACGCAGCTCTCGGCGTTGGCCAGCAGGGACAGGTCGGCGGTGAAAGGGATGGCAGTACCTCCCTCCTCCTGTATTTCCCGCGCCACGTCCTCCACCGGGTCTTCCGGAAAACCAGCCACAACCACCATGGCTCCTTCACTGGCGAATTTCTTACTGATGGCTTCGCCGATACCCGCGCCACCGCCTGTCACGATGGCCACCTTTCCTTTAAGTCTGTTTCCCATTTGCTTTAAATAATTTGCTGAACAATTAGATTGTATTTTTTAACGGCATAAGTATAGTTACAGTTAAAGAAGTATAAACATACCAGCCTAGCAGCACGTTTTATAGTGATTAGCGTATGACGGAACAACAGCATCACACATATACATCAGACTACATGAGCTTTTTATACAATACTATTGCTGAGGACTTTGATGAGCAGTTAGAGACAGAACACCTGCTTCTGCGGCCTTACCAGGAGGGAGACGAGCAGGATTTTATGCGCCTGCTGCAGGAGAACATGGCATACCTGAAACCTGCTTTCTCTGGCCGCCTGGCGCGGGTGCGCATGCTGGACGATGCCCGCTCGCAGGTGCAGCAACTACGCACCGACTGGGAGAATCGGCGCATCTTCGACTTTGGCGTCTGGCAGAAAGAGGACAACCATTACATCGGCGACATCGCCCTCAAGAACCTGGACCGCACTATCCCTAAGGCTGAGCTGGGTTTATACTTTGCTGCCTGGCCTGCCACCCGGCAACTGGCACAGGAGGCACTGCAGGAGGTGATCCGGTTTGCCTTCGGGCCGCTGGGACTGAATAAAATATACCTGCGCTGCACCAGTGCCAACGAGAGTTACGGCTCGCTGGCCCAGGGCTGCGGATTTGTGAAAGAGGGTGTACTGCGCAGCGACTACCGCGGCGCCGACTCCGACAAACTGTTGGATCTAAGCTATTACGGCTTCACCCGCCAGGACTTCGAGAAAGTACAGCAGCAGGAGAAAGCCAGCTCGACGGCTATAGTGTAGTAAATCTTGGTTTAAAGTACCGGGGCCAACCACCCCTACCCCTCCTTGTCCAAGGAGGGGAGCCTGTCATTGCTTTAGCTGAAGTACAAGTTTCATAGTTGCTGCCGAAAGCGGACAGGTCGCGATCTGTCCCTACAAAGTATGAACCCACCCCTAACCCCTCCAAGGAGGGGAATCATACTTGCCACACTCCCTGTCCTCTCGAGCAGTGCGAGAGGATCTATCGGGAATTCTAAAGTGATCTCTCCCAAAGGTCGAGATGACAAATAGCGGTGGCTATAGAATCTGGTCCCAGTCTTTCCGTTGAGCGCCTCGAGAGGTTCCTGTGACGAGCGGCAGCGAGGCAGCCCGAGGCACGAGGGCAGGAAGCGAAAGCAGCGCGATGCGGGAAGACGAGCCCTCGCGGGCTTGAGCGAGCCAAAGTCAGAGGTGAAACAATGCAGGTTGTAAAGCCGTGGATGAACTGTAGCTAGTAAGGATAGCTTGTCTCAATTCACGGGAAACAGCGGCAGCAAAGCCACAAGCGGACGCTTGCACCATGGAAGTATAAAGTATAGCCGAAGTATAAACCGATGACAAACTGCAGCTACGCCAGCTTAGGACAAAGCACCTTATCAATCAACTCCGCCTTCTCATACTTATCGCTTTGCCTTGGCCAGGAAAAAGTCTGTATTGAAGCTGAGGTAGAAGCCACTGGAGAATTCTAGCTTTGGGTCGTTGAAGTCCCAGAGCGGCTCGAGGCGCAGGGTCAGGGTCAGGCCTTCTTCTAGCTCAACGTCCTTCATCAGCCGTAGAATAAGCAGCTCCCGCTCCTCCTCCAGGTGATCGGGGTGCTTGAAGGTGGTGGAGGCCGACTGGTAAAGCTTGCCACCCAACTCAGATATGTACCCATCACCGCGCCAGTAGCTCAGCATCACATCCTGGTATTTGGTATCGGCGCCAACGTTAAAGTATACCCCGTGTCCCTGCTCATAGGGCAGCTGCAGCTCGTTAGAGAAATCCTTGAAGCCAACCATATAATTCTTGGTGTACAACCTGTGTAACACGCGCCGGTTATACTTCTTCTCCAACTCCAGGCCTATGGCTACGTTAGCTACGGTGGTTAGCGGCAGGTCGGAGGCATCTATCTGCCCGCCTTTATGCTGGGCGGTAAACTGCACGGGCAGCGTCAGGTATAAGCTGTCGGCCAGGTTGCCGCGCCCCTCCCGCTCCAGTAGAAGTATGGCCACGGCCGCGCCGCCGTTTACCTGCTCCTGGTCGTCCTCACCCCGGTAGAGCATGTTCGCCCAGTCGGCCCAGGCATCGAGGCGCAGGCGGGGCGTGTTCAGTTTATACTGTATGCCATTCTCCAGCCGGTTAAGTATGAGGCGCTCAAAATCGTAGAGGGGCTCTATGTAGCCGTGGTTCAGATGGCCCTCCAGCGTCCCGAACAGCAAGGCCCAGCGCTCCCGCTGCACCTTTACCGTAAAAGTCGGTGCGATCTCCTCATAGCCCGAGGCGCCGAAGTCTTTCCAAAGCAAGGCCCCCGCTTCTATTACTACATCTTTAGTGGGCTGGTAGGTGATTCGGGGGTTAAGCTGGTAGCCGAATAATGTATAACCGTCGGCGATTTTGTTGAAGTACTCGTTGTTCCTGAGAAAGCCCAGCGCCTGCACCGCGATCCTAATATCATTAGCATTTTGCTCCTGCACCCGTACTGGCTGCAGCAGGACGCGGTTATTTAGCTGCGCCTTCGCAATATGGCTTACAATCAGCAAAATCAACAGAAAAAAAACTTTCGGAAAGCGCATAAAAAAGGGCTAGGTATGGCACAAAAAGAGGTGCAGCTATGTTATGATCAGACGGCGCCAAACAACTAAAATAATTAGCAAAATACTTGAAAACTATTTTGTAGATTGGTGCCGATTTAGTAATTTCACCTTCAATATAAAGCTATTTAACAAAACACACATGAGCGTAAGCAACGAAAAACTGAAGGCCCTGCAGCTGACCATGGACAAGCTCGACAAAACATACGGTAAAGGCACCGTCATGAAGCTGAGCGACAACAAGGTTGAGGACATTCCGGCCATCTCCACTGGTTCGCTGGGTCTGGATATAGCGTTGGGTATCGGCGGTTTGCCACGCGGCCGTGTCGTAGAGATCTACGGTCCTGAATCCTCTGGTAAAACCACGCTTACTTTGCACTGTATCGCAGAAGCACAGAAAAAAGGCGGCCTGGCAGCATTCATTGACGCTGAGCACGCATTCGACCGAATATACGCCCAGAAATTAGGCATCGATACTGAAAACCTTCTGATATCGCAGCCGGATAATGGTGAGCAGGCGCTTGAGATCGCCGACCACCTGATCCGCTCCGGCGCTATCGACATTATTGTAATTGACTCCGTGGCTGCCCTCGTGCCGAAAGGCGAGCTGGAAGGCGACATGGGTGACAGCAAGATGGGCCTGCAGGCGCGTCTGATGTCGCAGGCACTGCGTAAGCTGACCGGTACGATCAACAAAACCGGCTGTACCTGTATCTTCATCAACCAGCTGCGCGAGAAGATCGGGGTAATGTTCGGTAACCCGGAGACGACCACTGGCGGTAACGCCCTGAAGTTCTACGCCTCTGTACGCCTGGATATCCGCCGTGTGGGCCAGATTAAGGAGAGCGCCGATAACATTACCGGTAACCGCACCCGCGTGAAGGTAGTGAAGAACAAAGTGGCGCCTCCGTTCAAGGTAGTAGAGTTTGACATCATGTATGGCGAGGGCATTTCTAAAGTAGGCGAAGTGCTCGACCTGGGCGTTGAACTGGGCATCGTGCAGAAATCAGGCTCCTGGTTCTCCTACAACGGTGACAAGCTGGGCCAGGGCCGTGACGGTGTGAAGCAGATCCTGCTGGACAACCCCGAACTCATGGATGAGATCGAGAACAAGATCAGAGCGATCGTGAAAGGCGAGCCGGAAAAAGTAGCCGCCGCACTGGACGATGCCGCTGCATCATCAGCCGAGTGAACTCTATTTCCCGACCTGAAATAAAAAAAGGTGCTACTTTGGTAGCACCTTTTTTGTTTAAAATCAGTTGAATAGCAAAAGGAGATTCTATAACTTAAGCCTTGAGAAACAGTTGGTACAAAACTTGATTGATGACAGGTATTGACTCTAACACCTAAAGGAAGGCACTCATGATGAAAAAGTTTTTCCCTGTACTCATACTTCTTTCGCTCGTAATTTTTGGCTTTGCCACCAAAGACAGGATGCGCCAGCTGCCAAACGACAGCTTTAGCACCGGTGAGGTGCTGAAGTATAAGGTACACTATGGTCCCATCACGGCTGCCGAGGCTGTGATCGACATATCCCCGGAAATACACACGATAAACAACCGCGCCTGCTACAAGGCAACCGTTTACGGCAAGACCAATAGCTCCTTCGACCTTTTCATCAGGATACGCGATACCTGGCAGTCCTACATCGATACGGCCGCCATTGTGCCGCAACGCTCGTTCCGCAACATAGAGGAGGGCAATTACCGAAAACGCGAAACCGTGGATTTTGACCATTACGCCAACAAGGCGCATGTGGAGAAAAAGAAGAAGTCGAAGAAGGTAGAGAAGAAGACGTACAAGGTGACCGACAACGTGCAGGATATTGTGAGCGGCTTTTACTACCTGCGCACCCTCAACTTCGACAACATGCGTGTGGGCGATAAAACCACCGTGCAGGGCTTCTTTGATGAGGAGAACTTTAACATGGAGGTGGAGTACCGCGGCCGTGAGGTGGTTAGCACCAAGGCCGGCAACATCAAAGCCATCAAGCTGGTGCCGCGCATGCCAAAAAACGAGATGTTTAAGGGCGAGAACTCCATTACCGTTTACCTCTCTGACGACAAGAACAAGATACCGGTGCTGATACAGGCAGAGATGTTTGTGGGCTCTGTGAAAGTAAACCTATATGATTACAAGAACCTTAAGAACGAGCTCTTGTTTGCCAGAAACTGATACCAAAGCCAGCTACAGCAGCTGGCTTTTTTCTTGCCGACTGCCCCGGCCACTTTAAGGATTTGTTAACAAACCGTTATGATTTGATGATGCTGCCCCGGAATGCTGTAATGTGTGGTATCTTTACAGAGGAGACAAGGCCTGGCAGGCACAGCCCGCCCAGCCTGACACAGCGCATTGATTAGCGCAGGTGTAATCTAAAATCACTAAACATAACTCCCTATACCGTGCAAACAGCATCACATTACAAAATCCTTGTGGTAGATGACGATCCGGATATCGTAGAGCTGCTACAGTACAATCTGACCCGCGAGGGATACGAGGTAGAAACCGCCGACAACGGCAGGAAGGCCATTGAGGTGGCCAAGCAAATAAAGCCGGAGGTGATTCTCATGGACGTGATGATGCCGGTAATGGACGGCATTGCCGCCTGCCGGCAGCTGCGCGAACTGGAAGAGTTCCGCCAGACGCACATCATTTTCCTGACTGCCCGCTCTGAGGAATTCTCCGAGGTGGCCGCTTTTGAGGCTGGCGCCGACGATTACATCACCAAGCCCATAAAACCACGCGCACTGCTGAGCCGCCTCACAGCTTTTGCCCGCCGTGATGCGCACCAGGAAGAGCAGGACCAGGTGATCGAGGCCGGCGACCTGAAGATAGACCGCACCAGCTTTGCCGTGTATAAAGGCGACGAGAAAATAACGCTGCCGAAGAAAGAGTTTGAGTTGCTGGCCTTTCTGGCCGCCACGCCCAATAAAGTATACACGCGCGAGGAGCTGCTAAGCAACATCTGGGGCAACGACGTATACGTGATAGCCCGGACAGTGGACGTACATGTGCGCAAGGTGCGTGAGAAAGTGGGCGAAGAGAACATTAAAACCATTAAAGGTGTTGGCTACAAGTTTAACACCGACTAATACATGAATTTAAACTCCCGTACGCTTGCCCTTATAACCTCATTGGCGGTAGCAGTTGTGCTCACCGCCTTTCTTGCTTTAGCCAGCTCTTTCTCCTCCCGTGGGTTTGTGGCGGCGCTGGTGATCGTGTTTGTCTGCTGCTTTGTGCTGCTGCATTTCTCGTACGAGGCGCTCGTGTTCCGCGAGGTGAAGAACGTCTACTCCAGCCTGGAGAAGCTGAAGCGGCAGGATTTTAAGAAGGTGGAAAGCCGCTCCACCTTCGCGGCTGACCCGCTCAAAAAGATAAAGGACGAAATCTACATGATTGCGGAGGGGAAGCAGCAGGAGATTGATGAACTGAAGCGCCTGCAGGTCATGCGCCGCGAGTTTCTGGCCGACGTATCGCATGAGCTGAAAACACCGATATTTGCGGCCCAGGGCTTTATTCACACCTTGCTGGACGGTGCTATGGACGACCCTGTAGTGCGCGATAAGTTTCTGCAGAAGGCAGCCAGAAGCCTTGACGGACTCGACGCGCTGGTGCAGGACCTGATCAGCATTTCGCAGTTTGAAAAAGGCGTGGTAGAGTTGGCCAAGCGCAACTTTAACGTGGTGCAGCTTGTGCACGAAGTAGCCGAGCAGCTGGAGCAAAAGGCCGCCGAGCAGCAGATGACCCTGCACGTGGAGACTGAGGAGCCGGTGATGCTTTACGCAGACCCAAACCGCATCCGCCAGGTCTTGATCAACCTGATCGACAATGCCATCAAGTATGGGCGCAAGGGCGGCAACGTCTGGATCACGTTCGACGAGGGCAAGCGCAAGTACACCATCACCGTTAAGGACGACGGCACCGGCATAGCCGAAGAGCACATCAACCGCATCTTCGAGCGCTTTTACCGCATCGACAAGAGCCGCGCCCGCGACAACACCAGCACCGGCCTGGGCCTCTCCATTTGCAAGCACATCATAGAGGCGCACCGCTCCTTCATCGCTATTAAAAGTGAGATAGGCAAAGGCACTACCCTCCGCTTTAAGCTGCTGAAGGCAAAATAGTTTTTAGTTATTAGCTGTTGGTTGTTGGTTATAGTATGATATAGCTCGGTTTAAACTTGCTGCATCCCTGGCCATACTTCCGGAGGCCTTATTTTATACCTGTCTTACTCACGCCTTTCCTACTAATAACCGATAACGATCAACCAATAACTATAATCCGTATCTTTGCAGGACGCCCGGCTACAAGTATGGCTGGGCCTAAACAAAGTATAAATCACATGAAGTACCCGGTTTTTAAGGACCTGATCATATTCGAGAATGAGGATTACGTGGTGGTGAACAAGCCGCCGTTTCTGGCCACGCTGGAAGACCGTACGCCTAACACGACCAATTTGCTTAAGATAGCGCGCCAGTACAACCCGGACCTGCAGGCCTGCCACCGCCTGGACAAGGACACCTCAGGCTGCCTGGTTTTCGCCAAAAATGCGGAGGCCTACCGCCACCTGTCGATGCAGTTTGAGCACCGCCAGGTGTACAAAGTATACCATGCCGTGGCCTGGGGCGTGCATAAATTTGAGGATGAGCTGGTAAACAGGGCTATACTGCCCAACGCAAAGGGTGTGGCACACCTGAACCCGAAAGGGAAACCGGCCGAGACCTACTTCACCACGCTGGAGAGTTTTGCCCGCCATACCTTGGTGGAGTGCGTACCGGTAACCGGCCGTCTGCACCAGATACGGGTGCACCTGGCGTTCTTGAATGCCCCGATCGTGGGCGATGCGTTGTATGGCGGCGAGAATGTGTACCTGAGCAACCTGAAGCGCGGGTATAACCTAAAAAAGGACACCGAGGAACTGCCCCTGATCAAGCGGTTTGCGCTGCACTCCTTCAACATCGGCTTTACGCTACTCAACGAGGAGCCTATTAAAATAGAGGCGCCTTACCCCAAAGACTTCGGCGTGCTGGTAAAGCAGCTGCGGGCACATTAAAACCTTGACAAAAGACTGTTAGACAAAGGACAAAGGAAGTATGGATTGGCTGCTTCTTTTGTCCTTTCATACTTTAGAACCCAAGTATAAGGCATGTGCACCTATGCTTTCAAAGGCATGCATAGCTCCAAACCCGCCTGCATACTCTTATACTTCGCCAAAGTATAAAGCTAACTCTTCAGAAGTATGATGCTTTCTCCTTTGTCTTTTGTCAAAAATTCCTTTGTCTATACTTAGCCCACCCGCAGCACGATCTTGCCGATATTCCTGTTCTGCTCCATGTAGCGGTGTGCCTCGGCCACATCTTCCCAATCATACACAGAATCTACCACCGGCTTTAGCTTTCCTGCCTTAAAGAGTGGCAGGGCAAAACGGCTCATATCCTCCGTAAGCTTAATCTGGTAATCTTTGGAGCGAGAGCGGAGCGTGGAGCCGATCACCTGCAGGCGCTTGGAGAGTATCTTGCGCAGGTCTACCTCCCCTACCTTACCGCCACCCAGGCTGGCAAGTATAACCAGGCGCCCGTCCAGGCGCAGGCAGTCGAGGTTCTGGTTAAAGTATGGCCCGGCTATAAAGTCCACGATCACGTCCACGCCCTCGCTGTTTGTATGCGCCAGCACCTCGTCCTCAAAAGGCACTTCTTTATAGTTAATGGCTTTGTGTGCCCCAAGGTCAAGACAGGCTTGCACTTTCTGTGCCGACGCCGTTACCAGCACCTCGGCCTTTAAGGCGCGCGCCAGCTGTATGGCTGCCGTGCCCACGCCACTTGCCCCCGCATGGATGAGCGCCCGCTCCCCCGCCTGCAGTTTCGCCAGCCAGGCCAGCGCCTGCCACGCCGTTAAGAACACCTCGGGTATGGCGGCGGCCTCTCCCATACTTAGATTCTCCGGCACCGGCATGGCCATGGCCTCATCTATCACGGCATACTCAGCGTAGCCCCCACCCGGCAGCAGGCCGAACACTTTATCCCCTTTTTTATACTTAGTGCAGTTTATACCTGCCTCCACCACCTCGCCGGCAATCTCAAGTCCAAGTATAGGGCTGGCCCCTTTGGGTGGTGGGTACTTGCCCTGGCGCTGTAGCGTATCGGCGCGGTTAAGGGCGGTGGCGTGCACTTTTACCAGCAGTTCGGTAGGACTGGGCAGGGGCTGCTCGTACTCCCCGAGTATAAGCTGCTCGGGGCCGCCCGGCTGTTTCACAAGTATGGCTTTCATAACAGAACAAAGTTTTTAATGTAGGTTATACTTTAGACGCTGCTCTGCCCAGGAAGTTACCGCCTGTTCTGAAGAGCATCTACAACCCATTTTTCAACGGGGTCAGAAAAATAGTCTGAAAATAATTGCGGAACACCTTTACTTTATTACGAAAGTTTCGTAACTATACGAAAACATCGTAATACTATGGAGAAGCTAACACAACAGGAGGAAGAGGCCATGCAGGTAATATGGGCTACAGAGGGAGGGTTTATCAAGGAGTTCCTGGAAAAGCTGCCGGAGCCGAAGCCCCCTTACACGACGCTGGCCTCCACGGTGAAAAACCTGGAGAAGAAGGGCTACGTGCAGGGCGAGAAGCTGGGCAACTCGTACCGTTACCTGCCCCTGATAAAGCAAGAGGACTACAAGAAACGCTTTATGAAGGGGTTTGTGGGAGACTATTTCAAAAACTCCTACAAAGAGCTGGTGGCTTTTTTTGCCAAGGACCAGAAGATCAGCGCCGAAGAACTGAAAGAGATTATCGACATGATCGAGAACAAAAAATCGAACTAACATGCCTGAATTGCTCCTATACCTGCTAAAAGTGAACGTGGCGCTGGTGCTGTTTTACCTGGCGTACCATGTGGCACTCCGACGGCTCACGTTTTACCAACTCAACCGCCTGTTCCTGGTGTTCGGCATTGTGTTTTCCACAGTATACCCTTTTATAGATCTATCGACCCTATTTGCCAATAAGCAGCAGATGGCGGCGGCCTACCTGGTAACCATGCCTGCGTGGGCCTATGCCACACCAACTGCCACCCCTGCACCCGCAGCCTTTGATTATTGGCAGCTGCCGGTGTATGTGTTCTGGGCTGGAGTAAGTGTGATGCTTGTGCGGTTTATACTTCAGCTGGCTTCACTCTACCGGATACATGCCGCTTCGGAGCCCGTAACGTATAAAGCTGTGCCTTTCCGGAAAGTAAAAAGCATCACCCAGGCCTTCTCCTTCTGGCAAACCATCTACCTGAACCCCTCGCAGCACAAGCCGGAAGAACTGGAGTCCATACTGCGGCACGAGCTGATCCACGTAACCGGCTGGCACACCTTGGATGTGCTGCTGGCAGAGTTGAGCGTGGTATTTTATTGGTTTAACCCAGGGGCCTGGCTCATGAAAAAAGTCATGAAGGAAAACCTGGAGTTCATTGCCGACCACAACGTAGTGAACGCCGGCATAGACCGGAAAGAATATCAATACCTTTTACTGAAAGTTGTAGGCGCCACACAACCTCAGATTGCCAATCAATTCAATTTCCCATCCCTAAAAAGAAGAATTGCCATGATGAACAAAATGCCTACCCATAAGGTCAGCCGGCTCAGGTTGCTGATCGTGCTGCCGCTTGTTACTGTTTTGCTTTTTGCTTTCAGAAGCGCTGTGCCTGACACTGAAGTAATAGCCGGCACTGAAGCAGAGGCTCCGCAACAAAGTGGAGACATCCCGCTACCGGAAGAGTTTGTAAAACAGCTAAAGCAAAACCCCAGTGTAAAGAGCGTGCGCGGCAGAAAGGTTAACAACCGGAGCGCCATAGTACTTAGCCTGAAAGGCGGCGGCACGGAAGTGTACTACCTGGATGATGCCAAAAGCGTAGCCGAGCTCGAGCGCAAGTATAACCTGCCTGCGCTCCCTCCGCCACCACCACCAGCACCAGAGGCCCCAGATGCACCGGAGTTACCGGCTCCACCCCCACCAGTACCAGCAAACGAGGCCCTGCCAGCTCCACCTCCCCCTGCTCAGGAGAAAACTGAGGCAAAGGCAGGCTTGCCAGAATCAGCCTTATATTACATTGATGGGGTGGAGGCATCAAGTGAGGCTGCAAAGAAGTTAGACCCGAAGGAGATCCACAGTATCAATGTACTTAAAGGAGAGGCTGCCACGAAAGAATTTGGCAGCAAAGCGTCCAATGGATTGATTTCCATCATAACCAAGGAAAACCAGAACTCTCCCGGAGTGAAAGAATTTAGCAAGAGGCTTTCTGCACAGACTATAGCAAACCCAGGAACTCCGCCACCGCCGTCGCAAGAGGAGAATGCAGATGAAGCCTTTGTGTTTATACTTGACGAGGTGCCTTATTACAAGGACAGGTCGAACTGGCCTACGGATTATAAAGCGTTCTTAAAGAGGAACCCAACTGTAGAAAAGGTAGGCTGGAAGTTTAGCAACAGGAGAGAGTACAACCTGGAATCTCTCGTTCTCTTCCTGAAGAGCGGCAAAGTGGAGACCTATGCTTACAACGGGAACCCGCGCATACCAGCCGCAGAAGCCAAGTATGGCCAGCTGCCTCAACTGCCTCCACCGCCACCGCCTGCAAAAGCGAACGAGTAGCATTGGTAAAGCATAACTGCCTGGTAACATGAAGCTGCCAGGCAGTTATACTTTGTACCTACGCTCTCCCCTATCAAAGCCAGCACCTGACACCTACAGCACCAGCAAAAAGCATAGCCCCGGAACAATCGGAGTAATTTCATACTATTTACCTGTATTCCAGCATATTTCCCACTATCTATTGCATATCAAATAAATAGCTTCTATCTTTGTGTCCATTTTCGATAGACCGAAAGTTCATAATTCAAATAAATAAATCGCTTACAACCACTAAAAATGGATCATTTAAGTTATAAGACCCTTACTGTCAGCAAGAAGACAGCCAACAAAGGCTGGGTGATTGTTGATGCAGGGCAAGGAAGCTTGGGTCGTGTGGCATCTGAAGTTGCCAAGATCCTGAAAGGCAAGCACAAGCCTTCGTATACTCCTTTCGCTGACTGCGGCGACAACGTGATCATTATCAACGCTGATGACACACGTTTCACAGGCCGTAAGTGGGATCAGAAGTACTACCTGACGCATACGGGTTACCCAGGCGGCCAGAAGAGAACTTCTCCACGTGAGCTTAAGGCTAAATCATCTACGCTGCTTGTAGAGCGCGCTGTTCGTGGCATGTTGCCTAAAAACAGACTGGGCCGCGAGCTGTTCCGTAATCTTCATGTTTTTGCAGGAAGCGAGCATCCGTTCGCCGCTCAGCAGCCAAAAGAATTAACCCTCAATATCTAATTTAATGGAAGTTATCAATACATCTGGTAGAAGAAAAACCTCGGTGGCTCGTATCTACATGACGGCCGGGCAAGGGAATATCACTATTAACGGTAGAGATATCAAGGAATACTTCCCTAGCGAAGTACTTCAAACTATTGTGAATCAGCCGTTCAGAACCTTAGAAGCAATTGGCAAGTACGATGTGAAAGCCAATCTTAAAGGGGGTGGTGTAAGCGGCCAGGCTGAAGCACTTAGACTTGCTATCTCTAAAGCACTGGTAGTAGAAAACGCCGAGACTAAATCAGCTCTTAAGAAAGAGGGCTTCATCACGCGTGACCCACGCATGGTAGAGCGTAAGAAGTTCGGTAAGCGTAAAGCGCGTCGTTCATTCCAGTTCAGCAAACGTTAATATTAAAGGTGTATCAACAACATGGCAAGTACTAATTATAAAGAATTACTTGAGGCAGGTGTTCACTTTGGCCACCTTACCCGCAAGTGGGACCCGAAGATGGCTCCATACATCTTCATGGAGAAGAACGGTATCCACATTATTGACCTGAACAAAACTTTGGTTGCGCTGGATGAGGCTACGGCCGCTATCAAGAACATCGCAAAGTCTGGTCGTAAGATACTTTTTGTAGCAACCAAGAAGCAAGCGCAGGAAATCGTGGCTGAAGAGGCCCGTCGCCTGAAGATGCCTTACGTAACCGAGCGTTGGCTGGGTGGTATGCTGACAAACTTCGCCACTGTGCGTAAGTCTCTGAAGAAAATGTCTACCATCGACAAAATGATGAAAGACCCGGAGCAGTCTAAGGCACTGGCGAAGCGTGAGAAGCTGATGCTGTCTCGTGAGCGTGAGAAACTGGACCGTGTACTAGGTGGTATCAACGACCTGTCTCGCCTGCCAGCGGCTCTGTTCGTGGTAGACGTGAAGCGTGAGCACATCGCGGTGAAAGAGGCTCATAAACTGAACCTGCCAGTATTCGCTATCTGCGATACGAACTCTAACCCAGAGCAGGTAGACTTCCCAATCCCGGCAAACGACGACGCTTCTAAGTCTGTAGCCCTGATCGTATCGATCGTAGGCAAGGCTATCGAAGAAGGTCTGTCTGAGCGTAAAGTGGACAAAGAGGAAACTGAGCGCAAGCGTTCTGAAGAAGAAGGCATCAAGGAGAAGCAGGAAGCTGACGAGCAATAAGAAGTAATTTATATTGCACTATATCAAACTGAACATTGGGCAAACGGCGCTTCAATGTTCAGTTTGTTTTAGGGGAACAGGAAAGAGACAAAAGAGATTTTGACAAAGGACAAAAGAAGGATTTACAACCAGTCCTGCATCTCTTTCTGAAAACCACCACTAGAAAATCTTAATTATTAATTTCGTAATTCATAATTATAAAATCATGGCTATTACAGCACAAGACGTTAATAAACTCCGTCAGGAAACCGGAGCCGGTATGATGGACTGCAAGAAAGCACTTACTGAAGCTAACGGCGACTTTGAGGCAGCTAAAGATATTCTGCGTAAGCAAGGCCAAAAGATTGCCAGCAAGCGTGCTGATAACGCTACCTCTGAGGGTATCGTGCTGACACACGTAAGCGAAGACGGCAAAAACGGTAAAGTAATTGCCCTGGCTTGCGAAACGGAACCGGTATCGAAGGTAGCTGACTTCCAGAACCTGGCTAAAGCTGCTATGGAAACTGCCGTTTCTACAAACGCCGCCACAAAAGAAGAACTGCTTGCTGCTCCTCAGGCTGATGGCCGCTCACTGCAGGACCACATCACGGATCTGATGGGTAAAATCGGTGAGAAAATCGACGTTGTTTCTTACCAGACTGTAGCTGCTGAGAAAGTGGTGAACTACAACCACTCTAACGGCAAACTAGGTGTATTGGTAGGCCTTACGAACACTGGCGGTGCTGAGGTAGAGGAAGTAGGTAAAGACGTGGCGATGCAGATTGCTGCTATGAACCCAATCGCGGTTGACAAAGACGGCGTTGACTCTGCTACTGTGGAGCGCGAGATCGAGGTTGGTAAAGAGCAGGCGCGTGCCGAAGGCAAGCCAGAGCAAATGCTGGAGAAAATCGCGATGGGCAAGCTGAACAAGTTCTACAAAGACAACACCCTGTTGAACCAGGACTTCGTGAAAGATCCTTCTGTTTCTGTAGCCAAGCTACTTGACAACACAAGCAAAGGTATGACTGTAACGGAGTTCAAGCGTGTAGCTATCGGTTAATTACAGCTGAAAGTATAAAGGAAAAGCCCGCCGTAAGGTGGGCTTTTTTTATGGGATGACGTCTACTCCAGTTGACTGTTTAATAATGGTGGTGGCAGAGAATTAGGTGGCAAGGGGTGCCATGACAGCACATGCTTCCTTACTACACTATCATAAGTAGCTATCAAGGAGACTGAGTCTACTCTCTTTGCCCTCATCCCTTCTTTTACTTGGTACAGTAGCAAAGAATCTGAGATAACTCTTAATGCTCCCTCAGCTTTTCTTGGGGAGAAGCTGACTACTGTTTCTTTTCCCTTGGTATCTGTCAGAAGCAGCATGTACATAAACCCATGGCTTAACTCTCTGCTTTCTACGTTCAACACCAACAACGATGTGTCAGAGGGAAATCTTTGAATTAACTCAGACAGAGGCTCGGTCAGGTTTTTGGCAGTTGACGTGTAGGTGCGGAGCGGAGCATTTAACATGCCTCTTCTGACGAGTGTAATACTACCATCCGATGATAGTTGGTGAAAGTTGGCCAGATAAAAATCATACCCATTCCTTTCTTCGTTTTCTCTGTATGTGTACTCTACAAGAGAAGCGTTCTCCAAAGACTTATGCTCACATTCTATTCGAGATTGGGAGCAACCAGCCAAGAGCAGCAATGCGAGTAGGAGGTTATTTTTCATCTATTTTTGCCAACTACCACATAAAGTTTCCCCTCACCCATTCCGCCTCACCGTACTTACAAAAGCATCGCGCATATCCACGAAACGGTTTACAACTGCCTCTATAAATTCTTCATCGATAAGAGCTTTCGCTCCTTCGTCTCCCATTACTTCGGTTTCTTCAATTTTATAGATCTGCTCCAGGTTGGCTTTCTCCAGCTTCAGGATATACTTGCCGTTATAGGAATGCAGCGTGATCTTCACGTGCGGATTTGGTATGTCGGCTACTACTCTCATAGTTTATGGTGTTGGCTTGTGAATTGGTTAAAGTATCTAATGTAACAGATTTTGTCATTCTGTTAAGAATCTTCTTGGATGGGTGAAAAGCTATCACTACTGGCTCACATGATCCTTTCAGGATGACAGAACAGAAAAGCACAGACTTAACCTGCCCTTCCGAGTATGGGAATTTGCAGTGTAGTCTTTTGTCCTTTTTCTAAAATTCCTATGTCATACAATCAGGCTTCTTCCTCAATTTCAATGCCCATCAGCTGCATCAATTTACTGGCGTTAAAGCTGCGACAGAGGCCGGGCGTCAGTTTATAGTCGAAGTTGATCTCGTTGCCGATGATGTCGCTGTTGAAGCTGTAGTTTTCTACGCTGCCCCGCAGTTCCTGTTCCATCGCGCCCAGCTCCAGGTCGTGGGTGGAGATGAGGCCGGAGGCGTTGCGTTTGTGCAGCTGCCGTATCAGCGACATGGCCCCGATGTGACGGTCGCGGGAGTTGGTGCCCTTCAGGATCTCGTCGAGGAGGTAGAAAACCGGCTGCCCCTGCTCCGTCAGCTCCAGCAGCACGCGCAGGCGCTTGAGTTCGGCGTAGAAAGAGGAGGTGTTCTCAGACAAATTATCGGCGGTACGCATGGCTGTGTATACTTGCGCCGGGGCCACGGTCATACTTTTGGCACACACCGGAGCGCCCATCAGCGCCAGTACCATGTTAATGCCTACCGTTCGCAAAAAAGTAGTCTTGCCCGACATGTTGGAGCCCGTGATGACGATGGTATGGCCAATCCCCTGCATCTCGAAATCGTTGGCAACAGGCTTAACCGAGAAGATGAGCGGGTGCGCCAGCGCCGAGGCCTGGTAAAGGAAAGGCGACTGGCTGAGGCGCGGCACGGCGAAGTGCGGGTGCGCGTGCTGAAAGGCTGCCATACTTGCCAGCGCCTCAAACTCCGCCAATACCTCCAGGCTCTGCTCCAGCTGCTGCAGGTGCTGTTCCTTCCAGCTCTCCAGGCGGTACATCCACACAAAATCCCACAGCAAGATGTTGTTTAGGAAAAAAGCCATCAGGGTGCTCAGGCGCCAGGAAAAGAAATCGATGATGTTGGCGAGCCTGTTTATACTTACCGAGGACCTGGTGCCGGATTTGATTAGCTTCTGCTGCATTTCCTGAAGTACAGGCGAGCTGAACTGGTGCTGCTCCAGGTGCTGTAGCTGTTTGGTGTAGCTGCGCATAGCCTCGTAAATGCCGATGCTCTTTTCGTAATACTCGTCGCGCTCCACCCGGAACTTGTAAGCCAGAAAGAACTGCACCAGCAGCAAGCCGACTGCTATCCAACCGGTAAAGCCATAAAACCAAGCCGCAATGGCCGCCAGCGTAAGTACCGGAAGTATAAACAACAGCGGTTTCAGCCAGCCATGCTGCCGGAAAAAGGCCTTGTTCTTAAACCAATGGATAAATCCTGCGGCCGACTCCGCATCGTGTTTGTAGTGCATGGGCAGCGCCAGGAATTCCTGCAGCCACTCCAGCCTTAAAGGCGAGGCCAATTCGGAAACAGCCTCCTGCCGCCGCAGCACCTGCTCCGGTAATGCGGCCTTGCGCAGCCACAGGGCCAGTTTATACTTGCCAATGCTGGTAACGGAGCGATTGAGCAGCTGGAAAAGCGAACTTTGCCCAAAAATGTCAAGATCAGAAGTATAAGGGTGGTGATCATCCACGAATTCCTGACCGCCGTCGAACTTGCTTAGCTTGCCCTGCAGCCGCTCCACCTCCTGCTCGTTTACCTGCCGCAGCAGGCGCAGTTGCTGATACCGAAAGTTTAGGCGACTGTGCCAGCGCATTACAAGTATAAAAAGGGAGTAGAAGCCAAGTATGGCCAGGGCACCGGCGTTGTTGTTACCGCTCTTAAAGAGAAGATACGCCAGCACAGCACCGGCCACAAACACGCCCACCCGCAGCCACGAAACGGCACTGGAGGTAGCGGCCGCTTTTTTTTCCTGTCCGGCAAAGGCCGAAGCCCTGTCTAAGTATAAACTTTCTCTGTTTTCGCTCACAAATATACTTTTTAACGCTACCTATACTTCTTAGTCAATCATAGCGATACACTTCAGTTCGATGGCAATGGGCGTGGGCAGCTTGTTTACCTCCACGGTGGTGCGGCACGGCTGGTTGTCCTTAAAATACTCGGCATACAGGCGGTTGTAAGTGGCAAAGTCATCCTTCATGTTCGTCAGGAAAACCGTCACGTCCACCAGGCTCTCCCAGCTGGAACCGGCGTCCTCCAGAATGTAGCGCACGTTCTGAAACACCGAGCGGCACTGCGCCTCTATGTCGTAGCGCAGGATGTTGCCCTGCTCGTCCAGCTCCACGCCGGGTATCTTCTTGGTGCCGCGCTCCCGTGGCCCCACGCCCGACAGAAACAGCAGGTTGCCTACGCGCCGCGCGTGCGGGTACAGGCCCACCGGCTCCGGTGCCTTACTCGAGTTGAGTAGCTCTTTGTTAGTTGCCATAGCCAAATATACATAAATAAAGAGTGATTCTCAGGTACGCCCCAAAACAGGAAGAGCCGGCGGTTGCCAGCTCTTCCATCACCTTAAACAAACTATTATAAATGCTTTTTATTACTTTGTGAACTTCACATCGCCATACCTGGAGGTGATGCTTACCATCCCTTGCGGCGACGGGCCACCGAACCTGCCTTTGTATTCGGCTGAGGTATAGTCCTTTTCGAGCGATGTTATTGTAACCAACGACTTATCAACGTTAAAGTTGCCGAACTGCACATTCACATCGAAGTTGAAGTTCGTGTTGTCCGCGAAGTTCAGGTTAAGCGGGGTGAATCCGCTATCCAGGGATATCTTGCGGATGTTGTTGCTGATGTTGTCGATCCGGAAAGAGCCGTACTGTACCTTCATGTCCATTGTCTCCTGTAGGCTGCCCACACTAAAGTCACCATACTGAGAAGAACCTTGCAGGCCGCCGGCTTCCTCCACTTTCATGTCTGCATAAGCCACACTAATAACACCGCCGTTAATATAGGCACAGTTCCCAGAGCCGTACGTCAGTTTTACGTTGTTGCTGGAGTTTGCCAATCGGTCGCATTTCAGGTTTCCGTACTGCATGTCTACATCCACCTTACCTTTCATAGAGGCCAGGTACACATCGCCGAATTTGTTCTTTACGGCAAGGGCATTCTCGGCTGGCATGTAGATGGTATAGTTTATCTCCAGGCTTCTGTTGTTGTTGTGCCCGTTGATGCGCATCGGGCTCTTCTCGGTGCGGAAAGAGTAGGTACTGCCTTCGCGGCTTTCCTTGATAGTAACGTTGTCCAGCATCATCTGGGCTCTATCCTCGGTGGCAGCGCGGGCAATTACATCCACCTTTACCCTGATTTCATTCTTGTCCCAGGTGTTCACGTGCACTTTGCCCCACTGGTTCTCGATGTTCAGGGCATCTTTGCTACTCACCTTAAAGGTCTTGTCGATGGTTTTGCGCTTCTCGGCATCAAAAGCAGCTTCTGCACCCATGTTTCCGGTCTGGTCAATTATTACCAGGTGTTTCATCTCTGCCAGGTGCTTCAGTTCCGACAGGCTTTCCAGCGCGGCCAGGCTCTTCAGCTCCTTCAGGTCAGCCAGGTTCTCCAGCTTCATATCTTCCAGCACACGTAGTCCGGACAGGTCCACTGTTACATCCGGACAAGGCGCGCTGTCTTTGGCCTGTGCCATGGCCAGCATAGGTGCCAGTAGCAGCACCAGCATAAGGCGTAGAGCGTTATACATTTGTGGTATCATCGTTTTGTGGTTCTTGAATAGGTTGTTGTTTGTTTGGCTCCAGTTTCTGGAGTACTTCCAGCTGACGATTCAGCACCTTGATCCGTATCTGCAGGTTCTGGATCAGGGCACCTACTATCTCATTGGTATTGGGAGAAGTATAGAGTTGGTTTTTGAGGGAGACATAGCTGCTGTCGAGGCGGGCC
This sequence comes from Pontibacter kalidii, assembly GCF_026278245.1. Taxonomy (NCBI): domain Bacteria; kingdom Pseudomonadati; phylum Bacteroidota; class Cytophagia; order Cytophagales; family Hymenobacteraceae; genus Pontibacter; species Pontibacter kalidii. The sequence goes on along the minus strand of NZ_CP111079.1, from coordinate 4,753,417 downwards.
AGTTCTTGGTCTATCACCTGCTGCTCGTCCAGGCCCAGCACTTTCAGGTCATACTCGCTCAGCTCCGATTTCTTGGCTTCTATCTGGCTGGCATAGTAGGCCTCGATTTCTGGTAGCTCCGGCGCAATAGTGCTTACGTCAGAAGCAGGGGCATTTATACTTTGTGTGGATGCCAACGTGTTGGCGGTATCAGGGGTCTGCTGCTTCATCAGGAAGATGGTGAGGCCGCAACCCAGCAGCAATACAATGGCCGCCGCCACGCGCATAAAGAAGAAATCTGCACTGAAGCTGGCGCGCTCGCCAAAGTTGAACTTAATAACTTTGGTCTCTTTTTCGGGTGATTTTTGGGGCAGCTCCTGGCATATGTGCTGCCACAGTTCCGGCCGAGGCTCGAACACGTCGAACTCCTCCCGGTTATTCTGTACAAACTTTTCTAATCTATCTTTCATGGTAAATTTCTGTCATAGTTCAGCCAATCTTATACTTTCACTTATGCCATAAACTGCGGCTCCTTCATTATCTCCAATAGCTTTTTGCGTGCCCTGCTGTACTGCGATTTAGAGGTAGACTCCGAGATGCCCAGCACCTCGCCTATCTCAGCATGGTCGTATCCCTCCAGCAAGTATAAACTCAGCACCACCCGATAACCATCGGGTAGCTTCTGGATGGCACGCCGCACCTGCTCCACCTGCCACTCCGAGTCGTCCTCCGTTACCTCATCCGGCACCTCGGCCACGGTGCGGTCATCCATCGGCACCAGTTCCGAGCGACGTTTGCGCACCGCGTTGATGGCCGCGTTGATCACGATCTTCTTCAGCCAACTGCCGAAGCTCGCCTCGCCCTTATAGTGGTGCATGTTCCTGAAGGCACTCAGAAAAGCCTCCTGCAGCACATCCTCGGCCTCGGCGTAATCGTTGGTGATGCGCATGCTCACGTTAAACATAGCTTTGGAGTAGAGTTTGTACAGTTCATACTGCGCCCGGTGTTCACCGCTTTTGCAGCGCTGCACCACCTGCTGGTTCACATCCTGGTAGCCAATTTTTTCCAAAGTTTAATGCTTAACCGGTTAATCGCACTCACTCACCTTAGTGTCTTCCCATCCGCCTTTCCTAATCTCTGCCCTAAAGACATGCTTATCTATCCGAAGTTGCATATAGGTTACAAATATTTTCAGATTTTTTTCGTTAGGCTTCTTTATCCACATTATCCACAGCCCTGTGTGGAAAAGCTAAAACGCCTTATCATCTTCATCTTCTTCATGTTATACTTTAAAAGGTGCGATAACATAGGAAAAGGTTGCTTCTTAGGAAGCTCTCCCAACTGCCTCTAGGCAAGTATAGGCACAGGTTATCCACATATCCACAGGCGGCTTGTCCACAATTGTGGATAAGTAAGGTTCACACCTTTCTAGAGGAGAGCGCTATAAAGTATAAGTATGGGTAAACATAGCATGACAAGAAGCAATTCCGGGAAATTTGTGTAAAACAAGTGAGATTACAGAAGTATAAATGGGTAGGAGTTGTATAGAATCCCCTGCCGCTGACACAAACTTACCTTATCCACAGGCGTGCATAAAAAACGCCAGCCCCATGGTAGAGCTGGCGTTTTATACTTGTAGCTAACAAAACGCTCGCAGGAGCTGCAAGGTTTGTGCCTTTGCCTTAGTCCATGATGTCGAACCGGATGCCTTGTGCGAGCGGCAGCTCACGGCTGTAGTTGATGGTATTGGTCTGGCGGCGCATGTATATTCTCCAGGCATCGGAACCCGACTCACGGCCACCACCTGTGTCTTTCTCGCCACCAAAGGCACCGCCGATCTCGGCACCCGATGTACCGATGTTCACGTTGGCAATGCCGCAGTCAGAACCCCAGTGGCCCAGGAAGGCCTCGGTCTCGAGCAGGTTAGTAGAGAAGATAGCCGAGGACAGGCCCTGGCGCACGCCGTTCTGCAACTCAATGGCATTCTCCACATCGCCGCTATACTTGATCAGGTATAAGATCGGGGCAAATGTCTCTTCCTGCACCATCTCATAGTGGTTTTCGGCCTCCACGATGGCTGGTTTCACATAGGTGCCGGTTTCATAGCCTTCGCCGCTCAGGATGTCGCCACCCGTCAGCAGGGTGCCTCCCTCCTGCTGCACCTTCTCCAGCGCACTGGTAAAAGCGTCAACGGCATCTTTGTCGATAAGTGGGCCCACCAGCGTCGTGCTGTCCAGCGGATGACCGATAGGCAGATTCGGGTATACTTTCAGCAAGCGCTCTTTTACCTGCTCGTAGATGTTCTCATGAATGATGAGGCGACGGGTGGAGGTACAGCGTTGTCCGCAGGTACCCACGGCACCGAACACGATAGCGCGCAGGGCCATTTCCATGTCAGCACTCTCGGTAAGTATAATGGCGTTGTTACCGCCCAGCTCCAGCAGGGATTTACCCAGACGGGCACCAACGGCCTCGCCTACCTTCTTGCCCATGCGTGTAGAGCCCGTAGCCGATACCAACGGCACGCGCTTGTCGTGGCTCATCAGGCTGCCGATCTCGGCATCGCCGATGATCAGGTTAAAGATTCCCTCCGGCAGCTCGTTCTCAGCCAGTACCTCCTTGATGATATGCTGGCAGGCCACGCCCGTCAGCGGCGTTTTCTCTGATGGCTTCCAGATCACCACATCGCCGCAAACGGCAGCCAGCATCGCGTTCCAGCTCCAAACCGCCACCGGGAAGTTGAAAGCTGAGATCACACCCACGATGCCCAGCGGGTGGTACTGCTCGTACATGCGGTGCTGCGGTCGCTCCGAGTGCATCGTGTAGCCGTGCAGCTGGCGTGAGAGGCCAACGGCAAAGTCGCAGATGTCGATCATCTCCTGCACCTCGCCCAGGCCTTCCTGGTATATTTTGCCCATTTCGTAGCTCACCAGCTTACCCAGTGCTTCTTTGTGCTGGCGCAGCTTATCGCCGATCTGGCGCACTACCTCGCCGCGCTTCGGGGCGGGCACCTTGCGCCATACTTTAAAAGCTTCCTCGGCCTGCACCACCACCTTGTCGTAATCTTCGGCGGTAGCCATGTTCACGGTGGCAATGGTGTTGCCGTCTGCCGGTGAGTTGATGGTGCGGGTAGTACGCCCTTCGTGGCCGCCCCACGAAAGGCCGGTGCTATAGGCCGGGTTCACTTCTTTAATGCCCAGTTGGTGCAGTACGTCGGAAATCTCCTTTACCAGTGGTGCTGCGTCTATGGTTTGCTTCATGGTTTTATCGCTTTAAATCTCTTTTAACATGCTCTTATACAAAGCTAAAAAATAAAAAAGCTTCTGCAAGGCTGCAGAAGCTTTCTCTGTTATTCGCTAGGGTTTGTTAACCTTTCCCGATCGGGTAGTATGCCTTCAGGCCATCCGGATAGACACCCTCAATGTACACCACACCACTGTCAAAATTCTTCAGGTGCTTCTCCACGTCGGCTGGCTCGTTCACTTCATACTTGTCGATGCGGGTAATGATGAAGCCATCCTTCATACCTGTGTCGCGGAATTTGCTGTCGGCCACATCTTTGATCTTGGCTCCCCCCGTAATACCCAGTTTGCTCATCTCCTGCCGTGTTACCGGCTCAAAGGTAGCCCCATCAAACGTAACAGACTTGGCGTTGCTACGCTTCACCAGCTCGGTGCTGTTGTCCAGGTTCTTGAGCGTCACATTGGCAGTTTTGCTCTTTCCGTCCCGGAGGTAGGCAATTTTCACCTTATCGCCTGGGCGGTAGCGGGCAATCTGCTCCAGCAGCTGGGACGACTTACCCACTTTCACATCGTTTACGGCTGTAATCACGTCACCGGCCTTCAGGCCAGCCTCCTCGGCACCGCTTCTTTCCTGCACTGCCGCCACGTACACCCCATTCAGGGTTTTGATACCTTTTTCTTTCGCAAAGGCCGCGTCAATCTCCTGGATAGAAGCTCCTAGCAGCGCGCGTTGCACTTCGCCATACTTGAGCAGGTCATCTACCACCTTGCTCACAATAGCCGACGGAACGGCAAAAGAGTAACCGGCAAAAGAGCCTGTTTGTGAGGCGATGGCAGTGTTGATACCTACCAGGTCACCGTTCAGGTTTACCAAGGCACCACCTGAGTTGCCCGGGTTCACGGCAGCATCCGTCTGAATGAACGACTCGATGCTCATATCCTGGGTGGCGCTGGTGCGCAGGATGTTGATGTTACGTCCTTTGGCACTTACGATACCGGCTGTAACGGTAGAGGTCAGGTTCATGGGGTTACCCACGGCCAGCACCCACTCGCCTACCTGCAGGTCATCGGAGTTCCCGTAGCGGACGGTTGGCAGGTTCTCGGAGTTGATCTTTAACAGCGCGATGTCGGTGGTTGGGTCGGAGCCCACAAGCGTAGCCTCAAACTTGCGCTTATCGTCCAGCACCACCTCTATCTTATCGGCTCTGTCGATCACGTGGTTGTTGGTCACAATATAACCGTTAGAGGCCACAATAACCCCGGAGCCCGAGCCCACCTGCGGGCCACGCGGCACGCTCCGGCCAAAGCCATCGCCAAAGAACTCACGCAGGAACGGATCCATGGGGCTGCTGTAGCGGTCGGAGGAGCGCACGCTGTACTCCGTCATAACATGCACGACAGCGGGTGTGGACACCTGCGCGGCTTTTATAAAATTAAGGCCTTCCGGCACTACCACGTTGCTGCTGCGCATGTCGCTGGTGTAGCGGACAGTGGGGTACTGCTGCTCTGTCTGAACAACGTTATGATCATCCTCCAGCAGTTTGTAGCTTCCAACAGCCACGCCACCGCCTACTACAGCCGAGAGCGCAACGCCAAGTATAAACTGTTTCGTCTTCATATGGTGATTTTAAACTTTACTATATATAATATCTTGAATGGGATATATCCCCTTATTATGAACGCCATAGCTTTATACGGTAGTATGTTACTACCTGATAGATATTTCGTGCACTTCTCTTGATAAACAAAAAAGAGGCCAATTTTGATGGCCTCTTTTTAAGTTTATACATGCTCTTTATTTAGTCGCACCATTCTCTGAGAGTGTTTTTTCTTTTTTCTTCTCAGATTTTACTTCTCTGGTCTCTCCGGATGCGATGTTGATCTGGCGCTTCATTGTCTTCTTCTCATCCTTTGGTACGTTCACCAACAAAATACCATCCCTGAACTCGGCTGAGATCTTATCCGGGTTCACGTTATCTGGCAGATAGAAGGTCCTGCTGAAGGCGCCATACTGGGTTTCCAGCATGTGATAGCGGCGATTCTCCTCGTTCTTCTCGAGTTTGCGCTCACCGGTGATCGTTAGCCTTCCTTCCTGAAAGTCAATGGAGATATCCTCTTTCTTCACACCCGGCAAGGCAGCCTCAATCTCATAGCCGTGCTCTGTCTCACAGGCATCCACATGTGGGGTAAAACCTGAGAAGCCCCTGGAGTTGACAGACTCGTTAAAGAACCTGTCCAACATCGCGCTGAACGTATTCGGCATGTTCTCCTGCATGCCGCTGTATCTTGTAAGTGCCATTTTTACCTCCTTTTTTTAAGTCCTGAAACTCATTTTCAAAAAGAATACAGGAAAAAGCATACCAATCGAATTATCATGCAAAAACATGAAATAATGTCATTTTAAAAACATAAATACGAGGTAAAACACTGACTATTTTACAGTTACGCTTTCCTTTAGTAAGTAATACTGGCAGTGTCGGGGGTTCGGCTTAGGGTATACTTCAACTCCAGGCCCACCACCGGGGTGATGCGGTTGCGCTTAGTGGTATAGCCTTCCTCCTGCAGCTGCCCCAGCTCACTGTACACTGGCGGGATGAGCACGTAGTAGTAGTCCGTCTGGCGCATGAAGTATGGGTTGAGGCGCAGCTTCTCCGTCAGCTCATAGTTGAGGCTGAGGCGCAGGCGCGTGCGGTCGATCGTGCGTTGCTGTATGTTGCCCTCCTTCTCTTTGCCCAGGCTGGAGCGCAGCATGGCTTCGTAACGTATACTTGGGGTGATAAATGTGCTGCCCAACGGCAGGCGCTTGCCCAGCTCCGCCGACAACCGGAAGCGGCCGGACGCGTCCTGGCTCTCCTGATCCACATACTCAAATAGCAGCTGCTTGTTAAAGTATAAACCCTTCACCTGCCCGTTGTGGCGCAGGAACAACGAATAGAACATGGTTTTCGGGAAGTCCTCGGCGGCATAGCGAAGCATGGCCCCTCCCCGCCAATGATCTGATAAAGTATGCTCATAGCCCAGGCTCAGTTCCACCCGCTCAAAACTGCTCAGGATGCCGGAATCCTTCAGGTCGTTAAAATCGCTGTCGGTATTGATACGGTAGCCGTTGCGAAGAAACAGCAGTCCCTCTTCGCCCAGGCCATAACTTACCTGCAGTTCCGGCCAGATGGAGGTGGGGGCAGTCACTTTGCTCTGTGCCTGCGCCAGTACGGGCAGGAGAAGCAGCACCAGAAAGTATAGTTTTTTCATACGTGTTCATTAAGTCCTCTTGTAGGGCATCATCCCTCCAGCTCCTGCAGCGCCACCCATGCCATCAGGCCGATGCCTGTTTCCAGGGCTGCCTCCTCCACATCAAAGGTTGGCGTGTGTACGCCGGAGGTAATGCCCCGCTTCTCGTTGCGGGTGCCGAGGCGGTAGAAGCAGGCCGGTACCTGCTGGGTGTAGTAGGCAAAATCCTCGGCCCCCATCCACAGGTCCAGATCCACCACGTTCTCGGCGCCCAAGTATGCCTCTGCGGCTGCACGGGCTATCCTTGTTACCTCCGGGTCGTTTTGCAGGAAGGGATAACCGAACTTAATGTCGATGTCGCAGCTACCGCCCATACTTTCGCAGAGGCTCTCGGCCAGCTTCTTTATTTTCTGGTGTGCCTCCCGGCGCCACGCCTCGTTCATGGTCCGGAAAGTGCCCTCCAGCTTCACCTCGTTCGGGATAACGTTGGTAGCACCTTTGGCCTCCACCTTGCCAAAGGAGAGCACCGTCGGCACTTTCGGGCTGGCATGGCGGCTCACGATCTGCTGCAGCGCCACTAGCAGGTGCGCTGAGATCAGCACCGGGTCAACGTTCATCTCTGGCAAGGCTGCATGTCCTCCCTTTCCTTTTACCGTGATGTAGATCTCGTCGGCACTGGCCATGTACATACCAGACTTAAAGCCCACCTTGCCGGCAGGCAACAGCGGAAACACGTGCTGGCCGATGATACTTTCAGGGGCTGGGTTCTGCAGCACGCCTTCTTTAATCAGAATGGAAGCGCCTCCCGGAAATTTCTCCTCCCCCGGCTGGAAGATTAGCTTCACCGTCCCCTCAAATTCACTGCGCAGCTCCTGCAATATACGCGCCGTGCCCAGCACCGAGGCCGTGTGCACATCGTGGCCGCAGGCATGCATCACGCCTTCGTTCTTCGACTTATACGCCACCTCGTTCGCCTCCACTATCGGCAGGGCATCCATGTCGGCGCGCAGGGCAACGGTTTTCTTTTCGGGGTTGCGGCCTTTTATTAGGGCTACTACCCCGGTGTTGGCCATACGCTGGGCCTCTATGCCGTACTGCGCCAGCAGCTGCTCTACATAGGCGGCGGTGTTGTGCTCCTCAAACGAGAGCTCGGGGTTGGCATGGATGTGGCGGCGCACCTGCACCGTTTCCGGCGCATAGGCATTGGCAAGTTTCTTTATACTGTCTATGGATATCGGCATGGTACTTATTTCTGAAAAGCAGGCTGTTTATACATTGGCCTGGCACACAATAACTGTAAAACAAGGTAACAATTATACTTTATGGCATCAAACATAAAAAGCGTTGCAGCATTTCCGCCACAACGCTTTTAAAGCCTTTTGCCTTACGCCCCCTAGTTCTTACGGAGGTTGATCTTATCCGGCACGATCTGCGCATTCGGGATCAGGTCTGAGATTTGGTTGAGCACCTGCTGCGCCTCCACCCGGCTAAAGAAATCGCCCACTACCAGGCGGAAATTGGGTTGCTGGTACGTGAGGTAATCCTGCACATCGGGCACCCTGGAGATAATGGCCTTGCGCAGGTCCATCACCGTCTGGCGCTGCGACCCGTTGTAGGCCAGAATGCGGTAGCCCTGCGCATACTTGATGTTCTTGTTCACACTGGCCACAGTATCCATCAGCACCGCTACCTGGTCGTTGTTATGCTTTGTAGGCTCTATGCGGGCCACCGGCCCCGGCTCTGCCACCTCATACCTTGGGCGGTACTGGCTCAGGTCCTCCATCACTCGCTCTGACTTACCTGTGCCTACTTTTGCCTCGCTGCCCACGCGGCCACCACCTTTGGAGGGGGCGCAGGACGAGCCCGCCACAAGGAGCAAAACGAGCGAAAAACTAAGAATTCTATTCATGGGAAACTATTTGAATGCTGGCCGAGCAGCCTAACCTGTCGGCGCCAGCCTTTATGAATGCTTCTGCTTCTGCTTTTGTCCGTACACCGCCGGCTGCCTTTATCTTCATTTTGCTGGGCAGCACGCGGCGCATCAGCTTGATGTGCTCTACGGTAGCCCCCTTGGAGGCAAAGCCCGTGGAGGTTTTCACGAAGTCCACGCCGGCACTGGTACAGATGCTGCAGGCTTTCACGATCTCCTCCTCCGTTAGTAGGGCGGTTTCGATGATTACCTTCAGCTCTGCCTCCTTTAGGTGGCAGAACTTGGCTAAATCACTCAGCTCGTTCTCCACCTCCTTATACTTGCCCGACTTAAAGTAGGAGATGTTCATCACCACGTCTATCTCGTTGGCGCCGTCCTCTATGGCCTGGTGCGTTTCCAGGAACTTCACCTTGGGGTGCTGGTAGCCCAGCGGAAAGCCAACCACGGTGGCGATCTTAACCAGCGTGCCCACGCCCAGCCGCTCTTTGGCCTGCTGCACGTAGCAGGGCGGTACGCAAACGGCCGCGAAGCCATAGCTGCGAGCCTCGTCGCAGAGCTGCATTACCTGGTCTGCGGTAGCCTCGGGGCGCAGCAGCGTGTGGTCTATATAAGAAGCGATGTCTTCTCCTGCCATAACGTTGGATAAAAGACAAAGGACATAAGAGGAAAGTAAACTTTCTCCTACATCCTCTGCCCAGAACAAACATGAAGCAGCCACTAAGTATACTTAGTGGCTGCCGTATTCTTTTAATCTTCTATAAGTACGCAGCGGTTATTATGCAGATCGTCTTCCACACTCTTAAACTTCACGTCCTTCAGCACACGGCCATCGGTATACTGCACGCTTACGCGCTCGTTACGCCCGGCTACCTTCTGGGAGTGGGCCGGCATAATGCGCTCCGGCTCGGCTGCTGGCGCCGAAGTATGGCCAGCTTCATCCTCCAGAGAGGAATGCACCTCCTGCTTCTGCTCCTTTAGTACCGGCGGCTTAGGAGCCATCGGCGGCTTTATCGGCTGCTGCATCTGCTGTGGCGCCTGCACAGGTATAAACGCACGGAACAGGAATTCAATTGTCTGCTCGTTCACTTTTCCGATCATGCGCTTAAACAACTCAAACGACTCGAACTTGTAAATCAACAGTGGGTCTTTCTGCTCGTACACGGCGTTCTGCACACTCTGCTTCAGGTTATCCATCTCACGCAGGTGGTCGGTCCAGGCCTGGTCGATAGTGCCCAGCGTGATGATCTTCTCCATGGAACGGATCAGCTCCAAGCCATGCGTCTCGTAGGCCTTGGTCAGGTTCGCCACGGCAGCCAGCTGGCGCTTGCCATCTGTAAACGGCACGGCTATGTTCTCGATCATCGGACCGCGGTTCTGGTGGATGTCTGTGATGATCGGGTAAGCCTGTTCCCCTATTTGCTTGTTGCGGTTCAGGTAATGGTTCAGGGCCTCGTTGTACAGGCGCTCTGCCAGCTGGTTCGCCGGTGAAGACTTGAACTCTTCTTCGGTGATGGCGGACTCAATGCCGAACACGCGCAGCACGTGCAGCTGGAAATTCTCGTAATCGCTGGTGTTCTTGTAGCTCACGATCACATCCTCGCTGATGTCGTAGATCATGTTCCAGATGTCCAGCTCCAGACGCTCGCCGTACAGGGCGTTTCTGCGGCGCTTGTACACCACTTCGCGCTGGGCGTTCATCACGTCGTCATACTCCAGCAGGCGCTTACGCATGCCAAAGTTGTTTTCCTCCACTTTCTTCTGGGCACGCTCAATGGAGTTGGTGATCATCGAGTGCTGGATCACCTCGCCTTCTTCCAGGCCCATACGGTCCATCAGGCGGGCAATTCTATCAGAGCCAAACAGGCGCATTAGGTTATCCTCAAGAGACACGAAGAACTGGGAAGAGCCCGGGTCTCCCTGGCGGCCGGCACGGCCACGCAACTGGCGGTCTACGCGGCGGGACTCGTGGCGCTCCGTACCGATAATGGCCAGACCACCCGCAGCCTTAGACTCCGGCGTCAGCTTGATGTCGGTACCACGACCGGCCATGTTCGTAGCAATGGTTACCGTGCTAGGCTTACCGGCTTCGGCTACAACCTCCGCCTCTTTCTGGTGCATCTTAGCATTCAGTACCTGGTGCTTGATGTTGCGCAGCTTCAGCATGCGGCTCAGGAGCTCCGAGATCTCTACCGAAGTAGTACCTACCAGCACCGGACGGCCTTGCTCTGTGAGCTGCACTATCTCGTCGGCAACAGCGTTATACTTCTCGCGAACGGTTTTATATACCTTATCGTGCTCATCTTTTCTTGATATTGGGCGGTTGGTTGGGATCACCACCACGTCCAGTTTATAGATGTCCCAGAACTCACCCGCCTCTGTCTCGGCAGTACCCGTCATACCGGCTAGCTTGTGGTACATGCGGAAGTAGTTCTGCAGCGTAACGGTGGCGTAGGTTTGTGTGGCGTCCTCTACCTTCACGTTTTCTTTCGCCTCAATGGCTTGGTGCAGGCCATCGGAGTAGCGGCGGCCTTCCATCACACGGCCAGTCTGCTCATCCACTATCTTCACCTTGTTATCCGGCGTTACGATATACTCCGTATCCTTCTCGAACAACGTATAAGCCTTCAGCAATTGGTTGATGGTGTGGATACGCTTCGACTTCTCCTGGAAATCGGCGATCAGTTTCTCTTTGGCATGCAGCTGCTCCTCATGCGAAAGCGCGTTGTTATGCTCAATCTCGGCGATCTCCGTACCGATGTCCGGCATGATGAAGAAGTTCGGATCCTCGCCCTGGCCTGTGATCAGGTCGATGCCTTTCTCGGTGAGTTCGATCTGGTTATGCTTCTCATCGATGGTAAAGTAGAGCGGCTCGTCGGCCTCCGGCATTTGGCGTGAGTTATCCTGCAGATAGAAGTTCTCCGTTTTCTGCATGATCGCCCGGTTACCCGTCTCGCTCAGGAACTTGATCAGCGGCTTGCTCTTCGGCAGACCACGGTAGGCGCGGAACAGGGCCAGGCCACCGTCCTGCGTGTTTCCTTCTTTGATCAGGCGCTTGGCCTCTGTCAGGAAGTTCTGCACTACCTTACGCTGCGCCTCCACCAGCATAGAGATGCGTGGCTTCAGCTGGTAAAACTCGTGCTCATCGCCTCGCGGCACAGGGCCGGAAATAATCAGCGGCGTACGGGCATCATCGATCAACACGGAGTCCACTTCGTCCACCATGGCGTAGTGGTGCTTGCGCTGCACCAGGTCCTGTGGCTCGCGGGCCATGTTGTCGCGCAGGTAATCGAAGCCGAACTCGTTGTTCGTGCCGTAGGTGATGTCTGCTTTATAGGCGTTGCGACGGGCCTCTGAGTTGGGCTGGTGCTTGTCGATACAGTCGATCGTGAGGCCGTGGAACTCAAACAAGGGCGCCATCCACTCGGAGTCACGTTTGGCCAGGTAGTCGTTTACGGTTACCACATGCACGCCGCGCTTGGCCAGGGCGTTGAGGTAGGCAGGCAGCGTTGCCACCAGCGTTTTACCCTCACCTGTGGCCATCTCGGCAATCTTGCCACGGTGCAGCACGATACCGCCTATCAGCTGTACGTCGTAGTGCAGCATGTCCCAGGTAATCTCGTTGCCGGCAGCCATCCATTTATTGGCCCAAGTGGCTTTGTCTCCCTCGATCTGCACGTTTGGCTTGCGGGCCGCGATCATGTGGTCGTGGTCGGTGGCAGTTACCACCAGCTGGCCATTCTCCTTCCAGCGGCGGGCGGTTTCTTTTACAACGGCAAAACCTGTTGGCAGCACCTCCATCAGCACTACTTCCAGGTCTTTGTTGCGTTGCTTCTCCAGCTCGTCAATTTCCGAAAAGATGTTCTCCTTCTGCACAATATTAAGCTCCGTTTCTTCAGCCACCCGCTTGTGCAACGCCGCGATCTTGTCGTCGATCGCCTTCAGGCGCTCATCAATAATGCCCTTTATCTCGAAGGTCTTCTGACGGAGCTCGTCGTCTGTAAGTGTGGTTAGCTTGGCGTATTCCTCGTTAACTTTAGATACATAGGGTAGTACTTCCTTTATATCTCTGTCAGACTTGGTGCCGAATAGTTTTGCAACGGTTTTACCGAAAAAATCAAACATCTGTATATGTTGTTCTTAAATGAATTCTTCTGTTCGCAATATCGTCAAAAATAGCTGTTTTTCCGATATTTCTAATGTTCTGTACTAAAACAATACCAGAACAAACGGCACTTTGCCCTTCTGCCATATTTACCGATAAGGTATAGCGGTTTTACTATTTACTTCTTCAGGGGCTAATTCGCTATGCCATAATAGGTAACATGTGGCAGTGTGGCAGAAGTTCGTTTTGGAGCTGAGGTTATACTTTATACTTGCCAGTTTATACTTCATAGCTCCTGCTGGCGCAAGGGTCCGCTTGTGCCTTTTTATACTTTGGCTATACTTTATACTTTCATAACTTACTTCCGCTGGCGCGGGCTTGCAGCCCGTGTCTTTTTATTCGTTGGGTTTCCAACCCGACTGGCTCATAGAGCCATACTTATATACTTGCTGTTCCGGACATCCTTGTCCGGAACTCTGCCTGCTGCGGATTTCCTAGTCCGCGTAAGCCATATTTCATACTTGCTGACTTATACTTTCCTGGCCGCTGCCTCCTGCAACCTGAGCCAAGCTATCTTTGCTAACTTCCGCTGATCCTCTAGTTCCCACATACCTACCGTTTCATCTCATGCATTCTGCTCTCAAGCCCGAGAGGGCTCGTCTTCCCGCATCGCGCTGTGTTCCCTCCTGCCTCCGCTGCGCTACGGCTGCTCAACAAGTTGAGCACCGGATCTCACAAGGCGCTCAACAGAAAGACTGGGATCATATTCGATAGCCGCTGCCTCCTGCAACTGTCCCCTTGAGGACAAGTGAGAACGAGAGTTCGAAACTTGCGACCATAGGTCAATAGGGGTGTAATCGTTACCAGAACTCCCTCCCCTGTTTTTAGGGGAGGGCTGGGTGGGGTGAAAGTAGTTGGCGCCGAGGCAGCCTATAGCCCCTATGAACAACAAATAACTCCCAACCTAAAACACTTTCTGAAACTCCACTACATCCTCCCAGCCATCTAAGGTACGCAGCCATTCTTTCCGCACGCCCACTTGCTGGAAGCCGGCCTGGGTGAAGAGGTGTATACTTGGCAGGTTGGTGGCGGTAACGGAGCAGTATACCTGGTGCAGCTGCAGCTTGCTGTGGCAGTAGTCCAGCAGCAGTTGCAGCGCCTCGCGGGCATGGCCGTTGCCCCGGTGCTCTGCCATCACCACAATGCCTACGCCGGCGCGGCGGTGCAGCGGGTCAAAGTCAAATAGGTCGATGGCGCCTATGGCTTCGTTGTTGCTGTTGCAGATGACAAGGCGCAGCTGCTTTACCGTATAGATGTCGAGGGCGGCGTTTTCGAGGTAAGCCTCCAGCACGAATTTAGAGTAGGGCGTGAGCGTGTTTCCCACATGCCACACAGAGGTGTCGTTCTCCAGTGAGTACAAGAAATCCAGGTCGGCGGGCTCCAGGGCACGCAGGTAGGTTTGGTCAGCTTTCAGGAACACGGGTTTATACTTTATACTTTCACACAAGCTACACAAAAAAAAGAAAAGACTTCCAGTTTATACATCCTGAAAGTCTTATACTTTAAAACGGCTTATACTTCCCTCAGACAGTGATACTGCCGGTAAAGACTAATTTGGCCGGGCCAATAAGGTAGATATATTTAAAGCTGCCATCACCGCTTCTCTCGAAGGCCACCTGCAACTCGCCTCCCGGCACTTTTACCTTTACCGGGCTCTGCATGTCTTTTAGACCACCTGCCACCAGCGCTGCAGCTGTTACACCTGTTCCGCAGGAAAGCGTCTCGTCCTCCACGCCGCGCTCATAGGTGCGCACAAAGATCTTGTCATCGGCCAGGCGCTGTACGAAGTTGGCATTGGTGCCCACTTCCCTGAAGCGCTCGTTGTAGCGAATGGTGCGTCCTTCCTCGTACACATCCAGGTTCTCCACATCCTCTACAAATCGCACGTAATGCGGCGATCCGGTATTTAGGTAGCAATCTTCCCCGATCCTCTCCACAACTTTCACGTCGTTCATCTTCAGCTGGATGAGGTCCCGCTCCACGCTGGCCTGGTGCTCGCCGTCGGCAGCAAGGAAACAAGCCACGTCTTCTATCACGCCCAATTGCCTGGCGAACCGGACGGTGCAGCGCGCGCCGTTTCCGCACATGGAGCCCACGCGGCCATCGGCGTTGTAGTACACCATCTCGAAGTCGTAGTCCGGGTGGTCCTGCAAAAGTATAAGCCCGTCGGCACCAACACCCATGCGGCGGTCGCAGAGGTGTTTTACCAGCGCTTCGTCCTGTGCAGGAAAAGTAAGCTTCCGGTTGTCGATCATCACGAAATCGTTGCCGGTACCCTGGTATTTATAAAAGGTGATTACCATATAGCTGTAACAAATAAGTCGGTGGCTGCGTGCCTTTTTAAGGTTAAGCGGATAATGCGTAATTTTACCGCATACTGGCGCTGAGCCTGAAATAAACGACAAAGATATGTATTCCTTTCTAACAACAGAAAACTGGGCTGACTATGAGTTGGTTGATTCCGGGAATTTTGAAAAACTGGAGCGATTTGGCCAGTACTATGTGGCGCGCCCCGAGCCTCAGGCCATCTGGGACAAGCACCTGCCCGAGCAGGAGTGGCAGCGCATGGCCAATGCCGTGTTCACCCGCGACAAAGGCAGCCAGGAGAAAGGCCAGTGGAAACTGAGGAAAGGAATGCCGGAGCAGTGGTTCATCAACTACACCTATAACGACCTGAAGCTGCGTTTCCGCTTAGGTCTATCCTCGTTTAAGCACGTGGGTTTATTTCCGGAGCAAGACAGCAACTGGAAGTTTATCTATGATACTACTAAAAGGCTGAAAACGCCGCAGCCGAAGGTGCTGAACATGTTTGCCTACACCGGTGCCGCCACGCTGGCCGCCAAAGCCGCCGGGGCCGACGTAACCCACCTTGACTCAATCAAACAGGTGAACTTCTGGGCCCGCGACAACATGGAAGCCAGCAACCTGGACAACGTGCGTTGGATTGTGGAAGACGCCATGAAGTACGCCCGCCGCGAAGTAAAGCGTGGAAACACCTACAACGGCATCATCCTGGACCCGCCCAGCTACGGCCGCGGCCCGAACGGTGAGAAGTGGCAGCTGGAAGACGAGCTGAACGAGATGATTAAACTCTGCCGCGAAATGCTGGACGGCACCGACTATTTCCTGCTGATAAACCTCTACTCGATGGGCTTTTCGGCGATGGTACTGGATAACCTGATGCGCGATACATTTGGGGAGCGAGTGCAGAATGAAGAACTGGGCGAGTTATACTTGCACGACAGTGGTGACAGAAGACTGCCGTTGGGAACGTTCTTTCGATTTAGTTCGGTGGGGAGGTAGAGCAGCTTATTTGCTTTACATCAGCCTTTGCAGGTCATTAGCATGAATTAACCTTTGTGAAGGTATGAAGAGCTCAGAATTAGACAATAGACATAAGAACCACATCAATGGGAAGATTGCTCAGTTCATGGATGCATTTATCCGACAGAACAAGGTCTGGACTCCAGAGCAAATGCATGAAGCTTTTTATGAAAAGGTGGAAGGTGAAATATCTAACGACTGGTTTCTGAGAGAGCAAAATGAATTTGGACTTTGGTCTTCGGAGCCTGCTATTAAGTGGCTAAACTCTAATGATGGTAGGAAAGCAGCCATGGAGCGCTTCCAGAATAAGTATAGTAAACATAAACCAGTTGCTCATCGCAAAAGCCCATTAATAGAAAGAGTAAGATTTGGCCTGAATTGGGATGACCGGAAATACTATGACTTAAACTTCGGTCTAAAAGACGGTTACAACTTTATCAATACCAATGCTCTTGAAGATCTGAGTTCCATTCCATGGACTATTGAGCATGTAAATGGACAATTACGCACAAAGTATCACACAAATCTTGTTAAATGCCTTGATCAGTTATCAACTAGTTACCTTGAGCGACTTTTTGTAAAGCACTGGATTAAATACTATCATCATAGTCCAACCAATCCAGCTATAATACCAGAAGTCTGTAGTTTGAGACAAAAATTTTACTACTACAAGTATAGCAGCGGAATCTACACCACACTTCAAGAAATTCCTTACAACGATTCGGAAGAGAAAGTTAAACCTATCAACTTTAGATATGATTTCTTAGTAGCAAACTTTACGAGGCAGAAAATTGCCTTTATTGAGTTAGATGGCTTTGAACATCATAAAAGCCGAGAGCAACAAACTATCGACAGCATCAAGCGAAATAAAGCATCCTCTTTGGGTATTTCACTTTTAACATTCACATCCAAAAGAATCAAAGAAGATATTGATGCGGTATTTAAAGAGCTACAAGACTATTTAACCTAATAAAATCATCACTACATGACCAACCGCCTCGCACTTATCGACATGGGCACCAATACCTTTCACCTGCTGGTAACAGAGGTGGATGAACAGGGCCAGCTTACGGAGCTTTACAAAACCAAGGTGCCCGTGCGGCTGGGGCAGGGCGGCATCAGTAACGGAGCCATTACGCCCGAGGCCTCTGAGCGTGCCCTCAAAACCCTGCGCGGGTTCCGTAAAATCATAGATGAATTCGGGGCGAAAACGGTTCGGGCCATGGCCACCAGCATGGTGCGCAACGCCAGCAACGGCGACGATTTTATAAAGGACATCTTCAAGCAAACCGATATACAGGTAGAGGTGATAGACGGTGCCCGCGAGGCCGAATTGATCTACTACGGCGTGCGCTTCGCCGGCGTACTGGACGAGCAGACAGCTCTCATCATGGATATTGGCGGCGGCAGCGTGGAGTTTATACTTTGCAACCAGAACGAAATCTTCTGGAAGCAGAGCTTTGAACTGGGGGCGCAACGCCTCATGGACCAGTTCTTCACCGCTGATCCGATCCCTGCCGAAAGTATAGCCGCCGAAAAAGCGTACCTGGACGAGCGTCTGCAGTCCCTTACCGAGGCCGTGGCTAAGTATAAACCCACTATCCTGGTAGGCTCCTCCGGTACCTTCGACACACTCTGCGATATGGATGCCCTTCGCAAAAGCGACACTTCGCGCCAGCAAAGTATCCCCGCCGCCGCTGCACTGGCTGTAGAAGATTATTATACCATTCACCACGACCTGCTCCGCAAAAACCACGACGAGCGCCTTGCCATTCCCGGCATGCTGGAAATGCGCGTAGACATGATCGTGCTGGCAAGTATAGCCGTGGATTTCGTGCTGCAGAAGTATAAGCTGCAGGAAATTAGAGTATCATCCTATGCGCTGAAAGAGGGCGTGCTGTACGAGATGCTGCAGAAGTAGCGTTTTCTTTTGTCTGCTTCAGGATTTGCAGATCGTATCCTGAAGACCTCGCAGCGTGCGCAGCTCCTAGGAGTGGCTGCCTGCATTAGGTCCAACCTATATCACCCCACCGCCGGAAAGAGTTCGGGATTCTAGTCTTTTCTAAGGAGGGGAGTTCGTAATAGCTTTGGCTGAAGTATAAGTTTCATAGTTGTTATACTTGTTGCTATACTTTGCTGTCATCCTGAAAGGAACTTGTGGGAAGGGAGGTGAGGCTCAGAGCTTCGAAATCCAACCACCCCTACCCCTCCTTGTCCAAGGAGGGGAGCCTGCTGTTACTCATGCCTAAGTATTTCTACAGCCTTCACGCGGACAGGTCGCGACCTGTCCCTACAAAGGATTAACCCACTACTTCAGAGAAGGGAATTCCGTGCTTGTTATACTTCCTTGTCATCTCGAGCAGCGCGAGAGATCTAAACAGAATTCTAAAGAGATCTCTCATTCCATTCGAGATGACAGAAAAGGCAGCGGCTATCGAAAACTGATCCCAGTCCTTGGGTTGAGCGC
Organism: Pontibacter kalidii; assembly: GCF_026278245.1. NCBI lineage: Bacteria > Pseudomonadati > Bacteroidota > Cytophagia > Cytophagales > Hymenobacteraceae > Pontibacter > Pontibacter kalidii. The sequence continues at coordinate 4,735,085 of NZ_CP111079.1, read as the reverse complement.
CTTGTAGATTCCCGGTTTCGCTTCAGCGAAATTGCGGAGACCGCAGGTCAAGCAAAGGAAATGTACACCGCGCGATGCCAAAGCACGAGCCCACCCGGGCTGGAGAGCACCAAAGTATACTATGAAACGAGCAGGTTGTAAAGCCGTGGATGAGCAGCAGCTAGCAAGTATAGCTTGCTTCCAGTTGCGGGAAGCAGCGGCTAAGAGAAGGTACAAGCGAATGCTAGCGCTAGAAAAGTATAGCTTGCTGCAAATTGCAAAAAATAGCCCCGGAAATATAAACTCCCTGGGCTACTGAACTTTTACCCTTTCCCCAGCCGCTTCCGCTCCTTCTCATATGCTTTCTTCAGCTGCTTCAGCCCCCGGTTGTTCTGGCTATACTTTACGGACTGTACTTTAGCATCCAGCAACTGCCCCTGCTGCACATCTTTCAGCGCCAGTTGCTGGCCCAGTTGCTGCTGCACTTGCTTGGTTTTGCCTTTACGGTAGCCTTTCTCCAGCAACATCGACAGCAGTTGTATCGACACCTGCTCCTCCCCTTGGTTAGCGAAATAACCTGCCACAGCCGCTGTAAAAGGCTGGTTGGGGTGATCTTTGCCAAAGTTGAAGAGCGAGATGTGGTCCAGCCCGAACCTGTTTACCTGCTGCGCCAGGTAGTATATTCTTGCCTCATCATACTTCAGAATTGCTTCGTTATACTTGTTCCTGCTGATCAGGCGGTTGGCCTCCTCCAACTTGCGCTGGTAGTTAGCGGCTACGGCAATGGCTGCCTTCCCATCCTTTGCGGTGAAGGAAGCAATACCACATTCCGACATTCCCGCTGCCGCCCCGATTGCCGCCTCATAAGCCTGGTCGGCGGCAATGAACTTCTTCTCCCGCACCAGCGCCTGCGCGTTCTGGAAGTGCTTGTCGTACGTAGCCTGCGTGTTGATGCATTCCTGGGTAAAGATGCGCTCGCGCAGCAGTTTATACTTGCTGGCCACCTCCGCATCCTGCACCAGCGCAAAGCGCTCCTGCATAGCGGTGGCATCGGCGGCGGTCTGGCGGGCATTGCTTAGCCTGTTCTGCATGGCCTGCTCATAGCCCTCCCCCAACATGGCCAGCAGCACCGGCTTGGCCGCCCTTTGCGACAGCAACCGCAGTTCCTGCACCGGCCTGAACGTATACTGCTGTTCCAGCGTCAGTGCCTCTTCAAACTGCCCCAGGGCCGCCCGATGGTTCTGCTGCGCCAGGTAGCGCTTGCCCTCATCTATAAAACTAAGGTAACACTGGAACTTCACCTGGTTCAGCAGGTCGCCGGCCTCAGTGGCGTTGTGCAGCACGTAATCATACTCCCGCTGGAAAACCAGCGCCTCCTGTGCCACCCGCTCCGCCTCCTGCAAATCGTTGCGTGCCAGCAGACGCCTGCCGTTATCCACCATACTTCTGTATACGCCGCTGGCTGCACGGGCCTCTCCGTCATTCAGGGCCTGCATGCTGCAACGCAGACCGCCAATGGTGCTGCACAGGTCGCGCGCTTCGGCGTAAGCTTCCAGTGCATTGTGGTACTCACCCCGAGTGGTAAGGCGGTTTCCTTCGATGATGTGAGCGGCATAGATGTCATGGGCCAACGTGAGCGCCATTTGCTCTGTCTGCGGGTCCACGCGCATGCGGGTGAGTACGTCGCGGGTGCGGTTGGTAGCCTCTCGGATGTAACCGTTGTGCAAGTCGATGCGGGCAAGCTGCACGTGCGCCGGGGCAAAGTTCGGGTTGGCCTCCACCGACTTGGCAAAGTAGGTCTGCGCCACCGAGCCATTGCCATTGTTCAGCAGGCTCACACCCCGGTTGTAGAAATGCTCATGGATGGTGGCTAACGTATAGTTAACAGCCTTGCGGCGCTCCCCCAGCACCTGCCCAAGCTGCTCCATTTTATACTTCAGGCGCTGCGGGTCCTGCTGTTTCAGGTTAAGCTTTTCGGTGTAGTTCTCTTTTTTCAGGAGCTCATACTGCTTCTCCAGCTCGTGCAGTTTGCGGTCGTGCAGGGGCAGGCGGTCAATATCATCCGGAAGTATAAGCGCCACCTCCTTCAGGGCCTGCAGCACGTTGGCATCGGCGGCAAAATACGCCCGCACCAGGTTCAGTTGCTCCCGCAGTTGCTGCACATCCACGGCCGTGTACTCCACCTGCTCCTCTACCACCTGCAGTTTATAGTTCTGGTGGGCAGCGGTATCAGGCAGCTGCTCCTGCAGCAGCGCCACGCCGTTTGGCTTCAGCGCCACGGTCCGGTCGTATACCTGCACTACCTCGTTCTTGGCATTCAGCAGTTGTACCTTGGCCTTATACTTATCCGGCAGCAAGGCATCGCCCAAATCAAAGCCTTTGTAGTCGGTGCTGCCGCTTACCTGTACTTTTGCCACCTGCACCTTTAGCTGCAGCTTGTCGCCGGCATCCGCCACCTGTGCCTGCTGCTCAAAGCGGAGCGTGAACTCTGGCGTGCGGGGCGGCCTGCCGCTACGGGTGGTCACCTGGTTTTCTTTAAGTATATTGATGATGCTGTTGAGCTGGGCCTGACTGGCGCCGGAGCCGGTTCCATACTTCAGCAGGTAGGCCTCGGCTGTCTTCTCCTCGAACAGCAGCTTGTGCTGCGCCTGGGCAGTAAAGGCCGCGAGGGCAGCGGTGAAAAGTAGTAGTGCTTTTTTCATAGTATAAGGGGCTAACTTTCTGAGGCAAAGGCAAAGCCTGTTCCAGTTTTGCAAAATCAGCCCGAAAAGTATAGAAAAAAAGTAATATAGCTGGTGAAGAGGCCATAAATTATAGTTTTAGTCGTTCGAGGAGAAGGGAACAAAGTATAAGCTAAGGCATTGGCCTGATAATTTCTTAATTTGCCGCCCTTAACAGAAGACGCTCTCATGTACCCATACCGACAACTTTTCGATTTTACGCAGGAGGTGTTCCTGCACATGGGCTGCCCGGCGGACGATGCCCGTCTGGCTGCCGAAGTACTGCTTTCCGCCGACCTGCGCGGCGTAGACTCCCATGGCGTAGCCCGCCTGAGCGGCTATGTGAGGCTGTGGGAGGCTGGCCGCATCAACCCGAAACCAAACATCCGCGTGGTGCACGAAACACCCAGCACCGCCACTGTGGATGGTGACGCAGGCCTTGGCCTGGTAGTGGCGCCGCGCGCCATGGAGATCGCCAAAAAGAAGGCGGAGCAGGCCGGCACCGGCTGGGTGTCGGTAAAAAACTCCAACCACTTCGGCATTGCCGGCTACCATGCCATGATGGCCCTGCAGAGTGATATGATTGGCATTGCCATGACTAACGCCTCGCCGCTGGTGGCCCCTACCTTCTCCACAGACCGCATGCTGGGCACCAATCCGATTGCCGTAGCCGTGCCCGCCAACCGCCAGCCACCTTTTGTTGCCGACCTTGCCACAGCTGCCGCAGCCAACGGCAAACTGGAGATCCTGCAGCGCAAGGAGAAAAAAGCCCCTACAGGCTGGATCCAGACAAAGGAAGGGAACGAATCTACAAATCCCAACGAACTAAAGGACGGCGGCGCGCTGCTTCCCCTCGGCTCAGACCGCGACCATGGCAGCCACAAGGGGTATGCTCTGGCCGCTGTGGTAGATATCTTGTCGGCGGTGCTTTCCGGTGCCAATTACGGACCGTGGGTGCCGCCGTTTGTGGCCTTCCTGCCGGTGGCAGACAACCTGCCCGGCGAAGGAATCGGCCACTTCTTAGGAGCCATGCGCGTGGATGCTTTTCGCCCGGCCGATGAGTTCAAGCAGCACATGGACAACTGGATCGAAGCCTTCCGGAGCGCAAACGTGGTTCCGGGCGAGAGTGCCGTCTTGATTCCGGGCGACCCGGAGCGGGTAACGGAAGAGATACGCATGATTCAGGGTATTCCGCTGCTGACACCCGTGGAGCGCGACCTGGAGTCGCTGGGCCAGCGCTTCGGAATTAAACTGTAAGGATAAAATATGGCAGCGGGAGAAGGCACAGCAGCGGCAAAGTTTTTCAGAAGTATAGGCTTAGTGTCAGGGCGGCGCAGCATCCTGATGCTGGTCGTGTCGTGGACGCTGAACTTGTTCTGGCTGGGCCTGAACTACTTCTGGCGCATCGCCTCCGTGGAGGTGCTGCTGGCCATACCTGCTCTGCTGCTGCTCTACGCCCTGCTGGCCCTTATCGGCTACATCTACTGGGGTGTGCGGGAAGTGCAGGAACAGGATGCGCCCTACGCCAACGTGATGGTCGGGGTGATTGTGGCCATTACGCTGCTATACTTTAACTTCAGCCTGCTGCAGTTTGTGCTCCAAGCCATAGCACAATAACCAGAGCCATTGCCTGGTTTAGGCTGAGCTGGCTTCCACTGCTTCGGCACCTCATCAGGTAAAGGGAGCATCCAAAGCTGAAGTACCGTCTATCATACTTATAAGTATAAAAGAGAAGCGCTGGCTAAAGTATAGCCAGCGCTTCTCTTTTATACTTTGCGCAGCTCCGGGCTTGTATCTTCCCAGGCTGCTTTATACTTCTACTCGATCTTCTTACCGGCCATGGCCTGCTTGATAGAGATCTGCATCACGCGCTCGGCAAACGGGCTGGTCTGTTCCTCCAGCCTGTCGATGGCTGCGTAAATGGCATCTTTATCGCCCCCGGCTGCCAATACTTCGCGCAGCTTCTGCAGGTTCTCGCGCGTCAGGTTGATCTCCTCCTCCGTCAGGTGCTGGCCGTTCTTCTCCACAAATCGCTCTACCTGGTAGAGCATCTGCTCAGCCGTGGTGCGCGCCTCAATTTGCATACGGGTGGCCACGTCGTCCTTGGCGTGGGTGATGGAGTCCATCAGCATCTGCTCCACCTGCTGGTCGGTCAGGCCATACTGCGGCTTCACCTCCACCTCCTGGCGCACGCCCGAGCGCAGCTCCACGGCCTCTACTTTAAGGATGCCATCAGCATTCAGTATAAAGTTTACGTCCACCTTCGGGAAGCCGGCCGGCATGGCAGGTATGCCCTTCAGGTCGAACTCAGCCAGCTTGCGGTTCTCTTTCACCACATCGCGCTCGCCTTGGTAAACCGAGATCTTCATGTTCACCTGGCCGTCCACCGAGGTGGTATACTGGCGTCCGGCTTTGGTCGGTATTTTAGAGTTTCGGGGGATAATCGGGTCCATCAGGCCGCCCATGGTTTCGATGCCCAGCGTGAGCGGGGTTACGTCCAGCAGCAGGATGTCCTTACGGTTGCCCGCCAGGATGTCGGCTTGGATCGCTGCGCCCAGGGCCACTACCTCATCCGGGTTCAGCTGGTTGTTGGCTGGCTTACCAAAGAACGCTGACACTGCCTCGTATACCATCGGCACACGCGTGGAACCGCCTACCATGATCACCGCATCGATCTGCTCCGGCTGCAGCTTGGCATCGGCCATGGCCTGCTTACAGCTCTCAATGGTGCGGGCAACAGTTGGCGCGATCAGCGTCTCAAAGGTATGGCGTTCGATGTGGCAATCTATAGCTCCGTTTATGGTTCCGGTGTAGACTGGCTGGGAACTGAGGGTTCTCTTAGCTTCTTCGGCTCGGAGTCGTAACTCCTGCTGCAAGTTTTTATCTTCGTTTATCGTATCCGCGATCAGCTGGTTTTCCTGAATCCAGTGGTTGATGATGGCACGGTCGAAGTCATCGCCGCCCAGGTAGGTATCGCCGTGCGTGGAGAGCACTTCGAAAATGCCTTGGTGGATGCTCAGGATAGAGATATCAAACGTACCGCCCCCTAGATCATACACGGCCACGGTTTTCTCCTCGCTTGGGTCGATGCCGATGCCATAGGCCAGCGCCGCTGCGGTGGGCTCATTTACGATGCGCAGCACCTCCAGCCCGGCCAGCTTTCCGGCATCACGGGTAGCCTGGCGCTGAGAGTCGTTAAAGTAGGCCGGCACCGTGATCACCGCACGGTTCACCGGGGTTTTCAGGGAATGCTCGGCCCGCTCGCGCAGTTCTTTCAATATCTCCGCCGACAGATCAATTGGGGAGTGAAAGGTGTCCTGCACCCGTATCTTCACCAGGCCCTCTGAATCATCGTCGATGATTTTGTAGCCGAAGTAATCCTTGTGCTCGCCCAGGTCTTTGTACGACTTGCCCAGCAGGCGCTTTACGGAGTAGAAAGTATTCGCCGGGTCAGTGGTCAGGTACTCCTTCGCCTCGGTGCCCACAATCGTATCGCCCTGCTGCGTAAAGTGCACCACCGACGGCACAATCGTGCCACGGCCCTGGTCGTTGATCGCGATCGGCTTTTTATCTTCAGGATGGATGTAGGCCACCAAGCTGTTGGTCGTTCCTAAATCTATACCTACTATTACCTCTTCCTGCTGAAGAGCTCCGGTAGAAAGGTTTATTGCAACTTTTGCCATAGTATCTATATTTACGTGAGCCCGCCGCCATTTGGCAGCAGCGCTATACTACAAAGTTACAAATTATTTGGGGAGGGATTTGTTTTGAGAAGGGGGAGGTTAATTCGGTTTATACCTGAAGTATAAAATTTATACTTAGCGCTTCCGGCACCAATGCTCTTCAGCATAGCCGCTATGGAAGCTGAGGCGCCCGGCGGTCGCCTGCGCCATACAAAGGGGCTGGATGTACGTTAGAGCAGCGCTGCCTGCTTTTAACTATACTTCCTACTCCGCCTTCGGCACAATAATGAACACGTCTTCGTTGGGGCGCTTCATCAGGTATTTTTCACGGGCGAATTTCTCCAGCAACGCCGGGTTGCCCATCAACTCTTTGCGGTCTTTCTCCACCTCCGCCATCTTCTCCAGGTAATGCTCCTTGTCACGCTCCAGTTCGCTCAGTTGGCGGCGCATCTGGTACTGGGTCACAAAATCGTTGGAGTCGAAGAACAGCATCCATACGACAAACAGAAAGGAAACAATGAGATAGAAGTTCCTGAATATTTTGGGGATGCGCTGTATCATAACATTGGGCTAAGGTGTGCATACAAAAATAAGGCTGTGAGTCTTATAACCCACAGCCTTACAAAATATATTTTCTAAAAATGGTATTTTAGAACTTCCTGCCAGGGAAGTATGCCACCTCACCAAGTTCCTCCTCTATGCGAAGCAACTGGTTATACTTGGCCATACGGTCTGAACGGGAAGCCGAGCCAGTCTTGATCTGACCTGTGTTCAGGGCAACAGCCAGGTCGGCAATGGTGTTATCCTCTGTCTCGCCTGAACGGTGGCTCATCACGCTCTTATAGCCGTGGCGCATGCCCAGGTTAATGGCGTTGATGGTTTCGGTCAGCGTTCCGATCTGGTTCACCTTGATCAGGATAGAGTTAGCCACGCCCTCATCAATTCCTCGCTGCAGACGCTCCACGTTCGTTACGAACAGGTCGTCGCCTACCAGCTGGCACTTGCTGCCAACTTTATCAGTCAGTTCTTTCCAGCCTGCCCAATCGTCTTCAGCCATACCGTCCTCAATCGAGATGATCGGGTACTTGTTCACCCACTCGGCCCAGTAGCTCACCATGTCAGAAGAAGACAGTTTATCACCCGTGGACTTCTTGAAGTGGTATTGGCCCGAAGAGGCATCATAGAACTCAGAGCTGGCCGCATCCATAGCGATCATAAAGTCGTCGCCAGGCTTGTAGCCGGCGGCCTCGATCGCCTGCAGCACCACCTCAATGGCCTCCACGTTAGAAGCGATGTTCGGCGCGAAACCTCCCTCATCCCCCACGTTCGTAGACAGACCTTTTTTCTTCAGTACGTTCTTCAGGTGATGGAACACCTCGGAGCCCATACGCAGCGCCTCGGAGAAAGAAGGAGCACCTACCGGCATGATCATGAACTCCTGGAAATCGATGGCGTTATCCGCATGGCTACCGCCGTTGAGGATGTTCATCATCGGCACAGGCAGGGTATTGGCATTCACACCACCCACGTAGCGGTACAGTGGCAGGTTCAGTTCCTGCGCAGCCGCGCGTGCAATAGCCAGCGACACGCCCAGTATGGCATTGGCGCCCAGGTTACCTTTGTTCGGCGTACCGTCCAACTCGATCATGATCTTGTCGAGCAGGTTCTGGTCAAACACCTGGAATCCCACCAGTTCCTCGGCTATCTTGTCGTTCACGTTCTTTACGGCCTGCAGCACACCTTTGCCCATGTACTTGCCCTTGTCTCCATCGCGAAGCTCTACAGCCTCGTGTATGCCTGTAGAGGCGCCAGATGGTACAGCAGCGCGGCCCATAATGCCTGTCTCAGTCATTACATCAACCTCCACCGTGGGGTTACCACGCGAATCGAAGATTTGTCTGGCTTTAATGTCAGTGATTAAGCTCATTCGTTTTGTTTTTTACTATAGTTATACTTTGTTTTTACTCTTCTCAAGCAGGGCCACAAACTCATCGAACAAGTAAGTAGAGTCGTGTGGTCCTGGCGATGATTCCGGGTGGTATTGCACGGAGAAAGCCGGCTTGGTTCTCATGCGCATCCCTTCCACGGTGTTATCGTTCAGGTTGATGTGCGTAATCTCCACCTCCGGATGGTTCTTGAGTTGCTCCATGTCCACCACAAAGCCGTGATTCTGGCTGGTTATCTCGCTTCTGCCGGTCAGTAGGTTCTTTACCGGGTGGTTAAGGCCTCTGTGGCCGTTGTGCATCTTGTAAGTGGCAATGCCGTTTGCCTGCGCCAGCACCTGGTGCCCCATGCAAATACCGAACATAGGCTTCTCCTTCTCCAGGATCTGCTTTACACTGTTCACCGCGTCTCTTGTGGCAGCCGGATCGCCGGGTCCATTCGATATAAAGTAGCCATCCGGGTTCCACTTCTCCATTTCCTCAAATGGCGTGTTAAACGGATACACCTTCACCTCGCATCCGCGCTGCATAAAGTTGTTCAGGCTATTGCGCTTCACTCCCAGGTCGAGCACAGCCACTTTATATTTTACTTCTTCCGGCACCATATGATAGATCTCCGGTGTACTTACATGCGAGGACAGCTCCAGGCCTGCCATAGACGGCACCTCTGCCAGCCTCTTACGCAGTTCCTCCACATCCGTTATCTCCGAAGACACGATCGCATTCATCGCTCCTTTGTCCCGGATGTGGCGCACCAGCGAACGGGTGTCGATCTCGCAGATACCTACCACGCCTGCCTTTTCAAAATAATCCTGCAAGGACCCTTCAGCTGTCTTTCTGGAGAAGTGATGTGAAAAGTCTTTACAAACCAATCCATTGATTTGTATCTTGTCAGACTCCACCTCCTGGTGCTGCACGCCATAGTTACCTACGTGTGATACCGTGTTTACCACAATCTGTCCGTAATAGGATGGGTCCGTAAATATTTCTTGGTAGCCGGTCATACCTGTATTGAAGCAAAGCTCTCCGCCAGACGTGCCTATCCGTCCTAAGCTCTTGCCCTTGTACATCGTACCATCTTCTAATAAAAGAATTGCCTCTGAGGAAGTATGTTTTTTCATGTTAAAGGATTATTACAAACATAAAAAAGGGACACGACTTACGCCATGTCCCTTTAAGATATTTACAAACAGAGCTTATTTAGCATCTTTTGTCTCTTCGTTAGCTTCGTTAGACTCAGCAGCAGGAGCATCAGTGGCCTCTGGGGCCTTAGCCTCAGCAGCAGCAGTGTCCTCAGCCTTCTTCTTACCGCCACGACGACGCGTTTTCTTGGCACCGGCAGCAGCAGTACCAGTTGTTGCCAGCATATCCTCGTTGTAGTCTACCAGCTCGATCACACACATTTCTGCGTTGTCACCAAGTCTGTAGCCAGTTTTCAGGATACGTGTATAACCACCTGGTCTGTTTGCGATCTTCACCGATACATCATCAAAAAGCTCCTTAACAGACTCTTTGTTCTGAAGATAAGCAAATACTGTTCTTCTGGAGTGCGTTGTGTCGCTTTTAGATTTAGTAAGCAGCGGCTCCACGTATTTACGAAGCGCTTTAGCTTTTGCTACTGTAGTAGAAACGCGCTTGTGCAGGATAAGGGATGATGCCAGGTTTGACAACATTGCCTTACGGTGTGAAGCAGTTCTTCCTAAGTGATTAATTTTTTTACCGTGTCTCATTATTTTGAATTGTGCACGTGCATACCGTCGATCAACCTAAGCGGGATCGGGAATTATGCCGTAGGATTAAATTTTATTCTTCCTCTAATTTATACTTAGAAAGATCCATACCGAAAGTCAGACCTTTCTCCTGAACCAGATTCTCTAGTTCTGTCAAAGACTTTTTACCGAAGTTTCTGAACTTCATCATGTCCGCGATGTCCAACTGCACCAGGTCGCCAAGTGTTTTGATATCGGCGGCCTTCAGGCAGTTGTAAGCACGAACAGAAAGGTCCATGTCCTGCAGTGGTGTCTTCAGAACCTTGCGCATATGCAGTAATTCCTCGTCTACAGCCTCCTCTTCTTCAGGCTTGGCTGTCTCAAACGTCATGGTGTTGTCAGAGAACAACATGAAGTGCTGGATCAGGATGTTAGCTGCACCCTTCAAGGCATCTTCCGGATGAATAGAGCCGTCTGTCTGTATATCAAGAACAAGTTTCTCGTAGTCAGTCTTCTGCTCCACTCGAGTATTCTCTACACTAAACTTCACGTTCTTGATCGGAGTGTAGATGGCGTCGATAGAAATCTGACCAAACACCTGCTCAACTGGCTTATTCTCTTCAGCAGGCACGTATCCACGGCCTTTCTGAATTGTCATCTCCAACTCGAAGTTCACGCTGGAGTCCAGGTGGCAGATCACCAACTCTGGGTTCAGCACCTCGAAGCTTGAAGTGAACTTATTGATATCACCAGCTCTGAACGTATCCTGGCCACTGAAAGAGACAGTGATCCTTTCGTCCACCACTTCGCTTATCTTCTTAAAGCGAACCATCTTCAGGTTCAGAATAATATCCGATACATCCTCAACCACCCCTTCAACAGACGAGAACTCATGCAGTACACCACCTAAGCGAATGCTGGTAATGGCATATCCTTCCAAAGAAGAAAGAAGGATTCTTCGCAGCGCATTACCGATGGTTACCCCGTAACCTTTTTCAAGCGGCTTGAATTCAAATAAACCATGAAAGTCGTCGGCTTTTTCCATTACAACTTTCTCTGGCATTTGAAATGCTAATATTGACATACTTGCAGTGTTAAAGGTTATAAATTGATTATGCGGCTTACTTAGAGTAAAGCTCAACGATCAGCTGCTCCTGAATTTTCTCAGGAATTTGGTCTCTCTCCGGAGTAGACACAAACTTACCAGCCATCTCGCTAGCATCCCACTCTAACCAGTTAAACTGACGCGCATTACGCACAGTCAAACTGGTAGTGATAGCCTCAAGAGATTTCGACTTCTCACGTACAGCCACAACATCACCTACCTTAAGAGAATAAGAAGGGATGTTCACAATTTCACCGTTAACTAAAACGTGCTTATGTAGCACAAGCTGGCGTGCAGCTCTTCTGGTTGGGGCGATACCTAAACGGTAAACAGTGTTATCCAGTCTAGCCTCCAGCAGGGCAAGAAGGTTCTCACCTGCAATGCCGCCTTTTCTTTGTGCCTTCTCGAACAGGTTAGCAAACTGCTTCTCTAGAACACCATATATATATTTTGCTTTTTGCTTTTCAGCAAGCTGAATCGCATACTCCGACTGCTTCTTGCGGCGGCCACGTCCGTGCTGCCCTGGAGGATAGCTTTTCTTCTTCAGCGCCTTACTTGGGCCAAATATTTCCTCGTTGAAACGTCTAGAGATTTTACTCTTAGGACCTGTATATCTTGCCATTTCTTGTTCTCTATTTTGGAATTAAACTCTTCTGCGTTTTGGAGGACGGCAACCGTTGTGCGGCAGTGGTGTAACGTCTTTGATGATCGTTACTTCGATACCTGTGTTTTGCACAGTACGGATAGCAGACTCTCTACCTGCACCTGGACCTTTAACAAAAACTTCTGCTTTACGCATACCAAGGTCATAAGCAACCTTTGCGCAGTCAGCAGCGGCCATTTGTGCAGCATAAGGAGTGTTCTTTTTAGAACCCTTAAAGCCCATCTTACCAGCAGAAGCCCAAGAAATAACTTGTCCTGCGTTATTGGTTACTGATATAATAATGTTGTTGAAAGAAGCTTTGATGTGTACTTGGCCAGTAGGTTCAACAACTACAACACGCTTTTTAGCTTTATCTTTTCTTTTCTGAGCCATGATCTAGAGATTATTTAGATGCTTTCTTCTTGTTAGCTACTGTCTTACGCTTACCTTTTCTCGTGCGAGAGTTGTTCTTAGTTCTCTGACCACGAACTGGCAAACCTTTACGGTGTCTTAACCCACGGTAGCAACCAATGTCAAGAAGACGCTTAATGTGCAGCTGTACTTCGGATCTTAATACACCCTCCGTTTTAATGTCAGCAGCAATTACATTTCTAATCTCACCGGCTTCGTCCTCAGTCCAGTCTTTTACCTTTTTGTCAAGATCCACCCCGGCTTTGCTCAAGATCTGCTTTGAAAGGCTGCGTCCGATACCAAAAATATAGGTCAGCGCAATCTCTCCTCTCTTATTATCCGGAATATCTACTCCTGCTATTCTAGCCATAAATAATTAATTAACCTTGTCTTTGTTTATATCTTGGATTCTTCTTGTTGATGACGTAAAGCTTCCCCTTGCGGCGGATAATCTTACAGTCAACACTTCTCTTTTTAACTGATGCTTTAACTTTCATTGGATTTATTTATATCGGTAAACAATTCTGCCTTTAGTTAGATCATAAGGAGACATCTCCAACTTAACCCTGTCACCTGGAAGTATCTTGATGTAATTCATGCGCATCTTACCAGAAATATGAGCTACTACCTGATGACCATTTTCAAGCTCCACCCGAAACATGGCATTAGACAAAGCTTCTACAATAGTTCCGTCTTGCTCTATGGACGACTGTTTTGCCATTTATGATTTTTTAGCTTGTTCTATATAATCGAAAGTTGTTAATATCTCCGGTTTATCCTTACGGATCACAATTGTATGCTCAAAATGCGCGGAGGGTTTATTGTCCTTGGTGCGGATCGTCCATCCATCCTCTTCCTGCACAATGTGCCTCCCCCCTAAATTGACCATCGGCTCAACAGCAATAACAAGGCCGTTCTGTAACTTAACTCCCTGACCTCGCTTTCCATAGTTAGGGACCTCCGGGGACTCATGCAGGTTCCTGCCTATCCCGTGGCCCACTAATTCGCGAACCACCGTGAAGCCGTTAGCTTCCACATACTCCTGTATCGTGTAACTCACGTCTCCTAACCTGTTTCCAGCTATAGCCTTCTCCAAGCCCAAATACAGTGATTGTTTAGTAACCTCAAGCAACTTTTGCACTTCAGGAGAAACCTCTCCAACCGCATGGGTGTAGGCACAGTCGCTATGGAAACCATTTTTATAAACACCTCCATCAACAGAAATTATATCCCCATCGTTCAAAACATAGTTGCCCGGAAATCCATGCACAACTACGGAGTTAACAGAGATACACAAACTATAAGGAAAGCCATTATAGTTCTTGAAGGAGGGCTTGCCGCCGTTATCAAGTATAAACTCTTCAGCTAGTTTATCCAGTTGAAGAGTGCTGATACCCGGTTTTATTACACGAGCAATTTCGCCATGTGCTTTGCTTAAGATCAAAGCACTTTGGCGAATCAGCTCAATATCTTCTTCAGTTTTATATACAATCATGGATTAGGATACCATGGCAATATTCTCAGTCCTGCCGCGCAGCTTTCCTGATTTCATCATGCCATCGTAGTGGCGCATCAGCAGGTAGCTTTCTACTTGCTTCAGGGTATCAAGCACAACGCCAACCATGATTAGCAAAGAGGTACCTCCGAAAAACTGAGAGAACTCTCTGGTGACGCCAAACAACATGGCAATAGCCGGGAATATCGCTACGAGTGCAAGATAAATAGCACCAGGTAAAGTTATCTTGGTTAAGATAGCATCAATATACTCAGAGGTAGAGCGACCAGGTTTAACACCAGGTATAAAACCGCCGCTACGCTTCAAGTCATCCGCTATCTGATTCGGGTTAACACTAATAGCCGTGTAGAAATAAGTAAACACGAGAATAAGCAGACCAAAAACCACATTGTACTGCCAGGATGTAAAATCAGAGAAGGTAGCACCGATGTAATTGGCAGTCTCATTTGACTCTGCCCAGATAGAAGCTATCATGGAAGGCAGGAACATCAGGGACTGTGCAAAGATAATGGGCATTACACCGGCTGCGTTTACCTTTAGCGGTATAAACTGGCGCTGACCGCTATAAAGCGAGCTTGCGCCAACCTGCTTGGCATACTGTACTGGTATTCTTCTTACTGCCTGTGTTAACATCACTACTGACATTACAACCAAGAACAGAACTACTAACTCAAAGATGAAGAGCAGTGCGCCATCCAGTTGCTTCGAGGTTGCCTCGAAAAGTATAGCTCCGGGAAAGCGGCTGATAATACCGATCATGATCAGCATCGAAATACCATTCCCTATACCTTTATCAGTAATTTTCTCTCCCAGCCACATACAGAACACAGTTCCGGAGGTGAGCACGATCATGGACGTAATTGTGAACAAAGTCTGGTTGATCACAATCGCTTCGGCATTGATAGTAGCCACGAAGCCAACGGCCTGGGCAAGTGTAATAACAATTGTCAGAACGCGAGTGATCTGGTTGATTTTCTTTCTTCCAGATTCACCCTCTTTCTGCATTTTTTGGAAATAAGGAACAGCTATGGTAAGCAGTTGCAGTACGATAGAAGCTGAAATATACGGCATGATACCCAATGCAAAGATGGAGGCATTGCTAAATGCTCCACCTAAAAAGGTATCTAACAACCCGAAAATTCCGGAGGTGTTAGCTTGTAGTTGACCAGGATCAACGCCGGGTAAAACAACAAAAGAACCAAGTCTGAAAATAGCTATAAAGAAAAGGGTATTAAGGATTCTCACCCTTAAATCCTCTATAGCAAAAATGTTCTTTAACGTTGTTATAAACTTCTTCATACCTCCTACTGATTAAAGAGCAACTGTTTTACCGCCTGCTTTTTCTATTGATGATGCAGCAGTTCCGGAGAAAGCATGAGCATGTATCTCAATGGCTTTGCTAATCTCTCCTCTGCCCAATACCTTAACCTTGTCCTTCTTCTGAACAAGACCATGTGCTTTGAAGAAATCAAAGTTCATCACAGTCTCATTTGTTGACTCAGCAAGAGCCTGAATAACATCTAAGTTTATGGCTTTATACTCAACGCGGTTGATGTTTTTAAAGCCGAACTTAGGCACACGTCTCTGAAGTGGCATCTGGCCACCTTCAAAGCCAGCCTTCTGTGAGTAACCAGAGCGGGACTTAGCACCTTTGTGTCCACGTGTAGAAGTTCCACCTCTACCTGAACCAGCACCTCTACCAATTCTCTTTCTGGTTTTAACAGAACCTTCTGCAGGTTTTAAAGAATGTAAGTACATGATTATTGTTCTTTTACTTCTACCAAATTGTGGACTTTCTTTACCATACCAGCAATCTGTGGAGTATACTCAACAGACACTGATTTGCTTATCTTGCCAAGACCCAGCGCTTTGATAGTCAGCTTTTGAGTCTTTGGTCGGTCGATAATGCTCTTAACTTGAGTGATCGTTACTTTAGCCATTTCAATTACCCGTTAAATACTTTCTGTAAATTAACACCGCGTTGCTGCGCTACCGCTAAAGGATCACGCATTTTAGCAAGAGCATCGAAAGTAGCTTTAACCACGTTGTGCGGGTTAGAAGATCCTTTAGACTTGCAAAGTACATCTTTGATACCAGCACTCTCCAGCACAGCACGCATTGCACCACCGGCGATTACACCAGTACCTGGAGCAGCTGGCTTAACCAGAACAAAACCACCAGAGTATTTGCCTTCCATCGCGTGAGGCACCGTGCTATGGTAAACAGGAACCTTTACAAGGTTCTTCTTTGCATCATCAATGCCTTTGGCAATAGCGTCTGTTACCTCATTGGCTTTGCCAAGACCATAACCAACAACACCATTTCCATCACCAACTACCACGATAGCGGCGAAGCTAAATCTTCTACCACCTTTAACAACCTTGGCTACACGGTTAATGGCTACTACTCTCTCTTTAAGCTCGATTTCGCTTGCCTTTACGCTACGTATATTATTCTTCAACATATTCTTTAGAATTTAAGGCCTGCTTGACGAGCGCCTTCTGCCAATGATTTTACTTTACCGTGATAAAGGTAACCGTTACGATCGAACACTACTTCTGAGATTCCCTTCGCCAACGCTTGCTCAGCGATAGTCGTTCCAACCTTTCCTGCAGTTTCGATGTTAGCTTTTGCATCATCAAGTTTAACTGAAGAGGCTGCCGCTAGTGTCACACCAGTAGTATCGTCAACTAGCTGCGCATAAATAGCTTTGTTGCTACGGAACACAGTCAGTCTCGGCCTTTCAGAAGTACCAGAAATTTTATTTCTGATACCTTTTTTAATTCTTAGTCTTCTGCTTATTTTATTAGTAGACATGATGACGATTATTTAGACGCTGTCTTACCAGCTTTTCTTCTAACAACTTCTCCTACGAAACGGATACCCTTACCTTTGTATGGCTCAACCTTACGCAGTGATCTGATTTTAGCAGCAACCTGACCAATCAATTGCTTGTCGTTGCTCTCCAGCGTTACAATCGGGTTTTTACCTTTCTCAGTAACAGCCGTAGCAGTTACTTCGTCAGGCATGCTCATGTAGATGTTGTGTGAGTAACCAAGAGCCAGTTCAAGCACTTTGCCCTGAACTGAAGCTTTATAACCTACACCCACCAGCTCAAGCTGCTCTTTGTAGCCTTCGCTAACACCAACTACCATATTATTGATCAGGGATCTGTAAAGACCGTGCATAGCTCTATGACGCTTCTGCTCGGTTGGACGCTCTACAATAATAGCACTTTCGTCCTGCTTTACAATCATGTCCTTATCAATAGTAGTAGAAAGCTCGCCTTTAGGGCCTTTCACTGTTACTACATTGTTATCACCGATGGTAACTTGTGTATTGTTAGGCAGGGTGATTGGCAATTTTCCTATACGTGACATTGTCTATCCTCCTATTAATATACATAACATAACACCTCGCCACCTACATTCAGTGACTTAGCCTCTTTCTCTGTCATCACACCCTTAGATGTAGACAAAATGGCTACACCAAGTCCGTTCAGTACTCTTGGCAGGTTCTCTGTGCCAGTATACTTACGAAGCCCTGGCTTACTTACCCTCTCCAGTTTCACAATAGCAGATTGCTTAGTGTTAGGGTTATACTTCAGAGCTATCTTAATCGTGCCTTGTACGCCAGAGTCATCAAATTTATAACTTTGGATATACCCTTTGTCGTACAATACTTTTGTGATCTCTTGTTTAATCTTGCTAGATGGTATCTCAACTATTCTGTGGTTAGCTTTTATAGCGTTACGCACTCTAGTTAAATAATCTGCTATTGGATCTGTGTTCATTATGAATGAATGTAATAATGAATGCTTTATCTAAGCGAGGGGCAAAGATAGTAATATCTTTTTAAGATTCTTAGTATGAATCCTAAAAAATTACCAGCTCGCTTTTGTAACACCAGGAATTTTACCCATAACCGCCAGCTCTCTGAAAACCACACGAGAAATACCGAATTTTCTCATATATCCTCTTGGTCTTCCTGACAATTTGCAACGGTTATGTAGTCTTACAGGAGAGGCGTTACGGGGCAGCTTATCAAGTGCCTCGTAGTCACCTTTGGCTTTTAGCTCAGCTCTTTTTGCAGCATACTTAGCTACAAGCTTTTCTCTTTTAAGCTCTCTGGCTTTTACTGATTCTCTTGCCATGGTTATTTCTTGATATTGGCGAATGGCATACCGAATGCTCTCAGCAGTTCGTAGCTCTCTTCGTCTGTTTTAGCTGTAGTTACAAATGTAATGTCCATACCAGAGATCGCTTTGATCTTATCGATGCTGATCTCTGGGAAGATAATCTGCTCTTTAACACCCAGCGTATAGTTACCACGGCCGTCGAAGCCTTTGTCATTTACACCTCTGAAGTCACGAACTCGTGGCAAGGCCACAGTAAGCAGACGATCCAGGAATTCATACATTTTCTCCCCTCTCAGGGTAACACGGGCGCCGATTGGCATTCCTTCGCGCAATTTGAAGTTCGAAACCGACTTCTTTGCAATCGTAGGAACAGCTTTCTGGCCAGTGATCGTGGTAAGTTCCTCCACGCCAATGTCTACCAACTTCTTGTCGGCAACGGCAGCGCCGATACCTTTGTTGATGGAGATCTTTGTGATCTTAGGCACCTGCATGACGTTCTTATACTGGAACTTCTCTTTCAAGGCAGGCACTACCTCGTTCTGATATTTCTCTTTTAATCTTGCAGTTGCCATCTTAGATTACCTCTCCTGTCTTTTTAGAATAACGCTCTGTTTTACCTTCGCTGTTCTTTCTTCTAGCAGCCTTAGTTGTCTCCCCTGATTTAGGGTCAACAAGCGCCACGTTGCTAGCATGAATAGGAGCTTCTACTTTGTTGATGCCGCCTTGTGGATTCTGAGCACTAGGTTTCTGGTGCTTGGTTACCATGTTCAGGCCCTCAATAGTTACTCTCTGCTTCTCAGCGTTTACAGCGATAATGCGGCCAGTCTTACCGCGCTCGTCACCGGCTATTACTTTAACTGTATCGCCAGTCTTTACATGAAGTTTTTTCTTATTCATTTTAATCTGAATTTGTAGTTATAGAACTTCAGGAGCTAACGAAACAATTTTCATGAATTGCTTTTCACGAAGTTCACGGGCTACCGGTCCGAAAATACGCGTCCCGCGTGGTTCGTTATTGGCATTCAGAAGAACGGCCGCATTATCGTCAAAACGAATATAGGAACCGTCTTTTCTTCTAATCTCTTTCTTAGTTCTTACTATCACTGCCTTAGAGACAGTACCTTTTTTAACGTTACCAGAAGAAAGGGCAGACTTCACTGTTACAACAATTCTGTCGCCAACAGATGCATACTTCTTACCAGTACCGCCCAACACACGGATGCAAAGAACTTCTTTGGCACCGCTGTTATCAGCTACACTTAGTCTTGATTCCTGCTGTATCATCTTATTTAGCCCTTTCTATAATTTCTACTAAACGCCATTTCTTGTTCTTGCTGAGCGGACGCGTCTCCTGAATGCGTACCACATCACCGATGTTGCAGTCGTTGTTCTCGTCGTGAGCCATGAACTTGGTCGATTTGCTAACAAATTTACCATACATCGGGTGCTTCATTCTGCTCTCCACCAATACAGTAATCGACTTGTCCATTTTATTGCTAACAACCTTACCGCTTCTTTCTTTTCTTAGGTTTCTCTCCATGATCTTAATCATTATTAAGAGTTAGCTTCTATTTCACGACGACGAACTTCAGTACTCAGTCTGGCGACAAGTCGCTTCGTCTCGCGGATTTTCATTGGGTTCTCCAGTGGAGATATAGCATGTGCAAAACGCATGGTTTGCAGGTTAGCTTTCTCAGTGTTAAGCTTCTCTTGCAGTTCTTCCGCAGATAAAGCCGTTATCTCTGAATTTTTCATCTTATTTCTCAACGTAATCTCTACGTACTACAAACTTTGTTTTAACTGGCAGTTTCTGAGCAGCAAGTCTCAACGACTCCTTTGCTACTTCCAGAGGTACACCATCAGATTCAAACATGATTGTACCCGGCTTAACCACTGCTACCCAATATTCAGGAGAACCTTTACCCTTACCCATACGAACCTCTGCAGGCTTCTTCGTGATAGGCTTGTCAGGGAAAATACGGATCCAAACTTGACCCTCACGTTTCATTGCTCTGGTCATGGCGATACGGGCTGCCTCAATCTGGCGCGACGTGATCCAAGTTGACTCAAGAGACTTGATAGCGAAAGAACCAAACGCAATAGAGCTGCCTCTGTGAGCCAGACCCTTTACGCGGCCTTTCTGCATTTTTCTATATTTAGTCCTTCTAGGCTGTAACATTTTCTAAAACTTATAATGTTAACACTTGATTATTGACGACGCTTGCGCTTCGGTGCACCTTCACCACTTTTCTTGTTGCGAGGTCCTCCACCACGTCTGTCGCCAGAGGCTGAACCAGGTCCTTTGCTCTCCAGGCCGGCATTTGGAGTAAGATCTTTCTTACCGTATACCTCACCTTTGAAGATCCAAACTTTGATACCCAGTTTGCCATATACTGTCTGTGCCTCAGATAATGCGTAGTCAATATCTGCACGTAAAGTATGAAGTGGGGTTCTGCCCTCTTTGTAGTGCTCTGTTCTTGCCATTTCAGCACCACCCAGACGACCAGAAACCTGTACTTTTATACCTTCGGCACCTACACGTAGCGCAGAAGCAATAGCCTGCTTCATGGCACGGCGGAAAGAGATACGAGCCTGCAACTGCTGAGCGATTGACTCACCTACCAGCTTGGCATCGAGCTCCGGACGCTTAATTTCAAAGATATTGATTTGGATATCTTTGTTCGTAAGCTTCTTAAGCTCTTCTTTGATCTTATCTACTTCCTGGCCGCCTTTACCGATCACAACACCTGGTCTAGCCGTGTTGATTGTGATGGTGATGCGCTTAAGCGTTCTCTCAATTATAATTTTAGAAATACCGCCTTTAGGAATACGAGCGAGTATGTATTTTCTGATTTTCTCGTCTTCGATCAGCTTCTCAGCGAAATCTTTGCCGCCATACCAGTTAGAATCCCAACCTTTGATAACACCTAGTCGAAAACCTATCGGATTAACTTTCTGTCCCATAATTCTTACTTGTTGGCTTTTTTAGATTTCTTAGACTGCTGCTGCTCTAGCTGCTCCTCTGTCATGCTGTCGATTACCAGCGTAACGTGGTTAGATCTCTTTCTGATTCTGTACCCACGTCCCTGTGGAGCAGGACGAAGACGCTTCAGCATTTTACCTTCATCAACAAAAATTGTCTTGATGTAAAGGTTTGCATCCTCGATTCTAGCATCCTCATTCTTCTGCTGCCAGTTTGCTAATGCCGAAAGAACAAGCTTCTCAACTTTGGCTGCACCAGCATTGGCTTCAAATTTCAGAATACCAAGAGCTTTCGATACGCTTTTCCCGCGCACCAAGTCGGCTACCATTCTCATCTTGCGAGGAGAGGTAGGGACATTTTTAAGTTTTGCTACTGCTTCCATTATTAACGCTTGCCTTTATCTTTCTTAGCAATATGACCTCTAAAGTTTCTAGTCGGAGCAAACTCACCCAGCTTGTGGCCTACCATGTTTTCGGTAACATAAACAGGGATGAATTTATTTCCATTATGAACTGCAAAAGTATGCCCTACGAAATCCGGAGAAATCATGGATCTACGAGACCAAGTCTTGATAACAGACTTCTTGCCAGCCTCGTTCATTACAGTTACTTTCTTCTCGAGCCTAAAGTCAATATAAGGCCCTTTTTTTAATGATCTAGCCATTTACTTTTTCTTTCCTCTATTAACTATAAGCTTCTCAGAATATTTATTCTTGTTTCTCGTCTTAAGACCTTTCGCATACAGGCCTTTACGTGAACGTGGGTGACCGCCTGAAGACTTACCTTCACCACCACCCATAGGGTGATCGACAGGGTTCATGGCAACACCACGTACTCTTGGACGTCTGCCCAACCATCTCTTACGGCCAGCTTTACCAAGCTTCACGTTCATGTGTTCGCCGTTGGATACTGTACCTACAGTTGCAGAGCAGTTAACAAGAACCATTCTCAACTCGCCAGAAGGAAGCTTGATCGTTGCATAACGTCCTTCACGTGCTACCAGCTGTGCATAAGAACCAGCGCTTCTTGCAAGCGTGGCACCAGCACCTGGCTGCAATTCGATGTTGTGAATGATAGTACCTAGAGGAATGTCAGAAAGCGGTAAGCAGTTACCTACCTCCGGAGCTACACCAGGGCCTGAGGTTACCACGGTTCCCACCTGTAGTCCTGCAGGAGCGATGATATATGTCTTCTCTCCATCAGCGTAGTGAAGCAGCGCAATACGGGCTGTTCTGTTCGGATCGTACTCGATTGTCTTCACTGTAGCGGGAACACCATGCTTGGTGCGCTTGAAGTCAATCACTCTGTACTTTCTCTTGTGACCACCGCCCATATAGCGCATGGTCATTCTACCTGAGTTGTTACGTCCACCAGATTTTGATAGGGGTGCCAACAAAGATTTCTCAGGAGTAGTTGCTGTGATTTCATCAAAAGCAGGGGCTACTCTAAATCTTTGACCTGGTGTTATTGGTCTTAACTTTTTTAAAGCCATTTTAACTTAATTATATGCCGCTGTAAAAGTCTATTACTTCACCCTCTTTCAGGGTTACTATTGCTTTCTTGATCAGAGAGGTACGGCCAGTTACAGCTCCAGACTTTGTATATTTCGTCTTCTTCTTACCGATAGAGCGCATTGTGGACACTTTGTCAACAGTTACACCATACATCTTTTCAACTGCCTTCTTGATCTCTACTTTGTTGGCATTTCTCTCTACCTCAAAAGCATATTTACCAACCTCGTTCAAGGCAGCGTACTTCTCAGTAATAATTGGTCTTTTCAGAACGTTCATTATTTCGCGCTAAGGAGGTTTTCTAATTCATTTACTGATTGCTCGACAAGAAGCAGCTTCTCTGTGTTCAGCAGGTCATAAGTATTCACATCCTTTACAGTTGATACTTTTACCTTTGGAAGATTTCTGCCGGACAGAACAATGTTCTTATCAGCAGCAGGAAGCACTACCAGCGTTTTGCCAGTTGACTTCAGGTTGTCCAAAATACCTCTGAATTCTTTCGCCTTTGGAGCCTCCATAGAGAAGGACTCTACCAGAGCCACACGGTTGTCACGTGCTAACAGAGAAAGAGCTGAAAGACGGGCTACGCGCTTCAGCTTTTTGTTCAGTTTGAAGCTATAGTTTCTTGGCTTTGGACCAAACACGCGGCCACCACCAACAAACACAGGCGACTTGATGCTACCGGCACGGGCACCGCCGGTACCTTTCTGCTTCTTGATCTTTTTAGTTGAGCCAGCAACCTCGTTACGCTCCTTTGACTTGTGCGTACCTTGTCTTTGGTTAGCCAAGTACTGCTTCACGTCAAGATACATGGCATGCTCATTTGGCTCAAGTCCAAAAATAGCATCAGAAAGAGTAACCTTTCTGCCTGTATCTTCACCTTTAATATTTAATACAGAGAGCTCCATTTTATTTCTCAATTAACACGTAAGAATTTCTGGCACCAGGAACAGAGCCACTAACTACAATAAGGTTTCTTTCAGCGATGATGCGCAGCACAGTAAGGTTCTGAACCTTCACTCTGTTACCGCCCATTCTGCCTGCCATGCGCATACCTTTGAATACTCTTGATGGCCAAGAACATGCACCGATTGAACCTGGGTGTCTTGCTCTGTTGTGCTGGCCGTGAGTCTGACCGCCAACACCAGCAAAGTTGTGGCGTTTTACAACACCCTGAAAACCTTTACCTTTCGATGTACCTACTACATCCACGAATTCGCCTTCCTCAAACAGGGTAGCGTCAACTGTGTCGCCCAGGTTGTAAGAAACTCCTTCTACATCAAACTCAGCTACCTTCTTCTTAGGAGCAGTGTTAGCTTTCTGATAGTGACCAGCTTCCGCTTTTGTAACTCTTTTGAGTTTCTTGTCACCATAGCCAATCTGCACTGCAGCGTAGCCGTCATTCTCAACCGTCTTCACCTGAGTAACTACACACGGGCCTGCTTGAATAAGCGTCACTGGTGTGTATTTACCATCTGCTGTGAAGAGGCTTGTCATTCCGATTTTTTTACCGATAATTCCAGGCATTCAACTTTTGTTTAGAGATGGATACAATAATTCATTGCCCCCTATTTTCGCTAAGGGAGTGCAAAGTTAATAATTTTTTAGGCTTCTTTTCAAACTTTCTCTAAAATATTTATTCTCAAGCAGGTATAAAAAAAGAGGAGAGCCGGGGCTCTCCTCTTTTTCTGCTATATATGCTGTTATCAAACCTTGATCTCAACATCCACGCCGCTTGGCAATTCAAGCTTCATCAGCGCATCTACAGTTTTAGAGCTTGTAGAATAGATATCTACTAATCTCTTGTAAGTGCAAAGTTGAAACTGCTCGCGAGATTTCTTGTTCACGTGTGGTGAACGAAGAACTGTAAATTTATCCTTCTCGGTTGGAAGAGGAATTGGGCCGCTAACGATGGCACCGGTAGCCTTTACTGCTTTCACAATCTTCTCGGAAGATTTGTCTACCAGATTGTGATCGTAAGACTTAAGCTTTATTCTGATTTTCTGATTCATCTTATACTACTATTTTGCTGCTGTTCCCTTTATTTTGGCAATGATAGCATCTGCTAAGTTCTGCGGTACTTGCTCATAGTGTGAGAAAGTAAGCGAGGCAGTAGCTCTACCAGAAGTAATGGTACGAAGGTCAGTTACATAACCAAACAGTTCTGAAAGTGGAACGTCAGCCTTAACCACCGAAGCGGTACCTTTTGTGTCCATACCTTTCATGATACCTCTTCTTCTGTTCAAGTCGCCTGTTACCGGACCAGTGTACTCGTCTGGTGTAACAACGTCAACGGCCATAATTGGCTCCAGAAGTTTAGGGGCACACTGCTTACCAGCCTCTTTGAAACCTTGACGAGCAGCTAATTCAAATGATAGTGAATCAGAGTCCACATCGTGGAAAGAACCATGGAACAGACGCACCTTCATGGAGTCTATCGGGAAGCCAGCCAGAATGCCGTTCTTCATAGCATCTTCGAAGCCTTTCTGCACAGCTGGGATGAATTCTCTTGGAATCACACCACCCACGATACCGTTAACGAACTCCAGGCCTTGCTTGCCGTCCTCACGTGGTCCCATTTCGAACACGATGTCGGCAAACTTACCACGACCACCCGACTGCTTCTTGAATACCTCACGGTGCTCAACGCTTTTCGTGATAGTCTCTTTGTAAGCCACCTGCGGCGCACCCTGGTTCAGTTCTACCTTGAACTCACGCTTCATACGGTCAATGATGATCTCCAGGTGAAGTTCACCCATACCACGCAGGATCGTCTGACCAGTTTCCTCGTCTGTGTTAACCTGCAGCGTCGGATCCTCTTCAATAAGTTTGGCAATAGCCATACCCATTTTATCTGAGTCAGCCTGAGACTTAGGCTCAATGGCATATCCAATAACCGGCTCAGGGAATTCCATAGACTCCAGTACGATTTTAGCATTCTGATCGCACAGCGTGTCACCGGTTTTGATGTCCTTAAAGCCTACTACTGCACCGATATCTCCAGCCTCCAGCCTTTCAATCTGGTTCTGCTTATTGGCATGCATCTGGAAAATACGGGAGATACGCTCCTTGTTGTTCGAACGTGTATTAAACACATAAGAACCTGACTCAAGAACCCCTGAATAAGCTCTAACAAAGCAAAGACGCCCTACATATGGATCTGTTGCGATCTTGAATCCAAGACCAGCAAATGGCTCATTAACACTTGGTTTGCGAGCTATTTCTTCACCAGTATCAGGATTTGTACCTTTGATGCTTTCTTTATCTAATGGAGATGGACAAAGCGCCATCACATAATCCAGCATTGTCTGAACCCCTTTGTTCTTGAATGAAGAACCGCAGAGCATCGGCACAATTGCCAGGTCAATGGTAGCAGCTCGAAGCGCAGCAAGAATTTCATCCTCTGTTATAGAGTTTGGATCGTCAAAGTATTTTTCCATCAACGACTCATCGTACTCAGCTACAGCTTCCAGCAGCTTCTCTCTGTATTCTTCAGCTTCTTCCATCATATCATCAGGAATAGGCACTTCAGTAAAGGTCATACCCTTATCTGATTCATTCCAAACTATACCACGGAAGTTCACCAGGTCAACTACACCTTTGAAGTTATCTTCTGATCCAATTGGCAACTGAAGTGCTACAGCATTGCTGCCAAGCATTTCTTTTACTTGCTTACAAACGGCTAGAAAATCAGCGCCTGAACGGTCCATTTTATTTACGAAACCGATACGGGCTACTTTATAGTTGTCTGCCAGTCGCCAGTTCGTTTCAGACTGTGGTTCTACACCATCTACTGCACTAAATAGGAATACCAGACCATCCAGTACACGCAGGGAACGGTTCACCTCTACGGTAAAGTCCACGTGTCCAGGCGTATCAATGATGTTGATATGGTAATCATTACCTCTGTATGGCCAGTTTACAGTTACAGCGGCTGAAGTAATGGTAATACCTCTCTCCTGCTCCTGCTCCATCCAGTCTGTAGTAGCACCACCTTCGTGTACCTCACCTAACTTGTGTGATTTACCCGTATAGTAAAGAATACGTTCCGTAGTAGTGGTTTTACCAGCATCAATATGTGCGGCAATACCGATATTTCTTGTATATCTTAAATCTCTTGCCATTGATTAAAATCTAAAGTGTGAGAATGCTTTGTTCGCTTCTGCCATTCTGTGCGTATCGTCTTTTTTCTTCACGGCAGCACCTTCACCCTTAGCAGCTGCAATAATCTCACCTGCTAATCTGTCTTTCATTGTCTTCTCACCTCTCTTGCGAGCGTATGATATCATCCACTTGATACCAAGAGATACTCTGCGGTCCGGTCGAACCTCAGTCGGCACTTGAAAAGTAGCACCCCCAACCCTGCGGCTTTTAACTTCGACGCTAGGCATGATGTTGTTCAATGCCTTCTTCCAAGTCTCAAGACCGTTTTCTTTTGTTCTTTGCTCTACTATTTCTACAGCATCGTAGAAGATACCGTAGGCAACACTTTTCTTTCCGTCTTCCATCAGGTAGTTAACGAAACGTGTTACCAGGGTCTCTTTATATTTAGGATCAGGAAGGAGTATTCTACTTTTTGGCTTTGCTTTTCTCATTGTATTAAAACGCTATGATTATTTCTTTTTACCTTTTCCTGCAGCTGCTGCCGCCTGTCCTGGCTTAGGTCTCTTCGCACCATACTTAGAGCGTGACTGAAGACGACCGTTTACACCGGCTGTATCCAGAGCTCCGCGTACGATATGGTAACGTACGCCTGGAAGATCTTTTACTCTACCGCCCCTGATCAGCACGATGGAGTGCTCCTGAAGGTTATGTCCTTCACCAGGGATATAGGCGTTCACTTCTTTGCCGTTTGTGAGTCTAACTCTGGCTACTTTACGCATAGCTGAGTTTGGCTTCTTAGGCGTAGTAGTATATACTCTTGTACATACTCCACGGCGCTGCGGGCATGAATCTAGGGCCGGAGACTTCGAGTTATATGTTAACTTTTCTCTTCCCTTTCTTACTAATTGCTGTATAGTAGGCATTTATAATTTGTTAATTATAGATTTTTCCACTTTTATTTTTGGTCTGCAAAGGTATAAAATTCGCTTTGCAAATTCAAAATTTTAATTCATTAATTCTCTGCATCTTAGGCCTCTCCCACTGTTCCCCCGAAGTTCATCGGGAAAGAGGGAGTGTCCTGAGACTGTTTTATCTCGCCGAAGCTGGACTCAAATTTTTTGACGTTATCGGCCAGAGCAGCCAAAAGTCTTTTGGCATGCTCTGGTGTGATAACTATTCTTGATTTGACTTTCGCTTTTGGCAGGCCTGGCATCAATCTTATAAAATCAATCACAAACTCGCTGCTCGAATGAGCGATCATGGCAAGGTTTGCATACTCGCCCTCGGCCACCTCTTCAGATAGCTCGATATTGATTTGATTCTGTTTCTGCAGATCTTCTGCCATAGCTACTTATTTGTTTTGTAGTTCCTGCTGTCTTGTTTTTGCCGATGTTTTTTTCGACTCGACAAGCGCCTCGTACTCTTCCTTGCTTCCTACTATCAGATTCTGGTATTCTCTCAGACCAGTACCAGCAGGAATCAGGTGGCCTACGATCACGTTCTCTTTCAGGCCGAGCAGTTCATCCGCCTTACCTTTGATCGCTGCTTCGCTCAGTACTTTTGTTGTTTCCTGGAACGAGGCCGCAGAGATAAAGCTTTGCGTACCCAAGGAAGCCTGTGTGATACCTTGCAGCGTCGGACGTGAAACAGATGGCTGTGCGTCACGCACGGTCACTAGTTTTAGGTCGCGGCGCTTCAGGCTGGAGTTCTCGTCGCGCAGCCTGCGTGGCGTTACTATCTGGCCCGGCTTCAGGTTGGTTGAGTCACCGGCATCTTCCACAACTTTCATGTCGATAATGTGGTCGTTCTCCTCCATGAAGGTGATCTTATCCACGGTCTGATGCTCCAGGAAGCTTGTATCACCCGGGTCAACGACAACAACTTTCTGCATCATCTGGCGAACTACCACCTCTATGTGCTTGTCGTTGATTTTCACACCCTGCAGACGATATACTTCCTGTATCTCATTTACCAGGTACTCTTGCACGGCACCCGGTCCCTGGATATTCAGAATGTCTGTTGGCGTAATAGCACCGTCTGACAGAGGCATACCGGCACGGATAAAGTCATTATCCTGCACCAGGATGTGCTTAGAAAGCGGCACCATATACTTCTTCTTCACACCGTCCTTAGACTCAATGAAGATTTCACGGTTACCGCGCTTCACACTGCCATAGGTTACCACACCATCAATCTCAGACACTACCGCCGGGTTAGATGGGTTTCGGGCCTCAAACAATTCAGTAACGCGTGGCAGACCACCCGTGATGTCTCGTGTTTTACCGATCGCACGCGGGATCTTCACCAGGATTTGGCCAGCCTTGATCTTCTCACCATTCTCTACTGTCAGGTGAGCTCCCACCGGAATGTTATAGCCTTTTGGCTCGCCATTCTTCGGAGTAACCACGATGGCCGGGTTCTGTGTTTTGTCTTTTGTATCAACAATCACTTTCTCCCGGTATCCTGTCTGCTCATCAGACTCCTCACGGTATGTTACACCTTCAATAATCGACTCGTAAGAAATCTCACCGTCAAACTCTGAAAGTATAACCGCATTGTATGGGTCCCAATTACATAGAACAGCCCCCTTCTCTACGACCTGTCCTTCATTTACATGCAGGAAGGAGCCATACGGCACGTGGTTGCTGATCAGCAGTTTGCCCGTGTTAGGGTCTACGACTTTAAGCTCGCCTGAACGACCCATTACTACTTTCACCGGCTCCCCTTCGTTATTCACTGTATCCAGTGAGCGGATGTCCTCGAACTCGATCTTACCGCCGAACTTCGCCATGATGGTTGCCTCTACCGCAATGTTAGAAGCTGTACCACCTACGTGGAAGGTGCGGAGTGTCAGCTGTGTACCAGGCTCACCGATAGACTGTGCGGCAATTACACCAACAGCCTCTCCCTTCTGCACCATAAATCCTGTTGCCAAGTTACGGCCGTAGCACTTGGCACATATGCCACGCTTAGACTCACAAGTCAGCACAGAGCGTATTTCCACAGACTCAATTGCCGTATTCTCAATGTCACGCGCAACGTCCTCCGTGATCTCTGTACCAGACTCAACGATCAGCTCATTCGTGATTGGATCATACACATCATGTACAGCCACTCGACCGAGAATTCGCTCTGACAGCGACTCCACGATGTCCTCGTTGTCTTTCAGCGCACTTACTTCCAGGCCACGCAGCGTACCGCAATCTTCCTCGTTCACGATCACGTCCTGAGACACGTCTACCAGACGACGGGTCAGGTAACCGGCGTCAGCCGTTTTAAGGGCCGTATCGGCAAGACCTTTACGTGCACCGTGGGTAGAGATGAAGTACTCGATTACATCCAGTCCTTCCTTAAAGTTAGAAAGGATCGGGTTTTCGATGATCTCGCCTACTGATCCCTGAAGCGATTTCTGAGGCTTGGCCATCAGACCACGCATACCACCCAGCTGACGGATCTGCTCTCTTGAACCACGGGCTCCGGAGTGCATCATCATGAAGATAGAGTTGAAGCCCTGATCCTCATTCTCCAGGCGGCGCATCAGCGTTTCAGTGATCTGGTTGTTGATACGTGTCCAGATATCAATTACCTGGTTGTAACGCTCGTTATCCGTGATCAGACCCATAGAGTAGTTCTGCCAAACGGCATCTACATCTTTCTTAGCCTGCTCAACCAGAATTTCTTTCTCAGCCGGGATATTGATATCACCCAGACCCATTGAAAGACCACCTTTATAGGCAGACTGGAATCCAAGTGTCTTGATATCGTCCAGGAACTGAGCAGTACGAGCCATGCCCGTTTCTTTGAACACCCTGGAGATTACCTGCTGCAGTTTTTTCTTTGTCAGCAGTTCATCCAGGTAACCTACCTGCTCAGGCACGAACTGGTTGAAGATAACGCGTCCGGCAACTGTCTCTATCAGTTTCAGTTCCAGTTCGCCTTTCTCATTCCTCACCTTGGTTCTTACCTTGATGTATGCATGCTTCGATATTCTTCCTTCGTTGATGGCGATGATCACTTCCTCCGCAGAGTAGAAGCTCATGCCTTCGCCGGCTATTGTTTCATTCTCTGTGCTGCGCTTTCCTTTGGTTACATAGTATAACCCTAGCACCATGTCCTGAGACGGCACCGCAATAGGGGCACCGTTTGCAGGGTTCAGGATGTTGTGCGAAGCAAGCATCAGCATCGAGGCTTCCAGTACAGCAGCAGGTCCCAGTGGAACGTGCACCGCCATCTGGTCACCGTCAAAGTCGGCGTTGAATGCCGTACACACCAGTGGATGCAGCTGGATCGCCTTACCTTCAATCAGTTTTGGCTGGAAGGCCTGAATACCTAATCTGTGTAGGGTAGGGGCACGGTTTAGGAGTACCGGGTGGCCTTTCAGCACGTTCTCCAGGATATCCCAAACGACAGGGTCCTTACGGTCAACTATTTTCTTTGCTGACTTTACCGTCTTAACGATTCCTCTTTCAATCAGCTTGCGGATGATGAACGGCTTGAAGAGCTCAGCTGCCATGTTCTTTGGCAGACCGCACTCGTGCAGCTTCAGTTCAGGACCAACCACAATTACCGAACGGCCGGAGTAGTCCACACGCTTACCAAGCAAGTTCTGACGGAAACGACCCTGCTTACCTTTCAGCATGTCAGAAAGTGACTTGAGCGCACGGTTGCCTTCTGCACGAACAGCGTTCACTTTACGTGAGTTGTCGAACAGGGAGTCTACCGCTTCCTGGAGCATACGCTTCTCATTACGAAGGATTACCTCAGGCGCTTTGATCTCGATCAGACGCTTCAGACGGTTGTTACGGATAATAACGCGTCGGTACAGGTCGTTCAAGTCAGAGGTCGCGAAACGGCCACCATCCAACGGAACAAGCGGACGAAGCTCCGGCGGAATAACGGGCACCATGCGGATGATCATCCACTCTGGTCTGTTCTCAATTCTTGTTGTCGCATCACGGAAAGCCTCCACAACACGTAGACGCTTTAACGCCTCTGCTTTACGTTGCTGAGAAGTCTCATGTGCAGCAGCGTGACGCAGCTCGTAAGAAAGGTCATCCAGGTTAATGCGCTCCAGCAGCATTTGCAGAGCGTCAGCACCCATTTTGGCGATGAACTTGTTCGGGTCGTTGTTATCCAACACCTGGTTCTCGCGTGGCAGCTTATCCACCATGTCCAGGTACTCATCTTCTGTCAGGAAGTCCAGCGTGTTCACGCCGTCCTCTGCCAAAATGCCTGGCTGGATAACTACATATCTTTCATAATAGATGATCTGGTCAAGCTTCTTGGTTGGCAAACCCAGCAGATAACCTATTTTGTTTGGAAGGGATTTGAAGTACCAGATGTGCGCTACTGGAACCACCAATTCAATGTGGCCCATACGCTCGCGGCGCACTTTCTTTTCGGTCACCTCCACGCCGCAACGGTCGCAGATGATGCCTTTGTATCTGATTCTTTTATACTTTCCGCAGTGGCATTCCCAGTCCTTTACGGGCCCGAAAATTCTTTCGCAGAACAGGCCACCCATTTCAGGCTTATAGGTTCTATAGTTTATGGTCTCAGGTTTTACTACCTCTCCGTTGGAACGCTCCAGGATTGACTCCGGAGAAGCCAAGCTGATCGTAACTTTTGAGAAGTCCTGAGTTAGCTTTTTGTTTTTCGCAAATGCCATATTATTAGAATAATGTCGATACAATGAATATGCCTTACAGCTTAACCAGTATAAGTATGCAAAGCGCTTTGGCTCATGCCGCAGCGCTTTGCTTTATACTTTACTACTCCAGTGTTATCTCTAGAGCCAGGCCTCTTAACTCGTGAATCAGTACGTTGAATGATTCCGGTATATTTGGCTTTGGCAGCACGTCGCCTTTTACAATAGCCTCGTAGGCTTTTGCTCGGCCTATCACGTCGTCTGACTTCACTGTAAGTATCTCTTGCAGCACGTTGGAAGCACCAAAGGCCTCCAGTGCCCACACCTCCATCTCACCGAAACGCTGACCACCGAACTGGGCCTTACCACCCAATGGTTGCTGTGTGATGAGCGAGTATGGACCGATAGAACGGGCGTGCATCTTATCATCAACCAAATGGCCCAGCTTCAGCATGTAAATCACACCCACTGTAACCGGCTGGTCGAATCTGTCGCCTGATAAACCATCGTAGAGGTATGTTCTTCCGAACTTAGGCAAGCCAGCCTCTGCCAATTCTGCGGACACCTGGTCTTCCGTGGCACCGTCGAAAATTGGCGTCGCGTACTTGCGGCCCAACTTCAAACCTGCCCATCCAAGCACCGTCTCGTAGATCTGACCGATGTTCATCCTTGAAGGCACACCCAGTGGGTTCAGAACGATATCCATTGGCGTTCCATCCTCCAGGAATGGCATGTCCTCGTCGCGCACGATACGGGCTACGATACCCTTGTTACCGTGACGGCCGGCCATCTTATCCCCCACTTTCAGCTTACGCTTCTTAGCGATGTACACTTTGGCAAGCTGCACGATGCCTGCTGGCAGTTCGTCTCCCACCTCCAGCGTGAAACGCTCGCGCTTAAAGTGTGCTGAAACGATATTGCGGCGCTTGTTATAGTTCTTCACCAGCTCCACCAGCATGCTGTTCACCTTCTCGTCTGCGCTCCAGTTTTCCAGGATAAGGTCCTTAAACATGTTCACCTCTTCCGGAACTGCGTAGTTGCTTTCGTCCTTGTAAGGGTTCTTCTCCGGGAACAAGGCCTCTGTGATATTCTTGCGCGAGAACTTCACGCCTTTGCTCAGGATTTCGTCTCCGAACTTGTGGCGGATACCCTGTGAAGTTTTGCCTTCCAGCAATGCCACCAGCTTGTCCACCATCACGTTCTTGATAACGGTCAGCTCCTTGGCATACTTCACCTTCAGCTCTTCCACCTCTTTCTTGGACTTGGCGCGCAGGTTCTTGTCTTTCTTAGGACGGGAGAACAGCTTGGTCTCGATAACCACACCGTTCAGTGATGGCGGCGCCTTAAGCGAGGCATCCTTCACGTCACCAGCCTTATCACCGAAGATCGCACGAAGCAGTTTCTCCTCCGGTGTTGGGTCTGTCTCTCCTTTCGGCGTGATCTTGCCGATCAGGATGTCTCCCTCACGAACCTCTGCACCGATGCGGATAATACCATTCTCATCCAGGTTACGAACAGCCTCTTCGCTCACGTTCGGAATCTCTGAGGTCAGTTCTTCCTCTCCACGCTTCGTCTCACGTACCTCCAGCTCAAATTCCTCGATGTGGATAGAAGTAAAGATATCATCGCGAACCACGCGCTCAGAAATTACGATCGCATCCTCGAAGTTATACCCTTGCCATGGCATGAACGCTACCTGCATGTTTCTTCCGATGGCCAGTTCACCCTCATTTGTGGCATAGCCTTCGCAAAGTGGCTCTCCCTTGGTTACGCGCTGTCCTTTCTTAACTAGCGGTGTCAGGTTAATGCAGGTATCCTGGTTTGTTCTTCTGAATTTAACCAGCTTGTAGGTAACATACTCCGCATCAAAAGAAACCAGCTTCTCCTCTTCCGTAAGATCATACTTGACAACGATCTTGTTCGCGTCTACAAAGTCGATCACTCCGTCTCCTTCTGCGATCACCAGTGCTCTTGAGTCAATAGCGGCTCTTCTCTCCAGGCCTGTACCCACGATCGGGGCTTCCGGCTTCAGAAGAGGCACTGCCTGGCGCTGCATGTTCGAGCCCATCAGGGCACGGTTAGCGTCATCATGCTCCAGGAACGGGATCAGAGAGGCTGCCACCGATACGATCTGGTTCGGCGCAATGTCCATATAAGTATAGGTTGATGGTTCTTCCACCGGGAAGTCACCCTCAAATCTACCTTTCACTCTTTCATTGATGAAGTTACCCTCCTCGTCGATCAGCGCGTTAGCCTGAGCGATGTGATGCGTATCCTCTTCCTCAGCAGTCAGGTACTCTACCGTGCCATCCACCTGTACCTTACCTTCTACAACCTTTCGGTATGGAGTTTCGATAAAGCCCATGTGGTTTACGCGGGCGTGTACGCAAAGCGAGGAAATCAGACCGATGTTCGGTCCTTCTGGTGTCTCGATGGTACACAGACGGCCATAGTGCGTGTAGTGTACGTCGCGAACCTCAAAACCCGCACGCTCCCTTGACAGACCGCCTGGCCCGAGTGCAGATACACGACGCTTATGCGTCACCTCTGCCAGCGGGTTCGTCTGGTCCATGAACTGAGACAGCTGGTTGGTTCCAAAGAACGAGTTGATCACCGAAGACAGCGTACGCGCGTTGATCAGGTCAACTGGCTTGAAATCTTCGTTATCCCGCACGTTCATGCGCTCCTTAATGGTACGGGCCATACGGGCCAGACCAACGCCGAACTGCGCATACAGCTGCTCCCCTACCGTTCTTACACGGCGGTTGCTCAGGTGGTCAATATCATCTACTACAGCCTTGGAGTTTATCAATCCGATCAGGTATTTCACGATCAGGACGATGTCCTCGTTAGTCAGAACCTTCGCATCCCAGTTTGTATCCAGGCCGAGCTTCTTGTTGATTCTGTAGCGACCTACTTCTCCAAGGTCATAACGCTTATCGGAGAAGAACAGCTTTTGGATAATATCACGTGCTGTTTCTTCATCCGGAGCCTCTGTGTTACGAAGCTGACGGTAGATCTGCTCTACCGCTTCTTTCTCAGAGTTAGAGTTATCCTTCTGAAGCGTGTTATAAATAATGGCGTAATCAGCGATGTTCACATTCTCGCGGTGCAGGATGATAGACTGCACGCCCGAGTCAAGTATTACATCTATATCTTCTGGAGTGATTTCAGAGTCACGCTCTAAAAGCACTTCGTTACGGTCGATAGAAACAACCTCTCCTGTATCCTCATCCACGAAGTCTTCCGTCCATGTTCGCAGAACACGGGCAGCAAGTCTGCGTCCGATGGAGTTCTTCAGGGTGTTCTTATCTGCCGGCACCTCCTCAGACAGTCCGAAAAGATCCAGGATGTCTTTATCTGTACCGTAGCCGATGGCACGTAGCAGCGTCGTTACCGGGAATTTCTTCTTGCGGTCAATATACGCGTACATCACGTTGTTCACGTCTGTCGCGAATTCAACCCAGGAGCCTTTGAAAGGGATGATTCTGGCAGAATAAAGCTTCGTTCCGTTGGTATGCTTGCTCTGCGCAAAGAATACCCCCGGAGAGCGGTGCAACTGAGATACAATAACACGCTCAGCCCCATTGATCACAAAGGAGCCTTTTTCTGTCATGTATGGGATGTTGCCTAAGAACACCTCCTGTTCAATCGTCTCAAAATCCTCGTTGTCCTCATCGTTGCAGATCAGGCGAAGCTTTGCTTTTAGCGGAACAGAGTAGGTAAGGCCCCTGTCAATACTTTCATCAACAGAGTATTTTGGAGGATCTATATGATAGTCGATAAACTCCAGTACGAAGTTCTCGCGTGAATCTGAGATAGGAAAGTTCTCGGCAAACACCTTGAACAATCCTTCTTGCGCTCTATTCTCAGCCGGGGTCTCCAGCTGAAAGAAGTCCTGGAATGACTGCACCTGAACATCCAGAAAGTCAGGATAGTCAATCACCGACTTTATAGAGGCAAAATTGATTCTATCTGTCGTTTTATTCTTAGCCAAAGCTTTGGAATTTTACGTTTATAATCATTTACAAGCACACAGAGTCCAAAACAGCTGTGGGCAAAAAAAAGATCCAATTAATTTGAATCTGTATACAAACAGGAAAAGACCTGACGAATATGCCAGGTCTACCTGTTCTCAGTATGTTGATAAAGCGGGATTATTTTACCTCCACTTCAGCACCAGCTTCTTCCAAAGATTTCTTCAGTGATTCAGCTTCGTTCTTGTCAACACCTTCTTTCAGTGCTTTAGGAGCGCTGTCAACTAATTCTTTAGCCTCTTTCAGACCAAGACCAGTCAGCTCTTTTACAAGCTTAACTACTGCTAGTTTCTGAGCACCAGCTGACTTAAGGATTACGTCAAAAGAAGTTTTCTCTTCTGCAGCAGCTCCTCCTTCAGCAGCACCACCACCAGCAACCATCACTGGAGCAGCAGCAGCAGGCTCAATGCCATACTCATCCTTAAGGATAGTAGCTAGTTCGTTAACTTCTTTAACAGTCAAGTTTACTAACTGCTCAGCGAATGCTTTCAAATCTGCCATTTTTATAGAAATTAAAAGTTACTTATTGATTACGTTTTTTTAAATTATTCTTTTTCTGATAATGTTTTCAAGATACCCGCTAGCTTACCGCCGCTGCTCTGAAGGGCCGAAACCACATTCTTAGCAGGCGACTGAAGAAGACCGATGATCTCGCCAATCAGCTCGTCCTTAGACTTGATCTCTGTGAGTGTCTTCAGCTGCTCATCGCCAATGAAGATACCACTGTCGATAAAAGCACCTTTAAGGAGAGGTAGCGGATTGCCTTTCTTTCTGAAGTCCTGAATCAGTTTTGCTGGTGCATTGCCTGACTCTTGCGAGAACAGGATACCGGAAGCGCCCTTTAAAACATCATCAAGCGCAGAAGTATCAGCTTCTAAAGTATCCAGCGCTTTCTTGATAAGTGTATTCTTATACACTTTGTATTCGATACCACGATCGAATGCCATTCTTCTGAACGCGTTGATGCCAGCTACGCTCATAGTGGAGGCATCAGTAATATAGAAGTAGTTTGTGTTAGCTAGCTTCTCGCTCAGGTCTTTAACAATTATCTCTTTTTCTTCCCTGGTCATTTTCTTAGATAGTTGCGTTCTTGTCAACGATTACGGCCGGGCTCATTGTGCTAGACAATGTGATGCTCTTGATGTAAGTACCTTTAGCGGAGGAAGGCTTCAGACGGTTAAGTGTCTGAATTACCTCGTTTGCGTTGGCAGCAAGCTGCTCTGCAGAGAAGGAAACTTTACCAACACTCGTGTGGATGATACCGAACTTGTCAACTTTAAAGTCGATCTTACCAGCTTTAACCTCTTTAACGGCTTTAGCTACATCCTGAGTTACTGTACCCGACTTAGGGTTTGGCATCAGGTTACGAGGGCCCAGGATTCTACCAAGACGACCAACTTTGGCCATTACGGCAGGCATGGTGATGATCACATCCACATCTGTCCAGCCTTTCTCGATCTTCTGGATATAGTCATCCAGACCAACGTAGTCAGCGCCAGCGTCCTTTGCCTCCTGCTCTTTGTCAGGAGTAACTAACGCAAGTACCTTTACTTCTTTACCAGTTCCGTGCGGCAGCGTTACAATTCCACGAACCATTTGATCGGCCTTGCGTGGATCTACGCCCAAACGTACATCAATATCAACAGAGGCATCAAATTTTGTGAAGGTAATGTCCTTTACAACTGAAGCGGCATCTGTTAAAGAATACTCTTTTGCTAGATCGGCTTTGGCTAAAGCCGCTTTTCTATTTTTTGAAATCTTCGCCATTATCCTTTAACTGTTATTAAGCGTTCCACGGAGCTGTACCAGAAACTGTGATACCCATGCTTCTAGCTGTACCGGCAACCATCTTCATAGCTGCATCCAGTTCGAAAGCATTTAAATCAGGCATCTTCAGTTCCGCTATCTCACGAACCTGATCCCATGTAACTGAACCTACCTTGTTACGGTTTGGCTCTTTTGAACCACCCTTAATCTTAGCAGCATCCATTAACAATACCGGAGCAGGGGGCGTCTTAATAACGAAGTCGAAAGACTTATCTGCGTATATTGTAATCAACACTGGTAACACTTGTCCCGGCTTATCCTGGGTTCTGGCATTAAACTGCTTACAGAACTCCATGATGTTAAGACCTTTAGAACCAAGTGCAGGTCCAATCGGTGGCGATGGATTCGCGGCACCTCCCTTTACCTGAAGTTTCAGGTAACCTTTTATTTCCTTTGCCATTCTATGTATTTACTACGATTCTTTTTCTACTTGCATGTAGTTCAGCTCAACCGGTGTATTTCTTCCGAAAATTTTCACCATCACGTTAAGCTTCTTACGCTCCTCGAACACTTCCTCCACTGTACCGGAAAAACCGCTGAACGGACCATCCATTACCTTCACGATCTCTCCCACTACAAACGGCGTATCCAGCACTTCTGCCTGCTCTTCTGCCTCGTCTACGGTGCCCAGGATCCTGTTCACCTCCGACTGACGCAATGGAACTGGCTTCTTGCTAGGTGAGCCCTTCTCATCTGTTCCCAGGAATCCGATCACCCCAGGCGTACTGATGATGATGTGCTCTGCTTCACCGTGCGAAAGGTCCGCATGAACCAGCACATAGCCTGGAAAGAAGCTACGCTCTCTGATTCTTTTCTTCCCGCCACGCATCTCGTATACTTTCTCGGCAGGGATAAGCACCTGCGGAACATATTCTCCGAGATTGTGGCGCATGATTTCATTCTCCAGGTAAGCTTTCGCTTTTTTCTCCTGGCCACTAACGGCGCGCACTACATACCACTTTAAATCAGTCATGTATCTCTAATTTAAAACTGGTTGTAAAACCATGTCAGCACTGTATCGAACCCAAAGTCCATAGCACCAACAACCAAAGCGAAAATCAGGGAACCTATCAACACCAGCACAGAGCTATTCTGCAACTCCCCGTATGAAGGCCAGGAGACCTTGTTCTTCATCTCCTCGACAGTGTCGTTAATATAAGTTCTAATATTGCTCATCGCTTCGCTTACCAGATAGTGAAAAAAATTGCACGGGTGGAGAGACTCGAACTCCCAGCCAATGGTTTTGGAGACCACTACTCTACCAATTGAGCTACACCCGTAAAAAAATGCACGCCAATTTTAATTGGAGTGCAAATTTATTCATAAGTTTTATGAAAACAAACCCGATCTCAAAAAACTTTCAAGATCGGGTTTGAAACATAGTATTAGCTAAGGATTTCAGTCACCTGACCGGCACCTACTGTTCTACCACCCTCACGGATAGCGAAGCGCAGACCTTTCTCCATGGCTACAGCGTTGATCAGGTTCACCTCGATAGTGATGTTATCACCTGGCATAACCATCTCTACGCCTTCTGGCAGCATGATCTCACCAGTAACGTCTGTCGTTCTGAAGTAGAACTGTGGACGGTACTTGTTGAAGAATGGCGTGTGACGACCACCTTCTTCTTTAGACAGTACGTAAACCTCAGCTTTGAACTTCGTATGAGGCTTCACTGAACCTGGCTTACAGATTACCATACCACGACGGATATCGGTTTTCTCAATACCACGCAGCAACAGACCTACGTTGTCACCAGCTTCACCTCTGTCAAGGATTTTACGGAACATCTCCACACCAGTAACTACTGACTTCAGGTTCTCAGCACCCATACCCAGGATCTCTACTGGCTCACCTGAGTTGATTACACCACGCTCGATACGGCCAGTTGCAACTGTACCACGACCAGTGATAGAGAACACGTCCTCCACTGGCATCAGGAATGGAAGGTCAACCAGACGCTCTGGAAGTGGAATCCAAGAGTCAACGGCAGCCATCAGCTCCTCGATAGTCTTCACCCACTTCTCG
Organism: Pontibacter kalidii; assembly: GCF_026278245.1. Classification (NCBI taxonomy): domain Bacteria; kingdom Pseudomonadati; phylum Bacteroidota; class Cytophagia; order Cytophagales; family Hymenobacteraceae; genus Pontibacter; species Pontibacter kalidii. The sequence continues at coordinate 4,695,102 of NZ_CP111079.1, read as the reverse complement.
TCGCCGTTCAGACCACCAAGAGCAGAACCCTGGATTACTGGAATGTTATCGCCGTCGAAGTCGTAGAAAGAAAGTAGCTCACGGATTTCCATCTCAACAAGCTCAAGAAGCTCCGGATCGTCCACCATGTCCACTTTGTTCATGAACACCACCAGCTGAGGTACACCTACCTGACGGGCAAGAAGGATGTGCTCACGCGTTTGTGGCATCGGGCCATCAGTAGCAGCAACCACCAGGATAGCGCCGTCCATCTGGGCAGCACCAGTAACCATGTTCTTCACGTAGTCAGCGTGACCTGGGCAGTCAACGTGTGCATAGTGACGGTTTTCTGTGGCGTACTCTACGTGTGATGTATTGATAGTAATACCTCTTTCTTTTTCCTCAGGAGCGTTGTCGATTGAAGAGAAGTCACGGATTTGAGCAAGGCCTTTCTTTGCCAGTACAGTAGAAATTGCAGCAGTCAAAGTAGTTTTGCCGTGGTCAACGTGACCGATAGTACCGATATTTACGTGCGGTTTGGAACGGTCAAATGTTTCTTTAGCCATTGTATGATATTAAATTAAGGTTAAAACGTTTAAGTTTATGTCGCGCTTTTAAATATACACGTAACGGACTGTGAGCCAACGATGGGAATTGAACCCACGACCCCTTCCTTACCAAGGAAGTACTCTACCCCTGAGCTACGTCGGCTTTTAAATCCGTCAGAAAAACCACACCTCTATTTACACTAAAAAGGAAGCTCATCTGCATGAATTTCCTTCTCCAGTTCTTATTAGCAAGCATTTCTGACTTTAAAGAGCGGGAGACGAGGGTCGAACTCGCGGCCTATAGCTTGGAAGGCTATCGCTCTACCAACTGAGCTACTCCCGCTTACTTTACAATTCTGAATGATCAAATTTTGAAGGGGTGAAAAAAAAATCACCTAACTCATTCGCTCATTCAGTTACTCTAAATCAAACTGTGGGGAGAGCAGGATTCGAACCTGCGAAGTCGTAAGACAACGGAGTTACAGTCCGTCCCATTTGGCCGCTCTGGAATCTCCCCGAAGCTAATTCTACATCAAATCAGCAGAACTTTCCCTTAGCGATCCACTGCCTTTGCCGTGTTCTTTGTTCTAAGGAGATGCAAAATTAAGCCCTTTTTGTTTCAAGTCAAATATTCATGCAAAAAAATGCGAAAAAATTTCCTGCCGCCTACTTTCCATACATCTGCAGCAGGCGCTCATCCTTCTCCTGCGCCTTTATTTCCTGCATCAGCCGCTCCACCTCCGGCTTCTCCGACATCACCATAAGCGCCTGATAGGCAGCGGCCCGGACGTAGTACAGACGGTGCTCTTGTGCTATCTCGCCCAGCATGGCGATCACCTCCGGCGTGTTGGTCTGGCTGTTGCTGGCCAGGTAGGCGCCAAAGCTTTGCAGCAGGTAGTATAACTCCCCACCGCTGGCGGATTTCAGTTTCTGCATGAACCAGTCATACTTCTCCGGCCCTGCCTGCACGGCATAGATGGTGGCTAGCGCCAGTACCACTTCCTCGTTGCTTTCGTCTTCAAACTGGGCCATCCGCTGCTTCGCATCGGCGGCACCCGTGCTGGCATAGGCAAGTATGGCTGCCGCAGCTACCTGGTACGAGCTGTCGCTTAGGGCCTGCCTGAACAAGTCCTGATGCCTGCTTCCGCCCCAGCCTGCCAGGGCAAGTATGGCTTCGGCGCGCACCGACCCCTTCTTATCCTGTACGGCCATCTGCTTTATCGTTGGCTCCAGCGATGCCGCCTGCCCTTCTTTTAGCCTGCTCAGCATACTTAGCGCTGTGCTGCGCACCGCCCAGTACTCATCCTTAAGGGCCTCTTTGTAGATACTTTGCACCTGTGGGCGACTTACCTGCTCCTGCAGCTCCGACAGCGTCTCCAGCTTTGGAGCCAGGTGCCCGGCATGGCGGAATTGGAATAGCAGCTCCTCCTCTGTCTTCTCGTGCTCCACCGTTCCCAGTAGTTGCTGCTCCGCGTCGAACAGCACCAGCTGCGGCTGCGTGGCCACGTCAAACGTAAAGGTCTGGCTGGCCTTCTCGACCACGATCGGGTGCAGCTGTTTTTTACCTTCCGTCCAGATGGCTACCTGCAGGGGCAGGCGGTAAACAGGCGTATAGGCTGTGTCCTGCAGCTGCTGCACGTTTAGCTGTAGCTGTCCTTTGTTGTAGCGCTGCGTCACCAGTAGTTCCGGGTGTCCTGGCTTCATAAACCATTGGTCAAAGAACCACATCAGGTCCTTGCCTGTCACATCCTCGAAGGCCATGCGCAGCTCCGCCACCTCCACATCGCTGTACTTGTTGCGGGTCAAGTATAAGTTAAGGGAAGCCCACCAGGCATCATCGCCAACGAGCTTGCGCAGCATGTGCAGCACGCGGCCGCCCTTAGCGTAAGAGTGGCTGTCGAACATATCCTCGCGGTCGTTGTAGTAGTAGCGGATGAGCGGCTCACGCTTTGTCTCCGCCTCATCCAGGTACTGCTCCAGTTCCTCCATGTTCAGGTAGGCGGCCTCGTCGGCGCCATACTTGTGCTCGGCCCACAGGTACTCCGAGTAATTGGCGAAAGCCTCGTTCAGTGGCAGGTTGGCCCATGACTCGGTGGTAACCAGGTCGCCGAACCACTGGTGGAACAGCTCGTGGGCGATGATGCCGTCCCAGCTCTTGTCAAGCAGCTCACGCTCATTCAGCTGCAGGTCTTCCATAAAGGTAGAAGCCGAAGTGTTTTCCATCGCTCCGGACACAAAATCGCGCACCACTACCTGCGCGTACTTGGCCCAGGGATAGTCCACGCCCAGCTTCTGGGAGAAGAACTCCATCATTTCCGGCGTGTTGCCAAAGATTTTCTTGGCCGTTTTCTCATACGCCGGCTCCACATAGTAATTCACCTCCACGTCGCGCCACCTATCCTCCACCACGGCATACTCGCCAATGGCCAGCATGGCCAGGTAGGGTGCATGCGGCTTTTCCTGCTTCCAGTAGTCGGTCTTGGTGCCGTCGGCGTTCTGCCGTGAGTAAACGAAGGTGCCGTTGGAGAGCGTGGTATACTTTGGATCAATGGTGATGTAGATGTCCTGGGTCATGCGCTCGTTCGGGGCATCGATGGTCGGGAACCAGGCAGAGCTCGCTTCCGTTTCGCCCTGGGTCCAGATCTGCTGCGGCTTGTTCGGTTCCTCCCCCAGCGGGTTGATAAAGTACAGGCCTTTATCTTCGGTGATGGCATCGGAGCCTCCGGCTGCCAGCTCGTTTGGCTTGGCCGTGTAGTCTATCTCTATTTTATACTCCTCGTCGCGGGTGTACTCCTTGCCCAAGTCGATGGTCAGTTTCTGCCCGTCATACTTGTACTCCAGCGCCGTACCGTCGTAGCCCTGCATCAGGTGCACGCTGTGGATATCCATGCCCTTGGCATCGAGCGTGAGCCGGTTCTGAGGGTAAAAGTATGGTTTCAGGGTAAGTTCGGCCAGGCCGTGCAGGTACTGCTTTTCCCAGTCGAAGCTGACGCGCAGGGTGGTGTGCAGCAGGTCGTGCTCACGGGTGCGCGAGGGGTTGAAGGCATGCTTCTTAGGCGCCCATGCAGGCACTGCGCCCGCCGGTGCACCGGGCTTTGCAACGGCTGGAAGCGGGGCTTTTGCGTCTACAACTGATTTGTTGGTGCTGCAACCTCCGGTAAGTGCCATGGCAGCGGCAAGGCCAACTATATTCAGAAACCTATGATTCATGCGCTGAAAGTTTTAAAATTTGAGGTGAAGTTCTAAAATTACTCTGAGAAAACACTAACTTTAAGGTCGAAACCACACGAAAAGAAGATGCTCCAGGTAAAAACCGGTAACGGCAAAACATGGCAGGTTGATATCCAAAAAGATACTATACTTCTCAACAATACTCCTTTCGACTGGGACATCTCCCCTATCGGGCCTAACACGTTTCACATCATCAGGGGCGCACGCTCCTTTACCGCAGAGGTGGTTTCAGCTAACTACCAGGAAAAATCCTTTACCTTTAAGATAAACGGCGCGCTACAAACCGTTAGCGTGAAAGACCGCTTCGACCTGCTGCTCGACAAGCTAGGCATGAGCAACGCCAACGCCCACAAGGTAAACGACGTAAAAGCGCCGATGCCGGGGCTTATACTTGACGTGAAGGTGCAGCCGGGCCAGGAGGTGAAGAAGGGCGACCCGATCATGATCCTGGAGGCCATGAAGATGGAGAACATCCTCAAGTCGCCGGGCGATGGCGTGGTGAAGGAGGTGAAGGTGCAGGTAAGGCAGAACGTGGAGAAAAACCAGGTCCTGATCCTGTTCCACTAACCTTATGTTTGCATAAGCGGCTGCCACGGTAGCCGCTTTGTTGTGTTAAAAAGAATTCATAACCTATACAGAGAGTTTACCGTGAAGTATAAACGAATTTTGCTGAAGCTGAGTGGCGAGGCGCTGATGGGCGAGCAGCAGTATGGCATTGACTCTAACAGACTGCTGCAGTATGCCAAAGAGATTAAAGAAGTAGCCGCCCTTGGTGTAGAGGTGGCCGTGGTGATAGGCGGAGGCAACATCTTCAGGGGCGTGCAGGCCGAGCAGGTTGGCCTGGACCGTGTGCAGGGAGACTACATGGGCATGTTGGCCACGGTGATCAACAGCATGGCGCTGCAGAGCGCTCTGGAAAAGCTGGGCGTGTACACGCGCCTGCTCTCGGGCATCAACATCCAGCAGGTATGCGAGCCCTACATCCGCCGCCGTGCGGTGCGCCACCTGGAAAAAGGCCGCGTGGTGATCTTCGGGGCCGGCACCGGCAACCCATACTTCACCACGGACTCAGCCGCCTCGCTCCGGGCCATTGAGATTGAGGCGGACGTGGTATTGAAAGGCACCCGCGTGGACGGCATCTACTCTGCTGACCCGGAGAAGGACCCCGATGCTGTTTTCTACCGAAACATCTCGTTTAAGGATGTATTTGAAAAAGGCCTGAACGTGATGGACATGACCGCCTTTACGCTCTGCAAGGAGAATGGCCTGCCGATCATCGTTTTCGACATGAACACGCCGGGCAACCTGAAGCGACTGGTGGAAGGCGAGCAGGTGGGTACCCTGGTAAGTATGGACGACCTGGGCGACACGCTGAAGGAAACCGTAGACAAACTGCAGCCAAGCGCTAAGACTGATAAAATATAATTTGCTATTTTTGACCCTAAATTTTTCAGAACTCAATAAGTAAACCGATATGACGGAAGAAATTCAGTTTTACCTAAGCGAGGCAGAGGAGTCTATGCAGAAGGCGGTGCAGCACACCGGCAACGAACTGTCTAAAATCAGAGCAGGCAAGGCCTCGCCTGCCATGGTCGAGCACCTGCGCGTAGATTATTACGGAAACCCAACCCCTATCTCTCAGGTGGCGAACATTGCTGCGCCGGATGCGCGCACCCTGCTCATCAAGCCATGGGAGAAGAACATGCTGGGCGAGATCAACAAAGCCATCAAGAACAGCGACCTGGGCCTGAACCCGCAGCAAGAGGCTGACGCGGTACGCCTGAGCATCCCGGCCCTAACCGAGGAGCGCCGCCGTGACCTGGTGAAGCAGGTGAAAGCTGAGACGGAAAACGGCAAGATCAGCATCCGCAATATCCGCAAGGATGTGAACGACACCCTGAGGAAGCTACAGAAAGAGGGCACTGCCGAAGACGCCGTTCGCGACGCCGAGGGCAAGGTGCAGAAGCTGACAGACAACTACATCGTGAAGATTGACGAGCTGCTCTCTAAGAAAGAGGCGGAGATCATGACGATCTAAATGCGTATCTCGTAGCACGTATCAAGTAGCACGATTACAGAAAAGGCCTTCGATCAAGATCGAAGGCCTTTTCTGTTTTTCTTTCAAGTTATAAATTGGTCGTGCTACGTATATCCTGCTACCTGATACGAGAAAAGCTACTGGTACAGCCGGTGCACCTTAATGTACTCAGCCACCTCGTCGGGGAGCAGGTACTTGATACTTTTCTCCTCGCGGATGCACTGTCGGATAAAGGTTGCCGAGATATCCAGGATGGGTGCCTTCACAAAGCTTACATTGGGCATGTCCGGCAAATCAGTGGTGATGGAGCCGGTGCGCGGGTACACGTATACTTTGTGGTACTCCAGAATACGCTCATAGTTCTTCCACTTCGGAAACAGCGGCAGGTTGTCCTCCCCCATGATCAGCACAAACTCGTAGCTCGGGTACTTCTCCTGGAGGTAGGTGAGCGTGTCGATCGTGTAACTCGGCTTAGGCATGCTGAACTCAATGTTCGACACGCCCAGGTTCGGGTTATCCGCTATCGCCAGGCTTACCATGTGCAGCCGGTCGAACTCGTGCTGCAGCGTGTTGCTGGGCTTGAACGGGTTCTGCGGCGACACCACCAGCCACACCGTGTCCAGGTCGGTGTTGGTGGCCATGAAATTGGCAAGTATAAGATGCCCGATGTGGATGGGGTTGAAGGAGCCAAAAAGCAGCCCTACCTTCATACGATCGCAGGTTCTGACTTGAGGAAATCGTTTACCAGTTTCTGGGCTTCGGCACAGGCACGCTCCAGGTCATCGTTCACGATCACCTCATCGAACTGGTCCTCAAAACCCATCTCAAACTTTGCCTTGAAAACGCGGCTGCTGATGCTGGAGGCCGAGTCGGTGTTGCGGGCGGTCAGGCGCTTGGCCAGCTCGTCTATACTTGGTGGCTTCACGAAAACGGCCAGCGCTCTTTCTTTGTAAAAATGCTTTATACTTAATCCTCCTTTTACGTCTACGTCCAGTATCACATGCTTGCCGCTTTTCCAGATGCGCTCTATCTCAGACTTGAGCGTGCCGTAAAAAGCGCCCTCGTATACTTCCTCCCACTCCACGAACTCATCGTTGGCGATCTTCTTCTTGAAATCCTCCGGTGTTATGAAGTAGTAGTCTTTGCCATTCTCCTCGGTGCGGCCGCGCTTATCGCGGGTGCAGGCCGAAATTGAAAAGCTCAGCTGTGGGTTTGTGCTGAGCAGGTGCTTTACAATAGTGGTTTTGCCGGCGCCGGACGGCGCCGAGAAGATAATAATCTTGCCTTGCATTAGGGGTTATAACGTTTCTTGAATCCTCGCTTTAATTGACTGCACCAGGCTTTGTGGGACAATCACGCGCTTCAGGTGGCCGGAGACCAACCCTTTCAAGAGCTTTTGTTTCTGATGGTTCTCAAAGCAACTGACACACTCCTCAATGTGGTCGTTAAAGAACCTTTGCTCCTCACAGGAGGCTTCACCGTCAATCATCAGGTCCAACATGTCGGACACTTTTCCGCATTCAGTCTCCCTGGCTCCATCCGCTGCCTTTGGATACGCTTCTGTAAATTTTGCTTCCATCTTAGCTCAAACTCTTAAATTTCTTGTCTAACTGTTATATCCCATGCTTTTCGCATACTTTTCCAACTTCTCTTTCAAAGAGTTCCGGGCTCTGTGCAGCCTTGAGCGAACGGTGCCAATGGGGATGTCCAGTATCTTGGCCATCTCCTCGTAAGTAAACCCCTCCAGGTCGCAAAGTATGATCACGGTCCTGAAGTCAACAGGGAGTGCGTTCAGGGCACTGGCCACCTCGTCGCCGATCAGGTCCTGCACACTTTCGGTGCGCATGTCGGTGGTGGTCGCCACCCCGCCCTCTCCCTCAACGTCGTCGGTGTTGTAATACCCCTCTACCTCGCTATAGTCTACTTTGGCGGGCTGCTTGCTCTTTTTCCGGAACTCGTTAATGAAGGAGTTCTTCAGGATTCGGAACAGCCACGCTTTTGCATTAGTTCCTTGCTCGAAATAGTCGAAAAAGCGATACGCCTTGAGATAAGTCTCCTGCACCAGATCGTTGGCGTCGTCCTCGTCTAAGGTAAGCCTGTAGGCAAAATTGTACAGGGGGTCGAGCACGGGCAGCAACTCGGCCTCGAACCGTGCGTCTTTTTCCTCCTTACTCAGCTGTTTACCTGTTTGATCGCTCATCTACTTTACTGGATTTTGTACTTTGGTGAAGCCCTCCATCGCGCGTTAGACGCAAATATAGGAATTTTAATTACATACCACGCTTGGCGCTTTAGGGTTGCAGTTTATGCTCTCAAACGTGGCGTAAGGTTTTATACGTAGCATTTTTAAAGTTGCGCCATTTTTAACCACTTGTTCCGTAAATTCCGGCCCAGCCTTTAGTTTTAGGCATCTTCATGTACAATTTATATATTGATACGCCTGTTTTGTACTTGCTTGTATAGGTGCAGCGGGCTCAATCTATAATTGCACCAACGAATGCTTGTTTATGAGAAGAAGTTACAAAGGAATTCCGATCAACACCTCCAGGAACACCCACGAGACCGTGTTTAACCTGCTGCCCCCGAATAAGCACGCTCGTATACTTGACATTCCCTCCGGCGCCGGCGCCTTTACGCAGCGCCTGAAAGACAATGGCTATAATAATGTGCTGAGCGTGGATGTTGTGAATGGCCTGCAGATAGCACACGACCAGTTTATCCAGGGCGATATGACCAAGCCGCTGCCCTTTGAGGATGACTCACTGGATGTGGTGGTGTGCATCGATGGCATTGAGCATATCAGCAAGCAGTTCGATTTTGCCAAAGAGGTGAACAGGGTGCTAAAGCCCGGAGGCTGCTTTATAGTTTCCACCCCCAACATCAGCTCCTTCCACTCCAGGTTCAGGTGGCTTTTAACGGGGCATCATAACAAGTGCAAAACCCCTTTGGATGAGCAGCGGCCCAACCCCTCCCACCACATTGCCATGGTTTCCTACCCCGAGATGCGTTACCTCCTGCACTCCAGCAATTACAGGATTGACACCATCACAACGAACCAGACCAAGTTTGCCTCGTGGCTGTACCTGCCACTGGTGCCGCTGTCTTACCTCACCACGAAAGCGGTTTACCACAAAGAGGAGAAAGACCAAAGCCAGCGGGAGAAGAACAGGGAGGTTATCTCGCAGATGCACTCCAAGGCCGTTATGTTTGGGGAAACAATGATTGTCAGAGCCAGAAAGGCTGACTAACTTTGATGGTCTAAATGCCTGCGGGCACGCTATACAACAGTAAAAATTAACCCAACGGGGATGCGCGTATTACATCTGGTATCAGAGAAAACATGGAGAGGCGGCGAGCAACAGGTGGCCTATCTGATAGAGGAACTGAGGCAGGAGGGGGTAGAGAGCTTTGTGGCGTGCCGCAAGGGCTCTGCCTTTCATACATATTGCCAGCAACAGCAGCTCCCGCACACGGCCTTGCCCTTTGCAAACGAGTTTGATGTCGTTACGGCGCTCCGGGTAAAGGCCTACAGCAGCCAGCATCGTATCGAGTTACTGCATGTGCACAGCGGCCATGCCCATGCCATCAGCGTGCTGTCGCATGTGCTTGGCAATAAACTGCCCATCATACTTAGCCGGCGTGTCGATTTTCCTGTGAAGAGGAACCTGCTCTCGCGGCTAAAGTATAACTATGGCGGCGTTAAACGCGTTGTCTGCGTCTCGGATAAAATCAAAGAGGTTGTATCGGAGAGCCTGCGGCACCCCGAGCTGTGCGTGACAGTGTACAGCGGCGTAGACCTTAGCCGGTTTGCCAACAGCTCTAAAACAGGCCGGCTCTACCGCGAATTTAACCTGTCACCAACTGCCCCGCTTATCGGCAACATATCAGCCATCGCCCCGCATAAAGACTATTATACTTTTGTGGACACCGCCGAACTGGTGCTGCGGCAGCACCCTGATGCCATGTTTTTTATCATAGGAGATGGCCCGCTGCGCCAGGATATAGAAGCCTACGTGCAGCAAAAAAACCTACAGCGGTACATCATCTTCACGGGCTTTAGAAAAGACATCCCACAGCTGATGCCTGAGCTGGATGTAATGCTGGTTACCTCCGAAACGGAAGGATTGGGAACCACCATTCTGGATGCCTTTGCCTGCCAGGTGCCCGTGGTGGCCACCAAAGCCGGAGGCATCCCCGAGATTGTACGGGATACGGAAACCGGCCTGCTTGCGCCGATAAAATCCCCAGCCATACTTGCGGAGAAGGTGCATCAGGTGCTGATGGACAGCGCCACCCGAAACAAGGTTATTCAGGGGGCCTCCACGCTGCTGCAGGAGTTCTCCAAAAGGAACACGGCCTTGCGCACGCTGGCAGTCTATAAAGAGGTGCTGCAGAAAGTATAAACGGGCGTTTTACCCCTGCCTCCGCTGCTGCCGGTTGTGCATATACAGCTTCACGTACTTATAGTATACCGACACAGCCGACGATACCGAGATAATAAATCCCTCCGGCCCGTCCAGAAAGCCACGCTTTAATACATAGGCCCTGAAAAAGCGAAACAGCGGCTTTAAGATCACCATGGGCAGCGATACGGTCTTCCCGTCCCGGGCCATGGCCTTGGACGACGCATCCGTAAATTTATTGATCTGCCCCAGGTGCTGCGACACGCTATAATAAGAGTAGTGCAGTAAATCGCCGCGAAGGTGCTGCAGTGTGGCTCCTTTACTAAGAATGATCTTATCGTGCGGGTTCTCGCCGCCCCATACAGCTTTACTGCGGTCGAAGAGGCGAACTTTAGTGTCGGGGTACCAGCCGGAGTGGTGGATCCACTTGCCGCAGTAGTTGGTGAGGCGGTTCATACCATAGGCATCGGCCTGCCAGTTGTTTTTAGCCGCCAGCACCGCCTGCTCCAGCTCGGATGTCAGCGCCTCATCCGCGTCCAGCGACAGCACGTGCGGGTATGAGGCCTGCGTGAGGGCATAGTTCTTCTGCTCGATGTGCCCCTCAAAGGGATGTTCCATGAACTTGGCGCCGTAGCGAAGGCTGATCTCTCTGGTGCGGTCTGTGGAGAAGGAGTCCACCACCACGATCTCATCCGCCACGTTTTTGACGGACTCCAGGCAGCGGGCAATGTTGCGCTCCTCGTTAAAGGTGATCACAACAACAGAAAGTTTTACAGGCATAACAGGGGGCTTCGGTAAAGGAGGCAAGTATCTTTCATCATTTCTGATACCGGATGAAGCCGGATCATTTATACTTCAAAGCTAAATAAATTCCTGGGTTGTTCCCCTCACCCATCAAAAGTATACCATTTACAAGGAAGTTGTTTCTCATCGCCATTAAAATGTAACCCTTGCCGCCATACTTTTTACCCTTTCCTGCGTAAGCATTTATACTTTAACTGCTCCTGTGTTGGACCTTGGAAAGAGACACCTGCCACCTGGGCTTTTGTGTGGAGACTGACAATGTACTTATCGCGTATCATCCTTATCCTGTGCCTGCTCCTGGCTACTGCTATCGCGTATGCGCAGCAGTACAACATTCGCAGCTGGACACTGGAGCAGGGTTTGCCGCAGTCGCAGGTGATGGCCATACAGCAGGACCACAACGGGTTTCTCTGGCTGGCCACCCGGGCGGGCCTCAGCCGGTTTAACGGCATCAATTTCCATACTTACACCAAGGATGACGGCCTGAGCAGCCACAACATCGCCACCTTGTACGTAGATAGCCGCCACCGCCTCTGGATTGGCACTACCGATGCCGGGCTGCAGCTTTTTGATCGCTCCTCGTTTAAGCAATATGGCCCGGACCAGGGGTTGGATGCGCAGAGCATCGCCGGCATTTCCGAGGACAAGGACGGCAAAGTATGGCTGGCCACCGGCAACGGCGTTTACTACCTCACCGACACCAGCGTGGAGAAGTATGGCGCGCTTCCCGACATCAGCTACACTACTATCATCCATACGCCCTCCGGTGACCTGTGGGCCGGAACACAGGATAGCGGCGCCTACAACGTGTCGGAAAGCGAGATCTTCCGCTACAGCTCCACAAACAGCGGCCTGCCGCATGACCATGTCACAGCCATCACCTGCGACAAAAGCGGCACCGTCTGGGTCGGCACGGCGGCGGGCCTGGCGAAAATCAGCGGCGGCGCCCTTAGCCTGCCGCAGCTGCCCGGGCAGCTCGGCAACAGCCACATCACCAGCTTCACTCACGACAGCTACGATAACCTTTGGATAGGCCTGCAGCGCAACGGCCTGCTGAAGTATGACGGCAGCAGCTTCACCTACATTACCCGCCGCAGCGGCCTGCGCACCAGCCGCATCACAGCACTGGCCGCCGACACAGAGGGCAATGTATGGATTGGCACGAACGGCTACGGTTTGCAGCAGTACAGGGCGCCCTGGTTTGTGCATTACTTTGATTTTGGCGCGATCTCGGAGCCACGCGTAACGGCTGTAGGCCGGGACGGCAACGGCACGGTGTGGTTTGGCACCGACGAAGGGGAACTGGCCCGGATGCTCCCGCAGGGGCCGGAGTGGCAGGCCTCCACACCGTGGCCGCGCGGCGCCACGATCTACAGTTTCCTGCCTGTGGCCGAGGAGATGTGGGTGAGTACCAGCAACGGCATCTGGCGCCTGGGCAGTGGCGCCCCCAGGCGCTACGCCGCCGAGCAGGGCCTCCCTGCCCCCGATGTTTTCCAGGCCGCCACCGGCCCCGACGGCAAGCTGTACTTTGCCACGGCCGGCGGCGTGGTTACGCTTGCCCAGGACTCGCTCAGGCTTATTCCCTACGCCGATGGCAGTATCAAAGCCAACACCATCTTCCGCGACAGCAAAGGCAGGCTGTGGGTAGGGGCCGACCAGGGGGCCTTCCTGGTGGAGCAGGGGCGCCTGGTGCAGCCGCAGGAGCTAAAGGGGCTCCACCTAACCGAAATTCGCTCCATCACCGAGGATGAAACGGGGGTGCTATACTTTGCCGCCTTCAATAGTGGGCTGCTACTGCTACAGAACAACAAGCCAACGCTTTATACTTCCTCCGAAGGATTCCCGAACGAGGCCATCAAGAGCGTGTATGCAGATGAAAAAGACAACCTGTGGGTTGCCACCAACCGCGAGCTGCTGAAGGTGCAACTGCCGTTGCTGCGCCAGCAGGGCAAGTTTGCGTACCGCCTCTACACCAGTCCCAGCGGCTTCAGGGGGCAGGAGGTATGCGACAACGCCATGCTGCAGACAGCGGACGGCCACATGTGGTTTGGCACTACCAAGGGCCTGACACATTACCTGCCGCACCTGGATCGCCAGCAGCCCCTATACCCTCAACTGGTGCTTACCAATGTGCTGCTACACTCCAACCCCACCGACTGGCAGGCCCTCGGCTACAGCCTGGACAGCATCACGGGTCTACCTCAGGACCTGCGCCTGCCCCACACCCAGAATCACCTCTCGTTCAACTTCCACGGCATCTCCCTCTCGGACCCCGAGCAGGTGGTTTACAAGTACAGGCTAAAGGGGTACGACGATACCTGGTCGCAGGTAACGGAGCGGTCTTTTACCACCTATGCCAACCTAGCGCCGGGGGAGTACACCTTTGAGCTGCTGGCCCGCAACACCGACGGCGACTGGACGCCTGAGCCGCTTACTTATTCTTTCTCTATTGTGCCGCCCATCTGGCGCCGCGAGTGGTTTGTGGGCGTGCTACTGCTGGTGTTTGCCGGGGCCGTGCTGAGTGTGGTGCGCCTGCGCGAGCGGAGTTTGGTAAAGATGAATTCCCTGCTGGAGATGAAGGTAGACCACCGTACCCGCTTGCTGGAGCGCCAGAACCGCGAAAAGGAGATTCTGCTGCAGGAGATCCACCACCGCGTAAAGAACAACCTGCAGATCGTGATCAGCATGCTGAACCTGCAGGCCCGCCACGTGCAGGACCCCGAAGCTAAAGACGTGATGCAGGCGCTGCGAAGCCGGGTGCGCTCCATGTCGCTGCTGCACGAGCGCCTTTACCGCCACGACGACCTGGAGCAGATCAGCCTGGAGGAGTACTTTCTGGAGATTTGCGAAAGCCTTTATGCCTCCTATGGCGTAAGTATGGATAGAGTTGAGTTAGAATTAGACATTCCTTATACAAAAGTAGACTTAGACGCCGCTATTACGTTAGGATTAATTGTAAACGAACTAGTATCCAACACCCTAAAATATGCTTTCCCGAGAGGAGAGAACGGTGTGCTGCGCATTGAATTGATACGACACGACGAGGTGCAGTATACGCTGACCATCAGTGATAACGGGCGCGGCCTGCCAGAGGACTTCTTTGAGAAACAACAAACTGGGCAATCGTTTGGGCTGAAGCTGGTGCAGTCGCTAAGCAGAAAGCTTGATGGGAACATTAGTTTTTATAACAACCATGGCACAAAATCAATATTTTATTTTGTTTTGCCATCATAATATTTTTTTTTACGTATGTACCTAATGCTATGACAAAACCTAAAATCCTTATATCGGAAGATGAGGTCATCATCGCGGAAGATCTTGCGGCAAGCCTGGAAGAATTAGGTTATGAGACGTGCGCCATAGATACAGGAGAGGACACGATCGACATGATACGGGAAACCCATCCCGACCTGGTACTGCTGGACATCAACCTGCGAGGCGATGCCGATGGCGTGGATATTGGCTCTCGCATCCGCGAGGAATTCGGTATTCCCTTTATTTACCTCACCGCCTATGCTGACCCGGCCACCATCGACCGCGCCAAAAAGACCGAGCCCGATGGGTTCCTTGTGAAACCCTTTGATGAGAAGAGCCTGCGATCAGCCATTGAGATTGCTCTCTACAAGCACGACAGCAACCATAAAGACAGCAAGCCTGCCAACGGCGCTAACCATAACGCAAAGGACAAGGACGTAGCCACCGACTATATCTTTGTGAAGGTGAAGCACCGGATCATAAAAGTGCATTACAATGATATCCTTTGGGTGGAAGCTTATGACAACTATTCCTTTATCGTTACCGCTGATCAGAAGTACCTGGTAAGCTCTACCCTGAAGGATATGGAGCAGAAGCTGCCGTCGCAGAACTTTGTGCGGGTGCACCGCTCCTACATTGCCAACCTCGATAAGATCGAGGCGCTGGAGGAAAACTCCGTGGTGTTCTCCAAAGGCGAGATCCCGATAGGAAAATCCTACAAGAAGGCGCTGATGTCGCGGTTTAACATCATCTAAGTAAAAACGCTGCCGCACCGGCAGGCATTATCATGCTACTACTAAAAAGAAAAAGGCCAGTGCTTTGCAGCGCTGGCCTCTCTTTACTTTATGCTTATTTAATAGCAGTTATACTTAGTAACGGTAGTACTCCGGCTTGTACGGCCCCTCTACCTCTACACCGATATAGCGTGCCTGGTCTGGCGTAAGCTCATCCAGCTCCACACCAATTTTGCCCAGGTGCAGGCGGGCCACTTTCTCGTCCAGGTGCTTGGGCAAAGTATACACCTTGTTCTCGTAAGCATCAGTGTTTGTCCAAAGCTCCAACTGGGCCAGTGTCTGGTTAGAGAAAGAGTTAGACATCACGAACGATGGGTGCCCGGTGGCACAACCCAGGTTCACCAAGCGGCCTTCTGCCAAAACGATGATATCCTTGCCATCGACGTTGTAGAGGTCTACCTGCGGCTTGATCTCGTCTTTGGTGTTGCCGTACGCCTTGTTCAGCCAAGCCATATCGATCTCGTTGTCGAAGTGGCCGATGTTACACACAATGGCCTTGTCCTTCATCAGGCGAAACTCACGCTCCCCGATGATGTCTTTGTTACCAGTGGCGGTTACCACGATGTCAGCCTCTTTTACGGCGTCTACCATACGCTTCACGGCAAAGCCGTCCATAGCGGCCTGCAGCGCGCAGATTGGGTCGATCTCAGTCACAATCACGCGGGCACCAGCGCCTCTAAGAGAAGCGGCAGAGCCTTTGCCTACGTCACCGTAACCAGCCACAACCGCCACTTTACCGGCCATCATCACGTCCGTGGCACGGCGGATTGCATCTACCAGCGACTCCTTACAGCCATACTTGTTATCGAACTTAGATTTGGTAACCGAGTCATTTACGTTGATGGCAGGCATGGGCAATGTACCGTTCTTCATGCGCTCGTACAGGCGGTGCACCCCGGTGGTAGTTTCCTCAGAAAGGCCTTTGATGCCATCGGCCAGCTCCGGGTACTTGTCCAGCACCATGTTGGTCAGGTCGCCGCCGTCGTCCAGGATCATGTTCAGCGGCTTGCGGTCTTCGCCAAAGAAAAGCGTCTGCTCAATGCACCAGTCAAACTCCTCGGCGGTCATCCCTTTCCAGGCGTAAACCGAGATGCCGGCAGCGGCAATGGCAGCGGCCGCGTGGTCCTGCGTAGAGAAAATGTTGCACGAAGACCAGGTAACCTCAGCACCCAGTTCCACCAGCGTCTCGATCAGCACAGCTGTCTGGATCGTCATGTGCAGACAGCCGGCGATGCGCGCGCCTGCCAGCGGCTTGCTTGGGCCAAATTCCTCACGGATCGCCATCAAACCGGGCATCTCAGCCTCAGCTAGTCTAATCTCCTTGCGGCCCCACTCAGCCAGTGCTATATCTTTTACTTTATACTTTAAATATGTCTCTACCATCTTTCTCGTTTTTTCAATTAAAACACAAATTTACGCAATTTGTTGCAGTTCATCAATACTAACTGGTTTATAGCCTGTGGCGGGTGGCAAGCATCAAAAAAACAGCGCCTGCCAACATATGGCAGGCGCTGCAGCTATAGGTAGTAGAGGAGTTTCTTACTCTTCGTTCACAATGATCTCTGCTCCCAGGGTATTGTTGTTGCCCTCCGGAGCCTGCAGGAAGCCTTTTGCAAATACGGTGTAAATAAAGCCGTCCCGTAGCTCCACGTCGGGAATGGTAAGCGCTACGGTCATGGTGCCGGCAGGGCGAACTTCTAACGTATAGGTTCCGGCTGCAACCGGGGTAAAGTCGGTGGCAGACTTAAAGGCCCTGTTGCTGAACAGCACTGGGCCTCCGGCCACCGCAATATCCACTGCCGGTGCATCCGGCGACAGGTGCACGAAGCGCACGTGCGCCATACCGGCGGCCGGATCGGTCAGGTCATCCTCCAGCACCAACGGCTCAATATTATCCAGGGTATTGATGGCGAACACCGTGTAATCCTTATCCTGCTCCAGGTCCAGGTCCGCCTCTATCACGGTAGTAGCGGTGCCGGCGGCGTTCACCTTCACGTTCTGCATACCAGCAGGCACCTCCAGATAACCTGTGTTGTTAGGATAAGTAAGGGCGGAGGAATTCACCTTCACATCGTTGATCAGCAGGTCAACGCCGGGGGCGTCGGGGGAGGCATGCACCACCATCACTTCGGCGTTATCCACCTCCAGCACTACATCATCATCGTCGTCATCGCAACTTGCCAGGAACAGCATTGGCACTACCGCTAGCACTGTCATTTTCATCCAATACTTCATAGCCTTAAAATTTAAAGTTTAAAATTTGTTTTATTTAAGGTATAAACTGCTCTTGGGAAGTTTTGTTTAACTTTTATCAAAAAAAATTAAACAAAATATTTTACGGTGGTCTCTTTTTGATTTAAGTATCTTTGCCGGAAGCACAGAAACAAAGCAGCCATGCGCATTTTTACCCCCGAGGAGCAGGACTTTATACTTCGGCACCAACAGCAAGACGTGGCCCAGCTGATGCTGCAGGCCGGCCGCTACCCGCAGCTGCCGGTGCAGGAGTTGGTGCAGCAGATTAAGGCGCGGCAGAAGGCGACCCAGAAGCTGCCTACCTGGGCAGCACACCCGCAGGCGGTGTTTCCGGTGTCGCTGTCGGTGGAGCAAAGCTCGTCGGAGGTAACGGCCGCTTACAAGGCCAGCCTGGTAGGTGGCAGGCTGCTGGTGGACCTGACAGGAGGCTTTGGGGTAGACAGCTTCTACTTTGCCCGTCGCTTTGCGGAGGTGGTGCACGTGGAACAGCACCTGGAGCTGCAGGAGGTGGCCAGGTATAACTTCGGGTTGCTGGGCGCTGCCAACATCCAAAGTATAAACGCCACCGCCGAGGACTTCCTCCATACATTTGAAGGTAGGGCCGATGTACTGTACCTGGACCCCGCCCGCCGCGGCCACCACGACCAGAAGCTGCACCTGCTGCAGGACTGCGAGCCGGACGTGCTGCACCTGCTGCCGCTGCTCTTCCAAAAAGCCGATGCCGTATTGCTGAAAACATCGCCCATGCTGGACATTGAGCAGGCGCTGCAGGAACTGGGCCACGTGGAACACGTGTGGGTGGTAGCGCTGCAGAACGAGGTGAAGGAGGTTTTATACTTGCTCAAGCCCACATCCCCTGCCCTTGCCGATGTGCCCCGCACCGCTGTAAACCTGCTGGTAAACGCCGAACCGCAGCTGCTTACCCTTACCCGCGCCCAGGAAGATGCCGCCGTGCCAACCTATACCGATCCGCAGGAGTTTGTGTACGAGCCCAACGCTGCCCTACTTAAAGCCGGTGCTTACCGCTACCTGGGCCAGCACCTGCAGCTATGCAAACTGCACCCCAACAGCCACCTGTATACCTCAGCGCAACTACTACCCCAGTTCCCGGGCCGAAGCTTCCGGTGCCTGGCCGTGAGCCGTTACAACAAAAAGGAACTGCTGAAACAGCTGCCGCAGAAAAAAGCCAACATCACCGTGCGCAACTTCCCCGAGTCCGTGGCCGACATCCGCCGCAAAACAGGTATCAAGGAAGGTGGCCATACGTACCTGTTCTTCACCACCGACAGGCACCAGAAACCCATCGTGCTCATCTGCGAGAAAGCCTAACTCCTCAACAAGCCTGTTTGCAGTGCGTACAACGGATAAATGCCGTGCCCCAGGTATGGCCGTTATACTTTTAATACGATAGGCTATGAAACAGGAGAAAGACGAGGACCAGCAACCGCAGCCAAAGGGAAAGAAGCAGGAAGCCAGCAAAGCGCCCCGCACCATGAAAACCGGCAAATCCGTGAAGGGAAGCAGCACAAGTTCGCAGGGCGATGCCACCTCCCCCACTGTAGGGGGCACCGGGGGCGGCATCACCAACATCCGCACAGGCAAAGATGCAGAGGAGAACAGCGACAAGCGGTACTGAGCCGGCGGTAACAAAACATGCACAGCCAACTGCCGTACACTGTAGGACGGCCTCAGACAGAAGGCCTTATGTTTCACCAATAAATACATGAGAACGGATGAAAGATCAGAAAAACAGAAGCTGGGAATTCCATGGCTTCGCTAGTAACCCTGAGAAATCTTTTGAGGCGGGCAAGAAAGGCAACCGACTGGCCGTGGAGAACTCTCTGCGAAACAGCAACAACAATCCCAACAATCCTATGGCCCAAAACCGCACCGCTTCCAAGGCAGGCAACCAGAACAAGCCTTCGCAGGGCAAGGGCTGGCAAAGTGTCAAAGCCGGATCCGAGGATGCGGGCAACAAAGACCAGAGCTCTGCTGAGGAGTAAGCCGTTTTAATTTAACCGATGAGCACGATGAAAGATCAAGATAAAAATAAAAAGCACGACCTGGCCGATAAGAGCAAAGGCAACAGGAAAGACATTGGCAACAGCCTGGAGCGCGATGTGACGAGCTCCAAGCAAACCGGAAAGACCCCGCAGGCCCGCACCGACAACGAGCAGGATCGTGAAAGCAAGAAGCGTAAAAGCTAGCTTCAGACACTATACTCCCCTAAACAGCCACAGCACCCGATGCTGTGGCTGTTTTGCTTTACACATCTCTTCGATTATGCTTATCTTTCCTGTATCCATACTTCAGCGCCTACGACTATGAAAAACGCAATCCTGCTCCTGCTTTTACTGCTCTGTACGATGGCTGCCCCGGCACAGGCCCCAACCGAAAAAGTGGTGACATTCATGCTGCACACCCCTGGCCTGCCCGACACAGCGCAGGTATACATTACCGGCAACGCCCCCGAGCTTGGCAACTGGAACCCGGCCAAAGTAGAGATGGAGCGCACCGGCGACGCCACCTGGGAGAAAGAGATCCTGTTGCGCGACCCGATGCTGCTGGAGTACAAGTATACCCTCGGCAGCTGGGAGCAGGAGGCCACCGACAGCACCGGAAGCCCGCTCCCCAACTTCACCGTGAAGGTGGAGAGCAGCCTGCAGGTAAAGAACCAGGTAATGCACTGGCGCAGCGGCAACAGCAAGGCGCCTGTCAGGGGAGGAGGCGTGACAGGCAACATAGCCTATCACGAGAAAGTGGGCAAAAGCACTGCCGTACCTGCCCGCGACCTGGTGGTGTGGCTGCCCCCCAACTATGAGCAGGAAAGGAAGAAACGCTACCCGGTACTCTACATGCACGACGGCCAGAACCTCTTCGACCCCACTACCAGTTCCTTCGGCGTGGATTGGCGCCTGGATGAGACGGCCGATAGCCTGATCCGTGCCGGAGAAATGGAACCGATTATTATTGTAGGCATCAACAATACCGAAAACCGCATGCAGGAGTACGTGCCCGGCGAGCAAGGCGCAGCATACGTGGCATATGTGGTGAACACCGTGAAGTCCTTTATCGACAGCACCTACCGCACCAGGCCAGGCGCAAAGCATACCGCCACCGGCGGCTCCTCGGCGGGCGGCACCGTTGCCTTTATGCTGGCCTGGGAGCACCCCGATGTTTTCTCTAAAGCCATCTGTATGTCGCCAGCCTTCAAGGTGTATGACATCGATTACGTGGATGACGTGCTGGCGTACAAGGGCAGGAAGAAGCCACTATTTTTTTATATCGATAACGGGGGCGTGGAGCTGGAGGAGCAGCTGCAGCCGGGCATAGACGAGATGCTGCAGGCGCTGAAGCAACAAGGCTACCGCGAAGGCAAGGACTACACCTGGGTCAAGGATGAAAAGGCCAAGCACTTTGAGTCGGCCTGGGGCAAGCGGATGCCCCAGGCGCTGAGGCTGCTTTTCCCGGCTAAATAGTACCTGCGCCAGCCTATAAAACATTTCATTTTCTTAACATCCCATCTTTGCCCAACGGCCTTTTGTAGCTATATTGCTTCTCCCTTCATGCCTGAAAAGGATGGTAGGGTAAGCGATAGAAGCGAAGGCAATGTTTGTGATCAAATACCTGTACGAGGCCCCCCAGCACTTCGACACTGTGGCCGACTGGATTTACCGGCAGTGGTGGCAGAAGCCCGGCAATACCGCCGAGGTGGTGAAGGCGCCCCTGCGCGAGCATCTGCAGGCGCAGCCTTTCCCGGCAGCGTTTGTGGCACTGGACGGCGAAAAGCCAGTGGGCTCCGTGCTACTGATCGAGAACGACGGCGTGGACGCGCTGCCCGACCTGAAGCCGTGGCTGGGCGCGCTCTACGTGCTGCCTGAGTACCGGGGGCAGGGCGTGGGTAAGCAACTGGTGCAGGCACTGGAGCAGCATGCCCGGCAGGCAGGCTTTGCAGATTTATACCTGGTGGCTACCGACAGGGTAAGCTTTTACTATGAGCTCGGCTGGCGCGTGTACACCAAACTGGTCGGCAAAAACGGCATCACCATCATGCACAAAAGTATGGATGCGCCTCCTGCTGCCTCCTGAACAACACAAGGAGTAAGTCCCAGGGGTTTTCTTCGGTAATACATAGCTTTCTACCTCAGCCATTCTCAAAGTAGGGGATTTCCGTTCAAGCTCCGGTTCCGATTCCCCCTACCTCCCTGTCTAAGGAAGGGAATCCTGTAGCTGCCAGTGCTCAATTATAAACTCCATGGCTGAGGGTAAAGCCTGAAAGCCCCTACAAAGTGTAAACCCACCCCCAGCCCCTCCGAGGAGGGGAATCTGTAGCACCGGGTCCAACCACCCCTGCCCCTCCTTATCCAAGGAGGGGAGCCATACTTACTACTTCACCTGTCATCTCGAGTACTCTTGAGGCGGGAGCCGAGGAGAGCCAGCGTAGCTGTGAGAGATCTATCTGGAATTTTAAAGAGATCTCTCCCAAAGGTCGAGATGACAGCAAGGGCAGTGGCTATCGGATCTGTTCCCAGTCCTTGGGTTGAGCGCCTTGTAGATTTCTGGTGCCGGAGGCAGCCCGAGGCACGAGGGCAGGGAATGTACACAGCGCGATGCCAAAGGACGAGGCCTCCCGGCCGTGAGGGCACCACAGCCAGAGATGAAACGATAGGTTGGTAAGGCCGTGGATCAGAGGCAGCTACTAAGTATAGCTTGGTTCCAGTTGCGGAAAGTAGGTGCTAGTGAAGTATAGCCGAAGTATAAAGCATGGCACTGCGATCCAGCCGGGTTGCGAACCCGACACCATAGCAGGACACGAGTTGCAAACTCGCGCCAGCGGAGAATGCAGCGCAGGAAAAGGTGCACCAAAGCATAGATACAACGATAGTAGGGATGTATGTCTGGTGGATGAACGGCAGCTATCAAGTATAGCTTGT
The DNA here is from genome assembly GCF_026278245.1 of Pontibacter kalidii. Classification (NCBI taxonomy): domain Bacteria; kingdom Pseudomonadati; phylum Bacteroidota; class Cytophagia; order Cytophagales; family Hymenobacteraceae; genus Pontibacter; species Pontibacter kalidii. Next base: position 4,672,863 of record NZ_CP111079.1, on the reverse strand, counting down.
TTCAAAATGCGGGAAGCAGGAGCTAAGAGAGGCACAAGCCTACGCTTGCGCCAGGGAAGTATAAAGTATGGCTCAGCCAGGCAAGTATGAAGTAGAAACCACAGCTATACGAAAGACCTCACCTCTTCTTACTCACCCATTTATTCCCCTTCACCCAGAAGCGCCAGGGCAGCTGGGCGTCCTCGCCGGCGTATTCTACGCCGATGCGTGGGCCGGTGGCTATACTCTCTTCAGGCAACACGGTGCCTTTGTCCTCCAGCCAGATGGTGTCACCGGTGAGATTGGCGCCGTAGAGCTTCCTGTCTATCCCGAGGGCTATACTTAACACTCCCGGCCCGGCCGTCAGGTTTGGCTTTATACTTTGGAAGCCCCGGCGCAGCACCATCTCCTCCACCCCCATTTCCGGCTCTATGGCGCGTATCAGTACGGCGTCGGCTTTGTCTTTCTTGTTGGTGATGATGTTGAAGAGGTGGTACATGCCGTAGATTAAGTATACATAGGCCACCCCACCCTCCTGGTACATGATCTCGGTGCGCGCGGTGCGGCGGTTGAGGTGGGCATGGCAGGCGCGGTCGTTCTCTCCGGAGTAGGCCTCCGTCTCCACAATCATCCCGCCGGTAAGCATGCCATCCACACAAGTATACAAGCGCTTACCCAGCAGTTCCTGCGCCAACTGCACCACATCGGGGCGGGTATAAAACTCCTTCGGTAGCTTCACGATTAGTTATTGGTTACTCGTTATTCGTTGTTGGGGTACGTGCTCTTAAGTTCAAAGTTAACAGCAATGGTAGTTGGTAACTGATAAATGAAAAATGTTCCCTACCTTTGCCTTTAGATTGGTGGCCGTAAAACTGCCGTTTTATGGCCTTAAAAGGGAAGCAGGTGTGAGTCCTGCGCTGTTCCCGCAACTGTCATCTTCTTAAAAAGGGTTAGCCAACACCTTGGCCACTGTGCGGCGCACGCTGCATGGGAAGGCGCGCTAACTGAAGAGAGCCAGGAGACCTGCCAGTCCGACACTGAATTTGTCGTATGCTTTCGGGTAAAAAGCTGCACGGCCACCGCTATACTTTAGCGCGATCGCTGTTCCTGCCTTTCTGCCCTTAAGTATGCTTCGGGATGTAAGCACACTGTATTTTGGCAAAATTCTCTTTCCTGAAAGTATGGCTTTGCGCCTGCCTGGGCACTATACCTGCCGTTGCCCTGGCGCAGCAGGATACCACTGCTTACGAACTGCGCACCGTGGAGGTATTTGGCAAGCCCGCTGAGGTGTACGCCGCCGGCAGCCGCGTGGTGCAGCTCGATAGCGCCTTCCTGAGCACCTATAGCTCCGGCTCTCTGGCCGAGGCCCTGCAGGCCCGCACTCCCCTTTACTTTAAAACCTATGGCGCCAGCGGAAGTTCTACGGTGGCTTTCCGGGGCACTAATGCCTCCCAAACGGCTGTACTCTGGAACGGGCTCCACATCGCTTCTCCTATCCTAGGGCAAGCCGATTTCTCTGTCTTACCCCTGAGCGGCATCGGGGATGTGGCCCTGCAGCACGGCGCGGCTGCGGCTACCTATGGCAGCGGGGCCATAGGCGGAGCTGTGCTTCTAAATTCTCCCAAGTATAACATTGAAGGTTTTGGCGGTGACCTGAAGCTGGAGACAGGCAGCTTTGGAAAATACTTTGGCAGCGGCAGCCTGGGCTACGGCAGCAAGGACTTCAGCTATGCCCTCAGCGCCTACGGGAACCTGGCAAAAAACAACTTTACCTACAGAGACCTGAGCCGATTTGGCACGCCCGAAGTACGGCAGGAGCACGCGCAGGTGCAGCAGCACGGGCTTACGCAGGATCTGAACTGGCAGATCTCCCCCAGCACCGAGTTGAGCCTGCATGGCTGGTATACCTTCTCGGACCGGGAGCTGCAGCCGGCCATGGGTTCTGTGAATACCAATGCCATGCAGCTGGACGAAAGCCTGCGCCTGATGGCAGCGCTGCAACACCAGAGCCAACTGGGGCAAACAGACGTGAAGCTGGCCTACTTTAACGATCTCCTGCACTATACCGATAATAGCACCGACTCAAAGGCGGATGTGGATACCTACCAGTTGCAGGCGGAGCAGACCTATACCTATGGCGAGCGCTGGAGCCTGCGCGGTGGAGTTAACCTGCAGCATTTTGTGGCAAGGAATGATGGCTACGCCAGTGAGCAAGAGGAAAGCCGCGCTTCCTTGTTCGCCCTTTTCCGCTACGACCCGGTGCAGCCCCTGCAACTTACCCTGAACTTGCGCCAGGCACTTGTCGAAAACTATAATCCGCCATTAACTCCGGCACTGGGCTTTAACTGGAAGTTTTTGAACAGCAACCGGCACCAGGTATCGCTCAAAGGTAATGCCAGCGGCAGTTACCGCGTGCCCACCCTCAACGACCGCTTCTGGGCAGGGGCCGGCAACCCCGACCTGAAGCCGGAGCAGGGCTGGAACTACGAACTCGGCCTGCGCCACGTGCTCGTGCAGGGCAACACCTTCCTATTAGAAACAGAAGCTACCGGCTACTACATGCTCATTGACGACTGGATTCAGTGGGCCCCGAATCGCACCGGCCTCTGGCGCCCGACCAACCTGCAGAAAGTGGAGAGCAAGGGGATAGAACTCAGCACCACAGCCACCGCCACGCTCGGCGATCTCAAGCTCCGTTCCACGGCTGGCTATACGTATACCTCGTCGGTACAGGCAGCAGTATACGAGGGCAGCGGAAGCGACAAAGGCAAGCAGCTCATGTATGTGCCGCGCCACAAAGCCATACTTGCTGCGGATGCCAACTATAAAAACTGGAGCCTGTTGGGCAATTTAAACTACACCGGCCTGCGCTATACCTCCAACTCCGAAACCAGCCACCTCGACGACTTTATGCTTCTGAACCTTTCCCTGAGCCGGAAACTACAACTGGGGCAAAACACGCTGCTGCTCACGCTCCGCTCCGACAACCTAACCAATGCCGCCTACCAAACCATGGCTTACCGGGCCATGCCGCCACGCGGCTATACGTTCAGCCTACGCTTTATTATTCCTTAATTATACTCTTACTTAAACCATAATGAAAAAAACCAATTTTTTCCGCAGCTTTTTCCTGGCAGCCACGCTGGCTCTTACCTCCATTGGCTTTACCAGTTGCGACGACAAAAATGATGTAGAACCGGAACTCCCTGTCGAGGTTCGGGGGCCATATGACCAGAAGGGCGTATTTGTACTGAACGAGGGAAACTACACGCACACCAACGCCTCCGTTTCCTTCATGAGCGACAGTGCCGGGCACACGGTTGCCAATAATATCTTCAGCAAAGCCAATGCGGATAGACCATTAGGCGATGTGTTGACGGACCTGGACCTGGTGGAGGACCGCGCTTACATCACGGTAAACAATAGCAACAAGATTGAGGTGGTAAACGCCTATACTTTCAAGACGGAGGCTGTGCTGGAAAACCTGAAGCAGCCCCGCTACTTTGCAGCCCTGGATGCCGACAAAGCTTATGTAACCGAGTGGGTTGTATATGGCGAGCCGGGCCGGGTGTCGGTTATCGATTTAAAAACGATGCAGATAACTAAAAGCATACCGGTAGGCCCACAGCCTGAAGAACTTATACTTGTCGATAGCAAACTGTATGTGGCCAATAGCGGGGAGAACACGATTACGGTTATCAACACGGCAACAGACGCGGTGGAGAACACCATCACCGTATCCGACTCTCCTACTAACCTGGTCCTGGACCGCAACAAAAACCTTTGGGTGCTGAGTGCAGGTAAAGTTATGTATACTTCCGATTGGTCTGCGATAGACTACACGCTGACAACTGCGGGAGCCCTTAACAGGGTGACGCTGACCACTCAGAACGTGCAGACCTTTACCTTTGACAGCAACAGAACCATGCCCGCAAACCTGGCTATCAACGGAAGCGGCGATAAGCTATACTTTAACTATGACGGCAAAACCTTGGTGCAGGACATCAATGCTTCCAGCCTGAGCAGCACCGTGATCATTGATAGAAGCTTTCATGGCATGGGCGTAGATCCGGAAACGGGTAATATCTACGGAGGTGATCATAACAACTGGTCTGGCGACGGCACTGTATATGTATACAGCCCGGACGGCACACAGGTCAGCAGTTTTAAAGCGGGCATTGGCCCGAACGGCTTTATGTTCAACTAAGTCTGTCTACATTACATGCCTTATTAAGTATAAACAAAGCAGCCTGCTCCGAAAACCGGGGCAGGCTGCTTTGTTTATACTTGCCTGTAGGTTAGCCGCTACTGATCCTCCTTCTTCACATCGTCGCGTTCTGTGCCTTCGCCTGTGCCATCGCCGGCATGCACGGCAGAGCCTTCCTCGGCGCGCTCATAAGGCTGCTCCATGGTATCGCGCTCCGCTTCTACCCGGTTCTCATCATTATCGCCCACTATACTCCCTTCGTCAACATGATCGCTTCGTTCAACGTTCGTCTCGCCGGGGCTGGTGCCGGTGTCGCAGGCTGCCAAGCCAAAAGTGGCCACAGCTGTGGCTATCAGTGCAAAAAAAGCTGATCTTATCTTTTGTGTATTCATCATCTAAACTATTCCAGTTAAACATACTTGCCTATACCAGCTGTACCTGGCTGTGGCTTATGAGAGTGTACGTCTGGGCAGAGTTTATTGTTGAAAACTACACCGATGAGAAGCCTTACCCGTACATTAGCCTAGAACGATACCTTATACTTGCCATGGAGGAGAACAAGCCAAAACAACCGCCCAGGGAAAACACCAAAGACGACTCGTCGGACATAGAGAAAGTGCGGCAGGACAAGCAGGCACCGCCACCGGAGCCGGAGCAGCAGCCAGATGCCGAAGAGGAGAGCGAGGCAGAAAAAGGCCATTCCTGATTTTCTAATATGTCTGCCGCTTCCCTATCTTTGGGTGTAAACAACGCCTGCTATGCCAAAGCCGATCCTTAAACCACAGCTGCGCCGCAAGCTGCTGCTCATCGCCCTTAGCTGCCTGCTGCTGGCATTAGCGCTGGAGCTCTATACGTTCGGCCTGCACGCCGACTTTCCGGGGCGCTTGCTGCGCAGTTTCTTTGTGCTCTTCGTGCTGCTCTCGCTCACGGTGCTGGCCATCGTACCGGGCGTTAGCAAAGCTGTGGATAAAGTACTGAAGTAAAGATGGACAACCTATACCTCCGGGGAAATAAAAAAAGCCTGCGTATAACAACGCAGGCTTTTGCTTTACAGGGTATTAGTTGGTAAGGGGGATCCTTTAATTAAGAGACGCCGCAATGTGCCTGGCAGAGTCAGCCTCCAGCAGCATCAGAGTCCCGAGCTGAAACACCTGTTCCACATGCTTGAGGTGGATCTGACCGGTGAAGGTATCTCCGCCCTCCGCAGCCTGCAAGGCGTGCTGCAAGCAGCAATCCGCGTACACCGGCTCCTTAACAGGCGCAGCTTCCTCCTTTGGGTCGCCATCCGCCACCCGGCTTTTCTGACCAACGCCCTCCTGCCAATGCAGAGCAAGTATGGCAAGTACCAATAGCAGCGTGGTCAGTACCATCTGCAGGGTTTTCAGGGTGTTCATGGTAGCGGGCTTTTGCATGGCGGTGTAGCGGTTAACTTCCTCAGCAGCAATTATCTTTCATCAAACAAATATAATCAGCTAAATAATAAATACCAAATACTTTATATAAAATATATTTTAAGTATAAAACACACCTCCATCACTTTTTTCATCGCAGTGCTGCCTCTATAAAAGAGCAGGGTGAACCTCTACCCCTACCCCGGCTGTTGCATAAGGGCGGCTCTTAATTGTGCGCCATTATCCGTACTTTTGTGCTTTGGCCCTGCCGCCGCCATATTCATACTTTAAAGCTGACTTATCTTGGAGAAGAAGCCAACCATCCTGCTCATAACGCCACCGCTCACCCAACTGAACACGCCATACCCCGCCACCGCCTACCTCAAAGGCTTTTTAACCGGCCGCGGCTATAAGGTGGTGCAGGCCGATTTGGGCATAGAGCTGGTGCTGCGCATGTTCTCCCGTAAAGGGCTTCAGCGTATTTTTGAGGCGATAGAGCAGGGCGATTACGAGCTCTCCGACAACAGCCTCCGCATTTTGCATCTGAAGCGCGACTACCTGAATACCATAGAGCCGGTCATCCGCTTTCTACAGAACAAGGACCACACGCTGGCACAGCAGATCAGCTACAGCCGCTTTCTGCCCGAGGCATCGCGCTTCGATCAGGTGGAGGACATCGACTGGGCTTTCGGAAGTATGGGCATTACCGACAGGGCCCGCTACCTGGCTACTTTATACTTAGAGGATCTGGGCGACCTGATCAAGGAAACCATTTCACCCTACTTTGCCTTTAGCCGCTATGCCGAGAAGCTGGCTCTTTCAGCCACGTCCTTCGATCCGCTGGAGGAGGCGCTGCAGGAACAGCCGAGCCTCGTGGACCTTATGTTACTGGAGCTATTGGAAGAGCGCCTGCAACAGGTACAGCCTGATGTGGTGGGCTTCTCCATCCCTTTTCCGGGCAACCTGTATGGCGGCCTGCGCATGGCCAAGTATATTAAGGAGCACTACCCAAGTATAAAAACAGCGATGGGCGGCGGCTACCCTAATACGGAACTGCGCAGCCTGCGCGAGCCGCGCCTGTTTAAGTATATTGATTTCGTGACGCTGGACGACGGCGAAGGTCCATGGCTAAAACTGCTCGAGCACCTGCAGGGCGAGCGCGGGGCCGGGCAGCTGCAGCGCACGTTTATACTTGCCGATGGCGAGGTAAAGTACCTGAACGGCTGCACCGACCCGGATATTCCGCACAACGAAGTAGGCACGCCCGATTACAGCGACCTGCCTTTGCCTGATTACCTGTCGGTGATAGACGTGATCAACCCGATGCACCGCCTCTGGAGCGATGGCCGCTGGAATAAGCTCACCATCGCCCACGGCTGCTACTGGAAACGCTGCTCGTTCTGCGACGTTACGCTGGATTATATCAACCGTTACGATGTGGCCCCGGCCACGCTGCTGGTAGACCGCATCGAGCAGATCATCGCCCAGACCGGCCAAACTGGCTTCCATTTTGTAGACGAGGCCGCCCCGCCTGCTCCACTCCGCGACATGGCCATCGAGCTGATTCGTCGTGGCGTGAAGATCAGCTGGTGGGGGAACATCCGCTTTGAGAAGACCTTTACGCCTGATTTGTGCCGCCTGCTGGCTGCCTCAGGCTGTATTGCCGTGTCGGGTGGCCTGGAGGTGGCCTCGGATAGGCTGCTGCAGCTCATGGCCAAAGGCGTCAGTATAGAGCAGGTGGCCCGCGTAACCGATAGCTTTACGCAGGCGGGCATTATGGTGCACGCCTACCTCATGTATGGCTTCCCAACACAAACGGCCCAGGAGACGATAGACTCGCTGGAGGTGGTGCGGCAGCTGTTTGAAACCGGCGTGATCCAGTCAGGTTACTGGCACCGCTTCAGCATGACGGCACACAGCCCCATCGGCAAGAACCCGGAGAAGTATGGCGTGGTGAAGGTGGGCCCGCCCGAAGGCGATTTCGCCAACAACGACCTGTGGCACGACGACCCCAAGGGCACCGACCATACGTTGTTTGGCGAGGGACTGGCCAAGGCACTCTACAATTACATGCACGGCGTAGGCCTGGAGGAGAAGCTCTCCTTCTGGTTTGATTTTAAAGTGCCGCGCACCACGGAGAGTCCCAACCTGATTGCCGAGGCCATCTCTGCCCCGCACCGCCCCGACAGCACCCGACCCAACGCGCGCGTGCTCTGGCTGGGCAACACGCCGGCCATCGACTTTACCATAATCGCGCAAAAAGGCCAGACCCTTGAGCGCTGCCTGCTCACCTTCTTCGAGAAAGGCGAGGACTTTGAGGTGAAAACCACCGCTACTATAGGCCAATGGTTATTTGATATGCTACAGAAAGTAACGCCCGACTATCCGGAATCCATCACATTAAAGCAACTGGAGGAAAGTTTCCCAGCAGAGGCACACCTGAACTTCTCGGAGTTCCTCAGCTCGCCGAGCTGGTTCGATTTGCGGGAGAAGGGGTTGTTGTTGCTGTAGGGGATAGACTTGTAGATGAGGTGTGCGAGGCTAAGCCGAAGGAGGTCTTTTATGCTTTGTTAGCTAGTTGTACCTTGTTCTTCTTCATATCATAGTCCCTACCAGCCTTTGCTTCAGTCCATCTTTAGTAAAGACCCACACAACCTGATAAGCACCAGCTCCATCGCTGTTCCATTGGTACACGATATAAGAATCACCATTCTTATAGACCTTGAAGGTGTTCGTGCATTCGTAGATGTCGCTGTAGAGAGGTGTGTTTATTTCAACCTTCTTTCCCTCAACTATGGCAGTAACCCCTTTTACTTGTGTTCTTGGAAAGTTTCCGTCCGTTCCCCATACGGGTCTGCCTGCAATTGTTTTTACCCACTTCCCTTCATGCTTTTCAACAATTCGGTTATTGAGCTTAAAGGGCTCCAGAAGATATTCAAATTTAAAATCTGTACCTTGGTAGGGCTGTAGCTTTTCCAGCGGCTGTAGCCTTGACTTATGTATGAACCCTTCGATGTAGTCAGGCTGCGAAGAACTGAAGGAGAAGGCATTTATAGGTATGTAGACAGGAATCCACTCGTTTGTATCATGACCTTCTTCATAGTCAAACCAGAAGGCTTCATTACTGTATAGTTTATGAATAACCTGTGATTGTCCATTCGGTTTCTCCCTAACATTGGTGTACCCGTCCTTATCCTGAATAATAGCTACCTGCGCTGTTGCCACAAAAGTAGTAAGAAGCACGGCTATCAATAATGTCAGGTTTTTCATACTTATAAATGTGGTACAACTACGATATATACATTACTATAACATATATCTGTCTTATGAGTAGGCTATGTAAACTCAGTGCAAGCTCCAAAGTATAGCCACATCAAGATATAAACTATATATTAAATCCTCTCCCTTCCCTCCTACAAATTCTAACCAAAGTCATTTTCGCGGCTAACCAAAATCATATTTCCTTAAGTGTTTGTGTAGCAATATTGTACTTACAATACACTTCAAACTAAAGGATATGAAAAGGATCTTACCAATGGCCTTCGTGATAGCGACAGGTGCTGTGCTGGCCGCATGCAGTTCTTCGGAAGAACAGACTACTAAACAAGAAGTACAACATGAAGCCACAGCCACCGGAGGCCAATCTGCCGTACAGGACGAGGAGTCGCAGAAGAACGTGGTGCAGGTAGCCGCCGCCTCCCCCGACCACACCACGCTGGTAACAGCCGTTAAAACAGCCGGGCTGGTAGACGTTCTCACCAACGCCGGGCCATTCACCGTGTTCGCGCCCACCGATGAGGCCTTCGAGCAACTGCCTGCCGGCACAGTAGACGGCCTGCTGAAGCCCGAGAAACGTAGCGACCTCCGCAACATCCTGCAGTACCACGTGTATGTAGGCGTGCTGAATGCCGACAGATTTGAAGATGGCCAGAGCCTGGGCCAGGTAAACGGCGGTCGCGTAACCATGGGCGTGAAAGATGGCAAGGTGACTGTGAACGGCGCCAATATCGTGGCATCTATCCCGACATCAAACGGCGTGATCCATGTGATCGACAAAGTGCTGCTGCCGCAATAAGTATAAAAGTAGTAGGTATAACGCTGACAGAAGAGGCACCCGCTGGCTGGCTAGTAGCTGCGGATGCCTCTTCTGTTTTATTTGAAAAAATTTTATAGCTCTTGCAACCCCCGCCGCAGTTTAGGCATCTTATTATCGGAAGCCGGCACTAAAGCTGCCAGCTTTCAGACTACTACCTTTTTCTGCTACCAAATAAAACTATGATGAAAACCTGGCCCTGCTCCTGCTCCGTGTGAGACAGGAGCAGGAAAACCAGGCCTCTTGCTGCACCTAACCCTACTCTATAAAATCAGAAAAGCACCTACAGCCCAGGCCGCAGGTGCTTTTCTGATTTTATACTTCCTTTTTATACTTTCTAACTCTTAAGACGCAATTGCGTCTCTCCAACTCCTAAACTCTCTGACTTGCCTTAGTCTCGCTTCGTCTTCAGCAGCTTTCGCAGCTCCGCCAGCTCGTCTCTATACTTGGCGGCCTGCAGAAAGTCGAGGTCTTTGGCGGCGGCCTCCATCTGCTTCTCGGTCTTCTTGACCAGCTTTTCCAGCTCCTCGCGTTTCATGGTCTGGATAATCGGCTCGGCAGCGATAGACACTTCCTCCGGACCGGCGTACATTTTCACCTCTTTCTTTTTAGAGTCTGCAACAGAGGTTTGGCCGTGAATTTCGTCACTTGTCTTAAGGATGGTGCGTGGGGTGATGCCGTGCTCTTCGTTATAGGCCATCTGCGTAGCGCGCCGGCGATTGGTCTCATCGATCGCGCGTTGCATGGAGCCCGTCATTCGGTCGGCATACATAATCACTTTGCCTTTCTCGTTTCGGGCGGCGCGGCCCATAGTCTGTATCAGCGAGCGTTGGTCGCGCAGGAAGCCTTCTTTATCCGCATCCAATATAGCCACTAAACTCACTTCCGGTAAGTCCAGGCCTTCGCGCAGCAGGTTCACACCTATCAGCACGTCAATGATGCCTAAGCGCAGTTCCCGCAGAATCTCCACCCGGTCCAGCGTTTTCACCTCGGAGTGCAGGTACTTTACCTTTATGTTGAGGCGCTCCAGGTACTTGGTCAGCTCCTCCGACATACGCTTGGTAAGCGTGGTCACCAACACGCGGGCACCTTGCTTCACACGCTCATCGATCTCATCGAGCAGGTCGTCCACCTGGTTTGTACTTGGCCTGATCTCGATCTCAGGGTCCAGCAGGCCGGTTGGCCGGATGATCTGCTCTACAATAACCCCTTCGGATTTCTGTATCTCGTAATCGCCGGGCGTGGCGCTCACAAACACCACCTGGTGCATCATACTCTCGAACTCGTTGAAGGTGAGCGGGCGGTTGTCCATGGCGGCCGGGAGCCGGAAGCCATACTCTACCAGCGCCACTTTCCTCGATCTGTCGCCTCCCCACATGGCGCGCACCTGCGGTACCGTTACGTGGCTCTCGTCAATTACCATCAGGAAGTCGTCCGGAAAATAATCGAGCAGACAGAACGGGCGGGCACCCGGCGCGCGGCGGTCGAAGTAGCGGGAATAGTTCTCGATACCCGAGCAGTAGCCCAGCTCGCGGATCATCTCCAGGTCGAACTCGGTTCGTTCCTTAATGCGCTTGGCTTCTGCCGGCCTGTCCTCCTTCAAAAAGTACTCATGCTGCGCCACCATGTCGTACTGAATCTCCGAGATGGCCTGCTGCAGCGTGTCTTTACCGGTTACGAAGAGGTTGGCCGGGTACAGCGTGACGGCTTTCTCATCCGACAGCTTTTTACCCGACTGCGGGTCGATGCGGTGTATCTGCTCCAGCTCGTCGCCGAAGAAGTATAAACGGTAGGCAAAATCCGCGTAAGCCGGGAAAATATCCACCGTGTCGCCCTTCACCCGGAATGTTCCACGTGTGAACTCGGCCTCGGTGCGGCTGTAGAGGATCTGCACGAAGGTATATAATAAATTATTACGGCTATAGCGCTGCCCGGGCGCCAGGTGAATCACGTTCTTGCCAAACTCCTCGGGGTTGCCGATACCGTAGATGCACGACACGGAGGCCACCACCACGATGTCGCGGCGACCCGACAGCAGCGCCGAAGTGGTATGCAACCGCAGTTTCTCAATCTCCTCGTTTATTTGAAGGTCTTTCTCGATAAATACATCTGAAGAAGCAATGTAGGCCTCCGGCTGGTAGTAGTCGTAGTAGGAGATAAAGTACTCCACGGCGTTATCGGGAAAGAACTGCTTGAACTCGCCGTACAACTGGGCGGCCAGCGTCTTGTTGTGGCACAGCACCAGCGTCGGCTTGCCGGTGTTCTTGATCACGTTGGCCATGGTAAAGGTTTTACCGGTTCCTGTGGCACCCAGCAAAACCTGTGCAGGCTCCCCGTTATTTATACCTTCTGTGAGTTGTGCAATGGCCTTGGGCTGGTCGCCGGTCGGCTCGAACTCTGATGTAAGTCTAAAATCCATTCGCTTGTTTTACAGAATAGTAAAGATAAACTATAACAGTTAAAATTTGCCGTAAGTTTATCCTGGCGCCAAATTATACCCTCTGTACGAGGGTAGCTGCAAAAGACTAGGGGCAAAGAAAAAGCCTGCTGCAGAACAACAGGCTTAGTGCACTACATTACAGAAAATCATTCTAAGTACCAGGTATCCTGATGCCATGCAACGTCTAGCTATACCCAGGGCAAAAGATCCTACCTGCATAACCGGCTACTGCCCAGTTAGGTTACAGGCAAGTATAAAAAAATAGCCCGGCTTTGCTGGCCGGGCTATTCTGCTTCTGGTATGTATTAGCTATTATTCATTTACCACCGTTGGGTTTAGCTGCCACAGGTCGTCGTAACGCTGGGCGCCGGTGTTGCCGAGACCGATGTAGCCAAACTCACCAATGCCAAATCCTATGGCTGCCTGTCGCATTCCTCCCTTAAAGTCGCCAAGCTTCGTCCAGGTGTCTGTGGCAGGGTCAAACTTCCAGACATCATTCAGCGGGGCGCCGTTGGTGCCTCCCACCAGGTAGGCGTTGTTGTGGATGGAGAAGGTGGCGGCATAGGTGCGCGCCCCAGGGAATACCTTATCCGGGCGCTGCTCTTCCGTGAGGGTCTTCAGCTCTTTCCATTGGCCTGTGGCAGGGTCGAACTCCAACAGGTCGGTCTGGTACACGTTGTTGTTCTGGCCGCCGCCAACGTAGCCCTTGCCGTTAACCGTAAATGTAAAACCGTTCACGCGCTTGGCACCAATCAGACCGATCTGCTCCGTCCAGGTGGCGGAGGCCGGATCATACTTCCAGAAGTCTTTCTGGTAATTGCCATCAAAGCCGGCGCCTACATAGCCCGCGTTAGCAAAAGACATAGCAATGGCTCCGTAACGCGCTGTGGCCGGGAATTCCTCGATCTGCGTCCAGGTATTAGCGGCAGGGTCATACTCGTAGAAATCATTCAGGTAACTGGTGCCGTCGTAACCGGTGCCAATGTAGCCCTTGCCGTTGGCCGTGAAGCCCACCGCGGCGCTACGGGCTGCCCCCGGGAAATCGGCCTTCCTTACCCAGTTGTTCATGGCCGGGTCAAACATCCAGAAGTCGCTCAGGCGCCTGGAGCCATCGTGGCCGGTGCCCACGTACGCTTTGCCGTCGATCACGAAGGATACCGCGCTGCTGCGGGCCACTCCGGCAAAGTCAGACCGCTTCTGCCACTCTCCCAGCAGCACTTCGTCGTCACTGTCGCTATCGCAGGAGGAAAGCATGCCCACCGACAGCAGCAAGGCCACCATCATAAAGAGGCGTGAGTTTTTAAAGGGATTTTTCATAGTAGTAGATTATTGGATAGTAGTATAGTAGATGCGGAGGCGTACGTTTTTGATGGCCGGGTTCTGGGCACCCACCACCAGGCGGCTGACGCCGTTCTTGAACTCAGATGCAGCTGGGGCCAGGTAGAGCGGCAGGTTGGTGCGGTAATCCGTCTTCAGCTTATTGATAAAGAACTCGGTAACTGAGAATTCGTAACGCCCGTCTGTCGCCGTTTCGCTGGACTTGATGAAGTTCGAGGTCAGCAGAAGGCCGTCTGGATTATACTCTGTCACCAGCGGCGAGTACAGCAAACCACTCATGCCGGTTTCGTACAGGCCCATTGATGACGGCACCGGGAAAGGGTATACCGTCGTAGCGCCTCTGAACGGCTCCACCACCAGGGTGACCTTATTGATGAACTCCGGCTTCACCTTCTCTTTCAGCTTATCCAGGTGTGGTATCTCCAGCTTGATCATCAGGCCGGTGCCGGCCTGTGCCACGCTGATTTCGTTTGTCTGGCTGGCTGGCAGCTCTCCGCTCTCCTGCAGGCCCTCCAGTGGGCTGCCCGTGAAATCACCGTCTAGCTTGTTAAACTGCAGGTTGGAGTTGATCAGCGGGAAAGTATACATCTTAACGGTTCTGGCTCCGCCCGAGGCAGATGGCTCGGAATAGTAAAGGGTAACCAAAGCGCCCGCCGCCGGGAAGCCAAGCACGGCATTCCCGCTGGTGGCAGTGATGCCCAGGCCCTTAAAGAATGCGGTGAAGTTGGCGTTATCCTTCAGTTTATCATCACCGGCCTTTTGCAGGTCGAACCACTGCTGGCCCAGTTCGTCGCTCAGGTCTATGACCAGCGTATCTTTTCTAACCGGTCTTGGCGCAAAAGTATGCGTTCCAATCGGCTCCGGTTTCACCGCTACGTTGGTTTTGTTGTAAAGCGCGGGGTTCTGGTAGAAGTATGAACTCGGCTCCTCATTCGGGATGGTTGGCGGCAGCGCACGCGCTGCGAGCGTAGAGCTTAACTCGTGTATGCTATAGGTTACAGCCTGCGTGGTATCACCATAATAATATCCTGATGTAGGCAGGAACAGCTTCAGCGAGTCGTAGGTGGCTTCCGCTGCCGGTGCGGCCAGCGAACCCCCAGGACCTATCTGGAAGTAGGTAGCGGCGTGCAGGGTGCCGGTTTGCGGCGTGGTATACTGCCCCACCACCATGTTTCCTGTTCCGGAAGTGGCAATAGAATCCACCATCACCGTGGACAGGTTAATGGTCAGCGTATCCGTAAACGTGCCGGACACATTATCTTCTACCAGCGCCAGGCCCAGCTCGTTCGGGTCCTCGCAGGAGGACAGCAGCAGCACCGCGCCCAGGCAGTAAAACAGGTAATTGAACTTTTTCTTCAAAAGAGATTTTGTTGCGGGAAATAACATATAATGACCGTGAAAAACAGGTTTTCCTCAAACTAATGTGGTGGCTTTTGCAAGCTTACCTCAAACGATTATGAAGAGAAACATCGTGTATAGATTCTTTACTAATTTATAGCTACAAAGCCACAATTAATTCAGCCTCAAATATAACACTATATTTTCTTCAACAGAAAGATATTACCTTCTGTAAACTGCAAACCCCTTAGATTATTGCACCGCATGAGGCATGGAGACCGGCACCGGCAGAGAATAGCGTTTGGCCTGGGCGTGAGGCAAACAAAAGGCCCGCCATGCAGGCCTTCTGTATTCGCTCACCTTAGTTAATCAATCACATTACACTTAACAATTCACTTTTATAGCTGCGCGCTCTCCGGCTTTCCGCACACGTCCACCACCTTCACGGCTGGGTACATCATGTAGTTGGCTGTGCAGCGGGGGCCATCCGAGCCGCTTAGTTCCAGGCGCAGGCTTACTTTTGCACCTACCTCCCGGTACTGTTCAGGCAGGTTATGGGTGGTAACAAAGCCACCGTGCAACTGCCCCACATAAGCACCGCTCTTGCCGGCCACCTCCTCCGAGTTATCCTCCAGCTTAAGTATGAACCAGCCAGGCTGGCAGTCCTGAGCCACAACCTCTGCGGTAGTGCAGGCTGGCACGGGTGCTGTTTTGGAACAGCCCGAAGCCAGCAGGGCAAGGCAAAGGTATAGTATGGTGATGCAGCCTAGGGTTTTCATGGTTACTGATGGTGGTATTTAAGGGTATTGACCTGCCTGGCAGCTGCAGGCTTTGTTCATAGCTTAGAAGATGGCAGCGGATTTATAGTACGGTAAAGAGCAGCAGCGCCAACAGCAGGTACCACCCATATAGGTTTTCGCGCGCCGCAAAAGCGCATAGCTCCATCAGGTTCAGCAGTGGTTTCATAGGCAGCAGGCTTTTGTCTTCTATACTTTTATGACCCCAAAGTATACCTGCGCGTTGCAAGCTACCGGAAAAATAATCGGCTATCTGCGGCCCGGTCCTATGTCGTAGTTCAGGGCCATGTTGAAGCCCATGGTGTAGGGCTTGCCCTGCGGCGCCTGCGCCTTCTCCGGCGAAGAAAGCATCGTATCGAAGTATCCCCTGTACTCCGGCCCGATGGCAATGGACAGGTTGTTGGAAAGGCGCTTGCCCACACCGGCAGTTACGTTGCCAGACCACTGCAGCTTACGGAACGGGGAGTTGTCGTCGTTGAGTTCGTAGTCCGTATCGCGCACCTCGGCGGCAGAGGCCAGGATAGACGTCTGGAGCAGGATGTTGGCCGCTACGCCACCGCCGGCAAACCAGAACCAGTCTTTGCCCAGGTTGCCCTCGTACTGCACGCCCACCGGCACGGTAAGGTGGCGGTAGCGGTACAGCACGTTAAACTCGTCGGTTTTGGCCACGCTAAGCGAGTCGGAGGCGTAGTTGCTGCTAAGCGACGGCACAAAGATCGTGGTGGCCCCCGGCGACTCGGCCTGCTCTGTGCCCGGCCTGCGCCAGAACTGCTGTATCACGTAGCTGGATTTGGAGCGGGCGGTGTTTTGTGTAAAGCCCAAGCCGCTCAGCAATTTCCATTTTTTGCCCAGCCTAAAGCCCGCCTTGGCCTCTATGCCGAATGAGAAGCCGGGTTCCACTTCCTCCTCATGCTCCTCGCGGGCCTCGTCCATCATGCGGGCCGACTGCTGCATGGCTGTGGCGGGGGCAAACGAAGCAAAGCTGTTCATGGGACCCATCATCTGGGAAGGGATGCCGATGTTTTGCTCAAAGTAGCTCGGTGCATAGGCCATCCCCAAAGACCATCTCCCAGCAGATGTATTCTCTTTTTCTGTATCGGCAGCAGCGGTAGCCAGTGCTTTTTTCTCTGATTTATACATCTGCTGCACCGCCTCCTGCTCTGCCTTCAGCTGCTTCATGCGGTTCATCACGATCTCGTTCAGTGTCCTGAAATCTTCCGGAGCCTCATGTGACGCTCCGGCGAGGGCAGGCGCTCCGCCAGCAACAAACCTGGAAGCACCGCTTGGGCGCTCTGTAAACACCCGGCTCATACTTTCGAGCCTGGAGAACATACTACGGGCATCCATACTTTCGCGGCCTCCCCGCGCGTTCTGAGGGGCCATGCCGTACTTGCCGGCCGGCACGCTATGCCAGGCGCCAGGGTCGGGGGTAGCGGCTGTAGTAGTGGCAACGGCAGTGATGTTGGCAGTAGTCTCTGACTTTATACTTGCAGCCACTGGCTCTTTGCCAGCTTTTGCGGCCCTGGCTATAATTTGGCTCGCTAAGGCTTTAGGCTCTATTGATGCTGGCTCCTGCATGGCGGCGGCAATGGCTTCGTTGGTAGCAGCGGCTTCTTCCCTGGCAGGTTGTACGGCGGCGAAAGTTCGGTTTGGCTGCTCCACCTGGGCCACAGGCGCCACGGCAGGGCCGCCAAAATAGTAGGCGGCAAAACCACCCGCTATCAGCAGCAGCGTCACGCAAGCGGCTGCCAGCTGCCTGTAAAAAAGCATTCCCCGCTTGTACTGCCCGTTTTCCTGCACGGTCAGGCTGTGGTCTATGCGGGCCCAAAGGTCTGCGGACGGAGAAGCCTCAGCGTCCTGCATGCGGCGGCGGAACTCCTCCTCCAGCCCTCCGCGCTTATTGTTAGTTGCTGATGACATGTTCCTTAAGTTTTTCTTCCTGGCGCAGCAGCATACTCTGCAGTATGGCCCTGGCGCGCGAATATTGTGATTTTGAAGTTCCCTCCGATATGCCCAGCATCTCGCCGATCTCCTTGTGGTTGTAGCCCTCTATCGCGTAGAGGTTAAATACCATCCGGTAGCGGGGTGCCAGACTCTGTATCATGCCCAGGAGCTCGTCCATGGTATAGTCGCTCAGGCTCATATCCCCGGAGCTGATGTTGGCCACCTCCTCCGCCTCATGCGACACGGTGAGCAGTTGCTTGCTGCGCAGGTGCTTCAGGGCGGTGTTCACCATGATGCGGCGGATCCAGAACTCCAGCGGGCAGTCCTTCTTAAAGTTTTGGATATGGTTGAACACCTTGATAAAGGCATCCTGCATGATATCCTCGGCTTCGAAGGTAGTGGGAGCGTAACGCAGGCACACCACCATCATCTTTTTAGCATAAAGGTCATAGAGCAGGCGCTGCATGTCGCGCTTGCCCGCGATGCACCCTTCTATGAGCCTCTCCTCATCTGACTTTGGTTTGGTAAAAAGCTTCAAATGCCGCCTGCTTTACGTTTGTTTATACTATGATTCCTGCCAGGCACTTAAGGTTGCAAGCAGGCAAAAAATATTTTCAGGAAGGGGCCAAGCCTCTGGGAAAGACCCGCTTCTGCGAGTAAAGATAGGAAAATACCATAGCAGCAACAGCTGCACCTGCTATGATTATTTTAAAGTTTACTGATTTAAGTACCAGACAGGGTCCAGAAAGTGCGTTTATACTTTAAGCGGGAAGTTTTAGCAGGACAACGAATGAAAGTATAAACGGCTACTCATCCAAAAGAAGAGAGCAAAAGAATCACAGATCACACGAAGTATAAACCCCCTAAAAAAGTAAAGCCTCCCGGGCGGGAGGCTTTCTTCTTTCGCAGCAAGCATTTTAGTAGTTGTAAATCATCTTAAACCTCGCTCAAAAGATCTTATATACCTTAATAGGGTAGATGCAGGAACTTGTAAAAAAGTATGCCGAGCAATGTCAGCAGCAGTAGCCAGGCATAACTGATGGCCTTTATCGCCAGAACGGACTGCCCCATTTCCTCATACGCCTGCAGCCTCGCCTCCTGCAGCACCGCCTTGGGCAGCAGCCTGTACGAAACCGACAAGCCCAGCGCCACAATCACCACATCATCCAGGTAACCGAAAACCGGAACCAGGTCAGGCAACAGGTCAATCGGGCTAACCGCGTAGGCGATGGAAACCGCCAGGAGCACCTGTACATACCACCTCACGCGGCTGTCGCGGTAAGCCAGGTACAGGGCGTAGATATCAGTATGTAACGAATGTGCTTTTTGTTTTAGGGTGTATAGTTGCGTCATGCAGTAGGGTTTAAGAGCTCGTACTACTTAAACGCATATAACACCGGGTAAAGTTGCACTGTCCCGGCCTTTTTTATACCCTTGACAATTGTAATATTAAATATTAAGAATTCCAAATATCCCAGGCGGCTTCCGCCTGCAGGTGCAGCATGGGCAAACCGTTGAGTGTGCTGGCCCCCTGGGCGGCGCAACTCTGCAGAAAAAGCGTTTGGATGGGATTGTACACCAAATCGTAGCAATAGTGCCCGGCGGTGATGTGCTCATACGGCAGCGGCGGCTGCTCCTGCACGTGGGGGTACATGCCCAGCGGCGTAGTGTTGATGACAAGGTTATAGCTGAGCAGCAGCTCCGGCGTTAGCTGTGCGTAGCTCAGCTGCCCCTCCGCCTCTTTCCTGGAAACACGCAGGTACGGGATGCCCAGCGCGTCCAGCGCGGCCCACACGGCCTTGGCTGCACCGCCTGTGCCCAGCACCAGCGCCTGCCCCCGCTCCTGCTCCGGATAAAACTCCTCCAGGGAATTCCTGAAGCCGATATAGTCGGTGTTATACCCTTTGGTGCGCCCGCCGCTTATCTTAATCGTGTTCACGGCGCCGATGGCGGCGGCAGCCTCATCCAGCTCATCCAGCAACGGGATTACCTGCTCTTTGTAGGGCACCGTTACGTTCAGGCCCACCAGCTCCGGCTCCTGCTGCAACAGCCCCGGAAGCGCTTGCACCCCGGGCAGCTCGTACAGCCCATAAACGGCGTCAGTTATGCCTTCCCGCTCATACTTCTCGGTAAAGTATTTTTTGGAGAAGGAATGGCCAAGCTTTTTACCAATGAGCCCGAATTTGCGCATATAATTTATACTTGAGAGTTACACCCGCACCTGCTGGGTAGCGGTATCGTTGGAGAAGCGGTCCAGCAAGTATACCATCAGGAACCCGAAAATGGCCAGCAGAGCACCGTAGAGTAAGTATGCATCATGACCGGTTATAGCCTCATAATTGGTTGGCAGCACATTCTCCTGCACCAGCGGTTTCACCTCGCCATGACGGTCGGTGTAGGTTTCTAGCGTTTGTTTCCAGGGCCATACCTTGTTCAGGGAGCCGACCATGAAGCCCGTGAGCAACGCCACCGTGACGTTATGGTACTTCCTGAGCATCCAGTTCAGCACATGCGAGAAAGTAAGGATGCCGGTAACGCAGCCAAGCCCAAACGTAAGGATAATACTTATCTTCAGATCCTTGAGCGCCAGCATGATGTACTCATACTTAGCCAGCAGCACAAGTATAAAGCTACCCGATATTCCCGGCAGAATCATAGCACAGATAGCAATGGCACCGGACAAAAACACAAACCAGTACGCCTCCGGCGTTTGCGCCGGGGTGGCCACCGTGATATAATAGGCTATGGCAATGCCAAGCAGCCCGGCCAGCACCACGCCCAGGGTCCAGCGGGTAATCTTTTTGGCCACCACCACAGCAGAGGCTACGATCAGCCCAAAGAAAAAGGCCCACAGCATCTCTGCGTGAAACTCTAGCAAGTATAAAATCAGCCTTGAGAGGGAAGCGAAAGACACCCCGATTCCTGCCAGCAGCACCACCAGGAAGTTCCCGTTGATGTGCTTCCAGAACCCTTTCAGGTCGAAGCGCAACAGCAGCTTCAGGGCCTGCCCGTTTACAGAGCGAATGGAGCCCAACAACTCCTCGTAGATGCCGGTGATAAAGGCAATGGTTCCGCCTGAGACGCCGGGCACCACATCGGCAGCACCCATGCCCATGCCTTTGGAGAACAGCAACAAATACTCTTTCAGCGATCTTCTTTCCATAAAATTGATTCAGCTATACTTGGTGTAGCATCCTATAAGACAAAAAATTGCCCGTGCGGCCACACCGACGGGCAATTTATACTTTCAATTTTATACTTTATATCTTCTGTCCTGCCTTTTCCATGTTCAGGAAGTGGTCGAACGTGTCGCCACGCAGGCCCAGGCGGATCGTCTCCAGCGGAATAACTTCGCTTGGCGCAATGTTACCCAAGTTCACGTTGGCGCCCAACAGTTTGATAAACCATACCTGCTGCGCCTTCTGCGGGGCCTCCCACAAGATCTTCTCGAAAGGCACCTGCGTCAGGATCTCCTCCACCAGG
The DNA here is from genome assembly GCF_026278245.1 of Pontibacter kalidii. Classification (NCBI taxonomy): domain Bacteria; kingdom Pseudomonadati; phylum Bacteroidota; class Cytophagia; order Cytophagales; family Hymenobacteraceae; genus Pontibacter; species Pontibacter kalidii. Next base: position 4,651,853 of record NZ_CP111079.1, on the reverse strand, counting down.
CCGCTACGCACCTCGCCGGTAGAGCGGAACAGGCCTACATTACCTCCCTCGCGGGCCTCCCCGATCACCTTCCAGGCGCCGGCCTCCAGTTCCGCCTTCATCAGCCTGATCCACATGTAGGGCGGAATGATCTTCTCGGCATCCTTGGAGCCCACCTCCGACAGCACCGTTACCTGCTCTGCCAGTTTGGCGATGTACGCGCACTTTTCGTCGTGCGGCATATCCAGCGAGCCATCCGATACCTCGGCAAACGTCATTTGGTACTTGTCCAGCACCCGGCGGTAGTCCTCGAACTGATTGCGGGCGATGAACGCCTCAAACAAGGTACCTCCGAAATAGGTTGGGATACCGGCAGCCCTGTAGACATCCAGCTTCTTGGTAAGGTTAGGCGTAACGAAAGACGTGGCCCAGCCCAGTTTTACAATATCTACGTACTCTCCGGCTACCTCCAGGAAGTCCTCCACCTCCCGTACGCTCAGGCCTTTGTCCATGGCCATGGTAAATCCACGCTCACGGGGCTTGGCCGCGCGCTCCGGAATGCTCTTAAGGGTATAATTCATCTGATTTTATTTGCGGTACTGATCTATTAATCGGGCTAATGCGCGCTGCGACTCCAGCTCGGGAAAGAACTCGAATAGCAGCCTGTGCTTGTCGAAGTCCAAAATTAACGCATTTTCCAGATAATTATAAGCTTCGCGGTATTTTCCTGCAGAAAGCATGTAGGCGCAGGCTCTATAGTATAGCTCCGCCTCCTTTGGCTGCAGCTCTATGGCGTTGAGTATGATGTCGGTGGCCTCCTCAAAATTGCCCTGCTCATAAAGTATAACCGACCAGTTCAGGTAGATATTCTTATCGTCGGGCCGGATCTCGGATGCCCGCTCATAGCTCTCCAGCGCCGACACCACATGGCCTACGTGATATTCGGCACCGGCCAGGGCCACCCAGTAATCGGCGCTGTCGTCGTACAGCTCCACGGCTTTCTTGAAGAAGTGCACTGCCTCGTACCACTTTCCCTGTGCATCCAGTATGACACCGATGCCGAACCAGGCTTCGTCCATCTCCGGGTCCAGGTCCACGGACTTCTGGTAGTAGCGCCGCGAGAGGTCCCATTGCTGCATTTTCTCATAGCACTCGCCAATGTTACAGTAGATCTCAGCGTTCGGCTCCCCATGCTCGATCATGGCGTTGAAGGCCTCGATGGCCTTGGTATACTCGCCCATGTATACCAGGGCGTTGGCCATGTTGTTGTAGGCCGTGATAAAGTCCGGGCGGATGATGGTGGCGTAGTCGTAGGCGGCAATGGCCTTATCGTAGGCGCCCATCTTATTGTACACGTTGCCCAGGTTAAACCAGGCCACATACGAGTAGGGCTCGTCGTCCACAAACTTCTGGAAGAAGGGTACATTCTCGCTCACGGTATTGGTCACATCCAGGCAGTAGAGTATCTCCTGCATAGCTGCCTCGTTCTCGGGGTTCAGCTCCACGCATTTCTTGTAATACTTCACCGCCGACGACAGCTTGCCCCAGGTCTGGTAGGCCAGGGCAATGTTGAAGTATATATCGTCGCGGTCATCAGCGTAAGCCAGCGCCTTCTTAAAATAGTCGATGGCATCGCGGAATTCCCCCCGTTGGGTATAGATAATACCGCGCGTCAGCTGCACATCCGCGTTCTCGGGCTCCACCTCCGCCACTTTATTAATCAGCACAAGGGCCTCCTCGAAGCTACCCGACATGGCCAGCAGCTGCGCCTTGTCTATCTGCAGCTCCGTAGAGAACGGGTACTGCACCAGGGCCGAGTTACAGGCCGCCAGCGCCTTCTTGTATTCAAAGTTTGCGGTATAATGATCTATGATATACTCAAAATCGGTGAGGTCGAAGAAAGCCGCTTCGTTGTTGCCGAGCATGCGCTCGTAACGCTGTATCAGTTCCAGCTCCTCGCTGTGTTCGTCAAAGTTTTCTTTCATCTCCGGTATCCAACAAGCTGCGCAAACAGCCTTTTTCTTACTACATTATAACACTGCAAATAGTTTATTTACCCCCTTGCAGACTGCCAGCGCTCATTTGCCCCTGCAACTCCCGGCAAACCCAATTCACTGACTCTGAAACAGGTCTGAACTCAAACCCGATCGCCTTCCGCAGCTTATCGTTGCTGAAGAAGTGGGTTTTCCGGGATACCCGGGCCGTGTCTTTGGTGATGAGCGGGCGGGCGCCCGTAAGCCAGGCGCGGGCATGCTCCAGCCGCCACACCACTTCTGCCAGCGCCGACGGCACTCTCATGCCTGGCGCTCTCTTGCCGAAGCAGGCTGCCGCCTTCTCAAAAAAATTCTTGTAGCTCACCCGCTCCGCATTCAGGATAAACCTTTCCCCGGATAAGTCCGAGAAGGCGAGGCGCAGCATAGCCTCCACCACATCGCGCACATCCACGAAGTTGGCCTCGCCAGCGGTATAAAAGGGGCGTTCGTTGTACACGTACCGGAACAGTTGAGTGCTGCTGCGGCTCCAGTCGGCGGGGCCAAGTATAATCGAGGGGTTCACGATAACGGCATCCAACCCCTCGGCCACGCCGCGCCATACTTCCAGTTCCCCAAAGTACTTGGAGCTGGCATAAGCCGATACCTCTGCCGCAGGGTCCCACTTGGCGTCCTCGTTGAGCACCTCCGTGTTTTTGGGCCGGCCAACCGCCGCGATCGAGCTCACGTGGCAGAGCTTTATACCTCCGGCCTCCAGGCAGGCATCCACCAGGTTGGCGGTGCCCTCTATGTTCACCTGTTTCAGCAATTCTCCGTCCTGCGGCGCGTACGACACCAAGCCGGCACTATGGAAAACATACTTCACACCCACCAGCGCCTCGCGCAGCAGGGCCGGGTCCAGGATATCGCCCTCCACCCACTGCACCTGGTCTGCACCGGCCACAGCGGGTATTTGGTTGCGGTAAAGCGCCTTTACCTGGTGCCCGCGCTGCAAGAGCTCCGGAATCAGAAAACTGCCGATCAGGCCACTGCCGCCCGTTACAAATACCATGGTTTGTGGAAGTATAGCGTATGAAATGAGGTAAAATTAGAGCTGCCTGTTGCGCAGCGGCAAGGCCAGTGCCTTAACCAGGTACTTAGAACCGAGCACCTTGTGCAAAGTGGCGATATGCTTCATGCCATGGGTGTCGGTGCCCAGAAAATCAACTAAGCCCTGCTCTACCAACCGCTCGGCCACATCCCTGGCACCGGGGGAGTAGTAGCCGACCAACGAGTTGAGGTTGGGCTGAAACAGCACGCCATGCTCCCGTAGTGCCACCAGTTCCTCGAACTTGCCATAGAAATACGTGTACCGCTCCGGGTGCGCCAGCACGGGCTGGTACCCCTTGGAGCGCATCTTAAAGATCGTCTCCCGCAGGTTCAGGGGCTCATTCAGGAACGATGTCTCGAACAAGAGATAGTTCTTGCCGAAGGTCAGCAGCTCCTCATCGTTGTCGAGCTTATCGAGCAGGCCCTCGTCCAGGTAATACTCCGCCGCGCAGTCCAGCTCTATCTCTATACCCGCCTCTTTTACCGCCTGCCGCAGCAGCTGCAGCTTCTCGCGAATAATCTCCGGCGTGTTTTTGTAGAAGTCGCTCATGATGTGCGGCGTCATGATCAGTTTGCGGTAGCCCAGCTCCTTCATCCCCTGCACGAGTTCCAGCGACTGCGCCAGGCTTTCGGAGCCGTCGTCTATGCCCGGAAGAATGTGCGAATGCATATCCGCGCCAAGCTCGCCAAGCGAGACCTCCAGCGCAGGCTCATTCCCTCCAAACAGGTTCTTCAAAAACTGTATCATCTTACCCAAACCGATTCCTGTGGCCCTGCTGCAAAGGGCAGCACAGCAAAACAATCCTCAAAATAACAGAAATTAAAATCACGGTCAAAATAAAGCTACCGCCATGCAGTCGGCTCTATTACATACGATTAAATCTATATAGATGATTGTTGCTCCGCCCTTATTTATATAGCTTTGTAAACAACGGATAGGGCAAAACCGTTATACAAGCTACGCATCACCTTAATTAACAACCCAAAACTATACATGGAATTAAAAACAACAGAAAACCAGCGCATGATTGCGGACATGGTCCGTGACTTTGGCGCCAAGCACATCAAGCCTAAAATGCGGGAGTGGGACGAGTCTCAGGAGTTTCCGGTAGAGGTATTTAAAAAACTCGGAGAGCTGGGGCTGATGGGGGTGCTCGTGCCAGCAGAGTATGGCGGCTCAGGCTTTGGTTACCTGGAGTACGTTACGGCCATCGCGGAACTTTCCAAGATCGATGGCTCCATCGGCCTTTCTATGGCCGCGCATAACTCGCTTTGCACCGGCCACATCCTGGCTTTCGGCAACGAGGAGCAGAAAAGAAAGTACCTGCCTAAGCTAGCCACCGCCGAGTGGATCGGGGCCTGGGGCCTGACGGAGCCAAACACGGGCTCAGACGCGGGCAACATGCGCACCGTGGCGGTGCAGGACGGCGACTACTGGGTGATCAACGGCGCCAAGAACTTTATCACGCACGGCAAGTCGGGCAATGTGGCGGTGGTGATCGTGCGCACTGGCGAGGTAGGCGACTCCCATGGCATGACCGCTTTCGTGATCGAGAAAGGCACCGAGGGCTTTAGCGCCGGCCGCAAGGAAGACAAACTGGGCATGCGTGCCTCTGAGACCACGGAGCTTATCTTCCAAGACTGCCGCGTGCACAAAGACCAGATCCTGGGTGAGGTGGGCGATGGCTTCGTTCAGGCGATGAAGGTGCTCGATGGCGGCCGTATCTCGATTGCTGCACTTTCGCTGGGCATTGCGCAGGGCGCATTGGATGCCGCGCTGGCTTACTCGAAAGAGCGCCACCAGTTCAACAAGCCTATCTCCAGCTTCCAGGGCATTGCCTTTAAGCTGGCCGACATGGCCACCGAGGTAGAGGCGGCCTCTTTGCTCACCTACCAGGCCGCCGACATGAAAAACCGTGGGCTGAACGTGAACAAGGAATCGGCCATGGCCAAGCTGTATGCCTCCGAAGTATCGGTAAGGGTAGCCAACGAGGCGGTGCAGATCTTTGGCGGCTATGGCTTTACCAAAGACTACCCGGCTGAGAAGTACTACCGCGACGCAAAGCTTTGCACCATAGGTGAAGGAACCAGCGAGATACAGAAGCTTGTTATATCCAGGGCCATGTTAAAGTAAAAAGCCGTGGGAGAGGCTAATTAAGGGCTTTTCCCCTGCTTTCCTGGCTAAAACAAGGCTGTTTGATAAATATTTAGCAAACAAGTTGATTATTAAGTATAAGATTGTTTAAATTTGCAACCCTAAATCCAAAGAGAAGCGAGGAAAAATATGATTATTGTAAACGTAAAAGATAACGAGTCTGTAGACCGTGCTCTGAAGAGATTCAAGAAGAAATTTGAGAGAACTGGTGTTTTGAAAGAACTGCGCTCAAGAGCGTACTTCGAGAAGCCTTCTGTTGCCAAGAGAAAGCAAAAGGAGAGAGCCGTGTACAAGCAGCAAATGTTTGTAGACCAAAACTACTAGTATCTCTAGCTAGATACTTTATTTTTCCATACATTCGTATACCCTGCCTCACCCAGCAGGGTATACGAATGTATGGATTTATTTTTCAAGTACCTGCAGTACGAAAAGCGGTACAGCCCGCACACCCTTACCTCTTATCACACCGATCTGGGCCAATTCGCCGGTTACCTGCGTGAAGTATACCAGATCACCGATGCCGCCGAGGCCGACCACACCATTATCCGTTCCTGGATACTGACGCTGGTGCAGAACAACATCAAGCCGCGCTCCATCAACCGGAAGATTGCCTGCCTCCGCTCCTACTACAGGTTTTTACTGGCACAGGAGCGCATCAAAGCCAACCCCATGCTGCGCATCAAAGCGCCAAAGGCCAGCAAAAAGCTTCCCGCCTTTGTGCAGGAGGAGCCATTCAACAACCTGCTCGACACCTTTACCTTTGAGGATACCTTTGAGGGTCAGCGCGACCGGCTCATCCTGGAGTTCCTCTATGGCACCGGCATACGCCTTGCCGAGCTGATCAATATTGAGCCTGCTGACATCACCCTAGGCGCCAAAACAGTACGCGTTCTGGGCAAGGGCAACAAGGAGCGAATTGTGCCCCTGAACGACTCGCTGCTGCTGGCGCTGGATGCCTACCAAACTGAGAAAAGTCATTTTTTTGGTGATAACAATTCGGTAAAATTGCTCGTTACTAATAAAGCAAGGCCCCTTTACCCGAAGTTCGTTTATCGTGTCGTAAAAAAATATATCAGCTTGATCACCACCTCTGAACACAACAGCCCACACGTTCTGCGACACTCCTTCGCCACTCACTTACTCAACAAGGGAGCCGATCTTAACGCGATCAAAGATCTACTGGGGCATGCCAGCCTGGCGGCCACTCAGGTTTACACACACAATTCCATCGAGCAACTCAAATCCATTTTTGAGAAGGCTCACCCAAAAGCATAATCAGTTTAACTTTTAAATGTAAAGCATATGAAACTACAGATGCATTCCATCCACTTCGAGGCAGACCAGCAACTTGCTGATTTCGTTCAACAGAAAGTAGACAAGCTCGAAACTTTTTATGATCGCATTGTGGAAGGCGAAGTGTTTCTTAAACATAATAACAAAGAAGGCATAGCCAACAAGACCGTAGAGATCAAGCTGTTTGTTCCAGGCTCTACGCTGTTCTCCCAGGAGGATGCCCCGTCCTTTGAAGCTGCCGCCGATGCTGCCGTAGAGGCCATGCGACGCCAGCTAAAGCGCTTTAAGGAAAAGCAAATGGCTCACTAGCCTAACGTCTAAAGTATAAAAACAGCGGGGCCTGCTAAAGTATAGCAGGCCCCGCTGTTTTTATGTAAGAGCTGGTCTAAACGACTTGGCTACAGGCCAAACTCTGCTTTGATCCTATCCACGTAATCAAGCTTCTCCCAGGTAAAGGTCTCGAACTCTCTAGTTTCTTTCTTGCCTTTCACAGAGGTTTCCACCGATTTTTTTCCTGGTGTTCTGCCCATGTGGCCGTAAGCGGCCGTTTCGGAGAAGATCGGGTTCTGCAAACCAAAGCGCTGTACGATGGCATAAGGGCGCATATCAAACAGCTTATTCACCTTCTCAGCTATCTCGCCGTCGCTCATGGTGTTTCCGCTGGCGTCTTTCGCCTTGGTGGAGCCATAGGTGGTAACATACAGGCCCACCGGTTTGGCTACCCCGATGGCGTAAGCCACCTGCACCAGCGCCTGGCTGGCCACGCCGGCTGCTACCAGGTTCTTGGCGATGTGGCGTGCGGCATAGGCCGCCGAGCGATCCACTTTAGAGGAATCCTTGCCCGAGAAGGCGCCACCACCGTGCGCTCCCTTACCGCCGTAGGTGTCTACAATGATCTTGCGACCCGTCAAGCCTGTATCGCCGTGCGGGCCACCAATCACAAATTTACCGGTTGGGTTGATGTGGTAGATGATGTCAGAGTTGAACAGTTTCTGGATGCGCTCCGGCAGTTGCTTGAGCACGCGCGGGATTAGAATGCTGTCCACATCCTCTTTGATCTTCTCCACCATTTGGCGCTCTGCCTGGTTCCTGGCTTCGGTGCTCTTGTCGTCTGCCTGCACAAATTCATCGTGCTGCGTTGAGATCACGATCGTATCGATCTTCTCAGGCACGTGGTTATCGCTGTAGCGGATCGTTACCTGAGACTTGGCATCCGGACGCAAGTAGGTCATCTCCTTGCCTTCTTTGCGGATGGCAGCGAGCTCCTGCAGCAGCAGGTGCGAGATGCTCAGCGCAAGCGGCATATAGTTATCTGTCTCGTCGGTGGCATAGCCGAACATCATCCCCTGGTCACCAGCACCCTGGTCTTCCGGATTGGCACGCTCCACGCCCTGGTTAATATCGGCAGACTGCTCGTGGATGGCGGAGATAACGCCGCAGGCATCCGCGTCGAACATATATTCTGATTTCGTGTAGCCAATACGCTTGATCACCTCGCGGGCGACCTTCTGCACGTCTACGTAAGCTTCTGTCTTCACTTCTCCGCTCAGCACCACCAGGCCTGTGGTTACCAAGGTCTCACAGGCAACTTTAGACTGCGGGTCCTGCTTCAGGAACTCATCCAGAAGAGCATCCGAAATCTGATCAGCCACTTTATCCGGGTGTCCTTCTGACACAGACTCAGATGTAAATAAATAAGGCATTTTTCCTTTGGGTTTAGGTACAAAGTATAAACCGGCTGCCCCCTTTGGCAGCGGGTACAAAGCTAAGACAAATCTGCCATACTTGAAACTGAATATCAGGCCTGCACAGTTGCTTGTAACGTTTTACAGGCAAAAGGTTGCGGGCTAAAGTATACTTTGGCGTCACCACCAAACCGTGGCGCAGCAGGAGCCGGGGCACAACCTTTTAAAATGGCGCCCCGTTCATTTACTCTAAATAAAACACTTGAAATAATCCTCTATGAAACATATACTTTCTGTATTCTGCATACTAACCCTTCTAACGGGCAGCGCCTCAGCACAAGACGACTCCCCCTATAAAACGAGTTTCAAGGTGGATGCCCCCATAATTGCTGCCGGTATGGGCCTGAGCGCCTATGGCCTGTCGCTGATGCAGGACAAGAGCGGCATGAGCGAAGAAGAGATTATGGCATTGAGTAAAAAAGATGTTAACGGCTTTGACCGTTTTTCGGCAGGCTATGATTCAGAGAGCGCCAAAAAGATTAGCGATTTTCCATTTTATGGCTCTTTTGCAACCCCATTCCTGATGCTGCTTAACAAGAACGTGGGCAATAAAGCAGGCCAGGTACTGGTGCTGTATGTGGAGACAATGGCTGTAACAGGTGCCTTTTTCACGATGACGAACGGCAACGTGGAGCGCGCGCGCCCGCTCGTTTATAGTAATGAGGTGGATATCTCAGACAAGAATGATGCGAACGCACTTAATTCGTTTTACGCCGGCCACACTGCCGCCACTGCCAGCGCCACGTTCTTCGCCGCCAAGATCTTCCACGACTTTAACCCGGACTCCCCCGCCCGACCTTATGTATGGGCCGCCGCCGCCGCCGTGCCGGCCGCTGTCGGGTACCTGCGCCTGAAAGCCGGCAAGCACTTCCTGAGCGATAACTTGCTGGGCTATGGCATGGGCGCCGCCGCCGGCATCCTGGTGCCGCAGCTGCACAAAAAGACGAACAAGCGCAACATCAGCCTGATGCCGGTTTCCGGGAAGTATTTTAACGGGGCGCTGATGACGTATACTTTCTAGGGCATGAAACTGCTGCTGTGGCTCCTGGTCCTGTTGCCCTGCTTTGCCCGGGGCCAAGCCGCCACCGGCTCTCCCTATAAAACAGACTGGCTTCGCGATGGCGGTGTCACGGTTGGGGCTATAGGAGCCACAGTGGCAGGAAACATACTTATTGAGAAAAAGGAAAGGCTTACCCCTGCGGATGTCGCTACTCTATCCAAGTATGATGTGAACGGCTTTGACCGGTTTGCGGCAGGCAACTACAGCGCCAGCGCCGAAACCATAAGCGACTTTCCCTTTTACGGCTCCCTTCTGGCTCCGCTCCTGTTGCTGCTGGATGACGACGTGAAGCAGAATGCCCCACAGGTGTACCTGCTCTACGGCCAGGCACTATCTATAGCGGGAGGCATATACAGCATGACGGCTGGCCTTACCAGACGAAAACGGCCTTACGTATACGCCATCAACGCGCCTGTTGGGACCAAGACAGACAAACAGGCAACCAACTCCTTCTATGCGGGCCACACCGCCGCCACCGCTGCTGCGACGTTCTTTATAGCCAAAGTATACCACGACTTTAACCCTGACTCCCCCGCCCGCCCCTACATTTGGGCCGCTGCTGCCACAGTTCCAGCCACCGTGGGCTACTTACGCATCAAAGCCGGCAAGCATTTCCTAAGCGACAACCTTGTTGGCTACGCCATAGGTACAGGCATCGGCATTTTGGTGCCGGAACTGCACAGGGTTGACTCCCGCTTCTCGTTGGTGCCGGAGAGCAATGGTTGGTATGATGGGATGGCGGTGGTGTATCGATTCTGAGTGTCTTGCACAAAAAAAGGCCACCCGAGTGGGTGGCCTTTTGTGCAATAGGAGAAGTAACGTTACCCATCATAAGTTATGGGATATACACTATTACTTACTAATAAGGCTCTTAAAGTATCTCTTGTTATAGCTACCTAATGATATTGATAAATATTGCTCAACATCATTTGCTCTTAAGGACTCTAAGAACATACTTGTTAGTCAGCTTTTCTCACAAGTGTTTGCTCGAAAGTTCTCCCTCCACCATTTGATGTCCACTTTAGATAAAATGTTTTGGTTTCAGGATCATAATAGCTCGATGGATCAGTAGCAACTGGTAATAAAGTATTCATCTCTATAGTAACTTTATTAGTATTTGGGTCAACATTCATAAACCATTCGTTACTATAAACACCTATTAAACCAGGTATCATTTTTACGGAATATGGTCCAGTTGTTACTAGTTCTATTTCATTAGTACCTGATCCGAGCGACCCACTATACGTGTTCGTATAGACACCATCCCATGGGTTCTTGAGCCCTACTGCAACAACTGCTGTGTTGAAGTTACCGCTAACTACACCATAGTTTGACTCTACTATTTTAAAAGGCAGAGCATACTCATTATCAAAATCCAGAAGGCTCGGATTAACTTTTACATTAAGAATTACCTCACGCTGACCAGCAGGAATAGTAACAGTCGTAGTGGGTATCTCATACACAGCCTCAGGCAACATTATGTAACGATCATGATCCTCCTCTTCATTTTTAGGATCCTCAGACTCATTATACCATGCATTGTAGCTGCCCAGCACCTCCGGGTCTATGGCAATATTTACTGTAATATCTTTCGGAGCAGTGCCTGCACCAGAATAGCTTATAGTAACAGGAACGATTGCCTCTTGCAGGTCGCTAACAAAAGTATTGATATAGACAGGGTTCGGCGCTGTAACAGGAGACTGAATGGCGCCGCCTCCACTTTTAATCTCAATGATATTAGTGGAGTCATCCGGGTTGAATATTGGATCTTCATCCAAACACGATGTTAGCCCTGTAACAGCCAGCAGTATAGTAATATAGTTTAATATCTTTTTCATCTTTATACAATTAATACTGTTAATCTAGATCCCAGAAGATGTTTGTAGTAAACTGATTAACACTTCCTCCGCTTGGAACATTGTTTTGGTTATACTGATACTCTGTATTTGGATAGAGTAACCTTACTGGCAGCCTGTCTGGTCTTGTAGAAGTTGACTGAGTAGAGGCAAATGTAGAAGAAGATGTTATAGTAGGGTATCCTGTTCTCCTAAATTCACTCCATGCTTCATGACCATGGATAAAGTTTAAGGCTATATACTTCTGAGTGATGATAGCTTCCAACTTTTCAGTTTCAGTACCTGCAGCCTCAAAGTCAACAAGGCGGCTCCCCTCATTAGCTGCAAAATACTTTGCTGCATCTGCTGCAGGGTTAAGGCTGGCTATAACAGTTCCTGCTGCATTTTTATAAAGGTACGTGAAAGACTCCTCCACTCCCTCTTCATAGGCTGCCTCAGCATTTCCTGCGAGGTATCCTTTTAAGAAAGCTTCGGCTTGCAGAAAATAGCTTTCTGAGGCAAGAAGAATTGGCTGCCCCATTGTAGCACTTTTAAGTATTCCTGCTTCATTAGCACTTGTATACCAAACGCTACCACTTGGAGCCTCATCTATGTCCTCACCAGTTACACCCAGCTGGTTACTCGCTGTATTAGGGAAACTATTATATGTTACTGTTCCTCTGAAAGTATCACTGATTCTACCATTATAAAAATCCAGGATAAAATCTGTAGCAATACGAGCACGCCCATTCTGAGCTGCTGATCCAGCAGCATCTGTATGATACATCATCCACATCGGGTTTTTCTTATTCCCGCTAGTAGTGTATCCCGGCTGAACTATAGCATCCTGAGTAAGAAAGGCTGGATTAGAGCCAAAAGTAGCAAAACGCTCATTAACAAAAGAAGAAAGCTCTGCCACACCAGACATACGCAACAGCATTCTCAATTTCAATGTGTTTGCAAATGCTATCCACTGATCCATATCACCTTTAAACATAACATCGCCAGAGGCTACAGCATTAGCATTCTCTGAGTTATTAATGATGTACACAGCTGAGTCTAGCTGAACAACTAAGTCCTGGTAGATATTTTCTGCTTTTTCATAAGCAGGCGTTATATTATCTCCTCCATTCAAGGCTTCTTTGTAAGGAATATCGCCATACTGATCTACTAATAACTGGAAATTATGCGCCTTCATGATTTTAGCGATAGCATTATAGTACGCCATTGCTTCATCGGCCTTAGTAGTTCTTTCTATGTAGTCATAATCCGTAAGATTATCATAGGCTCTACTCCAAAGCGTTGTCCAGTTCGTAGTTGTGTAGTTATAGGTTAGCTCTGGCCCTTGTCCACCCCAGCCATAGGCGTTAGCCTGATACCCTGCAACCTGTGCGCCATAATCATGATAACTAACGATAGTGGCTGCAGTAGATGTTAAGGCATTAGGCAATACCTGCTGGGCAGATGATGATGTGGCCTGATTGGGGTTCTCATTTATATCCAGATAGCTCTCACATGAGAATAAAGAGAAAGCCATCATACTTAGTGCAAGTAGACTTGATATTTTCTTCATGATAATTTTAATTAGAATGTAACTGAAACAGTTGCTCCATAGTAACGTGTTGGAGGAGTCTGGCCCAGAGTCGTAATACCAATAGCATTAGTATCTGTAAAGTTGTAGTCTGGGTCAGTATACTGATTCGACTTTGGCAGCCAAAGAGCAAGGTTTCGACCTTGAACACTTACAGTAGCGCCTTTTACAAAGCCAGTCTTGCTCAACCACGTCTGAGGCACGTCATAAGACAGGGAAGCTTCACGCCATCTCCAGTAATCACCTCTTGTAACATAGTTAGAAGCAACGTTCATGTTATAGTTACCGCTGGCAAAGAATCCAGCCCCACCATCACGAACCGTAATATTGGTGTTGGGAACATATTGCCCAGTTTCAGCATCCAGATAAGAGGAGTTTGGTATTACAAAACGGTCACGGTTGTATTGAGCACTTCTGGCAGAAGAGCCAGAGAAGTCATAAGTAGAACCACCATTATGGTATCTATAGAAATCCCCTCTGTATTCGAATAGCGTTGAGAATCGGAAGTTCTTAAATCTTACATTAAGATCAAGGCCAAGACGGTGTAGAGGTTCAGTATTACCGAGTACAACTGGCTCAGCTGCGGCACTAGGGTAGCCTGAAATAGGATCTACAATAATTCTTCCCTGGTCGTCACGGTTATAATCTGTACCAATCAATACAGGGAACAGATTTCCAGCAGCAGCATATACTTGCGCATACCCGCCTGATGATAAAGCTAATCTTTCTAAGTCTTGAGAAATGGAAAGTACCTCACCCTTATTATAAGTATAGTTACCGCCTACAGTTACAGTCCAAGCATCAGTATTGATCGGAGTTACATGTAACGCAGCTTCTACACCGCTGTTTTGTGTTTCACCGGTGTTTGTCAGGTAGGAAGAATAACCGGAAGCAGAAGATACACCTGTTGCTACGGTTTGATTTTCTGTTCTTGTTCTATAGTAGGTAAATGTGGTATTAATTAAGTTGTTCAGCAAGACAGCATCAAAACCAAATTCATAACCTTTAGTCATTTCAGGCTTCAGGTTTGGAGATACAAGTTGGTTACCAACAGAATAACCAGTTTGGTCACCATAAGGGAAACCCTCTGACGGTGTAAATACAGGCAACAGGCTATAAGCGCCCCAAGTACTGGTCGTGCTGCTACCTAAGTTAACCTGACCTACTTTAGAGACACCCGCACGCAACTTCAGATTATTGATAACATCACTATTTTGTAAGGCAGGAATAGCTTCTGTCGCAGTGAAGGAGATATCCGCAGATGGATAGAAGAATGATCTATTTTCTTTTGCTAACACTGATGTCCAGTCATTCCGGCCTGTGGCATGCAAGAAAAGGTAATCTCTAAACCCGATGGTAACATCACCGAAAACACCTATTTGGCGAGCATTGAAATTCCCTTCGCTTGCTAATGGCTCCCCGATTCTATTACTGATATTGAACAAGCCTGGGTTCACTAACCCTACACCTTCAATGGCTAAAGCCTTGGAGTAGTTATCTCTGACTTGGTTACCTAAAATAACACGGAAAGAGAAGTCATTCACATCCTTTGTTAACTGAACCAGGAAGTCCGAGTTTAGCTGTCTTCTTGTCAAGCTGTAGTCGGCCACACCGCCAGGTATATCCGTTTTGCTACCAGATATGCTCTTTGTGTAGTCTGAGAATGTAAATGAGCTGTAAGAGTTTTTATAGAGGTTATTTCTATTTGTAATACCTGCTCGGTAGGTAAAGTCCAGCCAGTCAAGCGGTGCGTATTTTACCTCAATATTACCGATCAGGTAGTTATTCTCAGCATCTTGTCTGTTATTATCAATGGTAAAGTATGGGTTGTCATAATACTCATTGTAATATCCGTTAGGGTTTGCAAACGGATTATTTTGCCAGTCCTTATAGTCTAGTAAGGGAATGTTTGCAGGAGTATTCAGTAGGTTACCATAAACAGCGGCTGTCGCTGTAGTGATGTCATACTTGTTTTGGGTATAGCTCGTGTTAACTGACACATTCAGCTTATCACTTACTTTATGGCTAGCATTTAAACGCACATTTGTACGATCATATTCATCGCCTGGGGTTGTCCCAATTGTATTAACCCGCTGTCCTGACACATAAAATGAAGTTGTCTCGTTACCTGTAGAGAGGGAAACATCCGTTTGATTAGATACGCCTGTCTCCCAGAAATCATATTTGTCTTCTCGTGGTGAATAAATCACTTCTTGCTGGGATCCATCAGCTAACGGTTTGCCAATTGGTCTTAATGTGCCATCAAAGGCAGGTCCATACTGCTGGTTCTCAAATGGATTGTACACTTGTTGGCCTGCCTCTGAGCCAGCACCAAACTTCTCTTGGAGTTTTGGCTGAAAGCTAACCTGCTCTAGAGTTGTTGTGTGGGCCACTCTAATCTGTGTAGAACCTTTTTTGCCTTTTTTAGTTGTAATGATTATAGCACCGTTAGAGGCATCTGAACCATATAATGCTGCCGCGTTTGCACCATTAAGTATGGTAGTAGACTCAACGTCTTCTGGGTTTAGGTTCCCTAGAACTTCGCTGGGAACAATTACGTTGTCCAGCACAATCAGCGCCTGGTTATTACCTGTCATGGAGCGGTTACCTCTCAGCACCACACGCACATTTGGGTTTACACCACTTCCAACAGCATTAACCTGTAACCCGGCAACTTTACCTGTTAAACCTGTAGCAATGTTCGGAGATTTGCCCTGAGTAAGCTCCTGAGTATTTATTGTTGTTGTGTTATAGCCTTGCTCCTTTCGCTGACGCTCAATACCTCCGGCACCCACAACTACTACTTCTCCAAGTTGTTTTGCATCAATTTCTAACTTAACATTGATGGAACCTGAATTATCGATTTGCCTCTCAACAGTAGCATAACCTAAGTATCTAAATGTTAGAACATTGCTGCCTGATGGCACATTAATTGAGTAGGTACCTTCAGCACCAGTAGTGGTACCTACTGTAGTACCTGAAACAAGTACTGTTACTCCTGGTAATGGCTGACCATTACTGGCATCCGTTACCCTTCCTGTCACGGTTCGATTCTGCGCCCATGCCTGATTAACAAGCGTTAGGAACATCACCAAACCAAATAATAGAACTTTTCTCATAAAGCTAGATTAGATTGATTGGTAAAATAGTTATTAGTTGTTTCCCAAATATAACTCTATGTTGCAACATTTTACTTCTTTCCCATATTTTTCCCCCTTCTTTAGCCAAACCAGAGGCCCCTTCCTGCGTAAAAGCGACCTTCGGATATATATAAAAGACTAGCTTTTAGCACCTTGCACACCTACTAAATTTTTATATAATTTTTCATTTATGGTGTCAAAACACGCACATTTATATCTTAAATGATGAAACCATATATTAGTTAATCGTAATTAACAATTCGTTAATACAAGCCATATCTATAACACAAGGCAGCGGGGGCTTTTATATTTTTCATGTATATTACCTGCCCTATACTTCCACCTGCCAATGAGTGGTAGAATCAAAAAAGCGTGTGACGCTTTCGCACCACACGCTTTCTTAGCAGAAAGAAGTAAAGGATTACTTCTTCTCTTTCAGATTTTCCTCAAACAGCTTGAAGATACGCTTGTACTCGTCGGTCCAGCTGGCGGGTTCCGTGAAGCCATGATCCTCCACAGGGTATACCGCCAGCTCCCAGTTCTCCTTGCCCAGCTCTATCAGGCGTTGCGTCAGGCGCACCACGTCCTGGAAATGCACGTTCGTGTCCACCATGCCATGGCAGATCAATAAAGCGCCTTGCAGCCCCTCTGCGTAGTAGATGGGCGAACTCTTGGCATAGGCTGTACTGTCCGTGTATGGTGTGTTAAGAATGTTGGAAGTATAGCCGTGGTTGTAGTGTGCCCAGTCGGTCACCGAGCGCAGGGCGGCACCGGCCGCGAACACGTCAGGCTCTGTGAACATGGCCATCAGCGTAATGAAACCGCCATAGGAGCCGCCGTAAATACCGATGCGCTTTGGGTCCACATTATACTTCTCCACCAGGTGTTTGGCACCGTCCACATGGTCACTCAGGTCTTTACCACCCATAAACTGGTAGATGCCCGTGCGCACGTCGCGGCCGTAGCCAGCGCTGCCGCGGTAATCGATGTCCAGCACGGTATAGCCCTGGTCAACCAGGAAGTTGTGGAACATGTACTCGCGGAAGTAGGAGCTCCACCACTTGTGCGCGTTCTGCAGGTAACCGGCACCATGCACAAATATCACGGCCGGTCCGTTTTGCTGTGGGTTCTCCGGGCGGTACAGGCGGGCGTATACGTCGGCACCGTCTTCTGCTTTAAAGGTGATCACCTCCGGCTCGCGCCAGTCATAGGCCTTGAACTCGTCGGTCAGGGAGTTGGTAACTTGCTTTGGCTTCGCGTTCTTCTTGTTGTCCATCACGTACAGTTCCCACGGCTTGTTGCTGTAAGAATAGCGGATGGCCAGCTTCTTCTCGTCTGGCGACAGCTCCACCTCGTGAGCACCGGCCATACTTGTCAGCTGCACCATTTCACCGCCGTTTACCGGCATGCGGTAAAAATGCTTCTCGCCCGGGTGTACTTTGTTGGCCGTAAAGTAAAAGTGCTTTTTATCATCGGATATACGCGCATCCGACACCTCAAACTTGCCACTGGTGAGGGCTTTCTTCTGGCCACTGTTCACGTTCACGGTATACAGGTGCGAGTAGCCGCTTTCCTCGGAGTGGAACCACACACGCTCGTTATCCGGCATCCAGCCGATGGCGCCAGGGCCATAGCTAATGCCTGGGCCGTTTATCCAGGCCTCGTCGCGCTGGCGGTCCAGCACGGTGAGCTTGGACGTGGCCGGGTCCAGCTTCATGATCCAGCGGTCCTTGTTATCGGCAGAACGGGCTACTACCACGGCATGCTTGCCATTGTCGGACCAGTAGGTGCCATAGATGGTGGCAGCGCGCGGCTCTGGCTTTTTAGTCTTGCTCTCGGCCGCATTGGTCGAGGCACTGGCCTTTGCCTCCTGCTGCAGCAGGTAAGCAGGCTGGTCGTAGATGCCCTCCACATCGTTCATCAGCACGGCATAGGCGGTGTCGCGCTGCGTGTCGTACACAAAGAATTCGTAGCTGCTCTGCGCGTCACCTACCTTGGTTCTGGTCTTTATATCCTCCGTATAACCTGATTCTGTCACAAAATCCGGCACAATGGCCACCTGTGCGTTTTTAGGACGGGAGATGAGTTGGTAGGTAATGAAGCGCTCGTTCGGCCCCAGCGTCACGCTGCTCACGATCTTCTCCTCCACGTAGATTTCCTTCGGACGGGTGGGGTTATCCAGTTTCTGCTGCTTCTCGGCGGCTTCTTTGTCTTCCTTGCGCTCGCGCACGATCTGTAGAAGCGTCAGCTGCTGCTCCTTTAGCCAGTCGCGCTGCGGGTTCTTGCCTTCCTCTGCGGGCTTACGGCCTTTTTTAAAATCTGTGAGTTGTACTGTTTGCCCATTACTGATGTTCCAGGCAAACAGGTTGCTGTCTTTGGTATACACCACCTTTTGCTCGTTGTGGCTAAAGGCTGGGCTACTCTCGCGCTCCACGGTGTTGGTTACCTGCTGCGCTTTTCCTGATTTTATATCATACAAAAAGATGTCGCCGTTCTTCTCGTACACCTTCTTGGTTTGGGCACGGTTGTACACGCCACGCTGGGCCGGCAGGTTGCGGCGCTCCTGCGCGCTCACCTTCTGCAGGTTTCTACCGTCGGCGCTCACACTGTAGAGCGAGTCCTGGCGGTTGCCTTCCGGGTTCCAGTTAAAGTAGATCTTCTTTCCGTCTTCAGACCAGAACACGTTGCTCGGAGAGGTGCCGATCCATTTGGGGTCGCGCATGATCTTCTCCACGCTCAGTTCTGTTTTGTCGTTCTGCGCGTGCACATCGGCGCTGCCCAGCAGCAGCAATACCGCAAACGCCACAACTTTTCGTTTCAGTTGCATGGTTGGTTTATTAGGTTTAGGTAGTTTAGTTAAGGTTTGATCTTCAAAATAAAGTATAAACACGAAGTTAACAAAAAGCCGCCCGCAGGAAGTTGTGCCTCAGAACGGTTATTTCATACTTCGCCGGTCGCGCAAAGTATAGCGACAGTGCAGCAGCAGGGTATTTATACTTTAACCTGAGAAGCAGATTTTATACTTTGAGGTTGTTCCGTGCTTGTTGCAGCTAAACCAGATGCCCTTGCTTGCGTGTTTTCACCAGCAAGTATAGCGGCCCCTCCTATACTTTGTAGAAAATCCTAGCCGGCCAAACGCAAAGTATAAACCGCAGGAGAATCAAAGTATAAACCAGCAGCAGAGGCATTCAAATTCTGCATACAGGTGCATGAGCAAGTATAAATTTTCCTCTCCCTATACTTTGCGGCTGCCGGATGTATACTTTTATACTTCAGGATTTCTTCTTTTTGCTGAAATTCATACTTGGGTGCTGCTCCTCGTGCGGCGTTATACTTTGGTAGAACTGGGCAAAGCGCAGCAGCTCCGCCTCCCCGAACAGTTTCCCCATAAAAGTGATGGTAGTCGGCATGCCATTTTTCTGGAAGCCGGTGGGCACCACCACGCACGGGTGGCCCGTAAGGTTGGTTACCACCAGGTTGCTACTGGCAAACGTGGGACTGATGTACACGTCCACCTCCTTTAGCTTCTCCTCCATCTGCTGCACCAGCAGGGTGCGCACGCGCTGCGCCTGCAGGTACTCCACGGCAGGTATAAAGCGGGCCGTGCGGAAGATGTTGGGCCAGGCGTTCTTGTGCTGCGCCACCAGCAGGCTATCGCGCCCGCTGCGGGTCAGCTCATCGAAAGCGGCCGCTCCCTCTACGGATATGGTCAGGAGCAGGTCGCTTGCCGGCAGGTCTGGCAGCGAGAGGGGCACCAACTCCACACCTGCCTTCTGCAGCGCATCCAGCGCCGCCTGATCGTTTTGCTTAAAGCCATATTCCTTCGCAAAGTCATCCTTCAGGAAACCCACGCGCAGCTTCTTCGGATTTATACTTTGGTTGTAGTTAAACGGTACATCATACACCGACTGATCCTTCCCGTCGGGCCCGTAAATGGCATTGAACACGATGGCGCAATCCTCAGCGGAACGGGCTATCGGGCCGATCTTATCCATCGACCAGCTCAGGGCCATGGCCCCGTAACGGCTCACGCGACCATAGGTGGGGCGCAGGCCGGTGGTGCCCGTGGCCGTGGATGGCGACACGATAGAGCCCAGTGTTTCCGTGCCGATGGCGTAAGGAAGCAGGCCCGCCGCCACGACCGCCGCCGAACCTGCCGAGGAGCCACTGGAGCCTTTGCTGATATCCCATGGCGAGCGGGTCTTGCCGCCGTACCACACATCACCCATGGCCAGGGCGCCTAAGGTGAGCTTTGCTACCAGCACACCCCCGGCATCCTGCAGGCGCTGCACCACGGTGGCATCCTCGTCTATCACCTGGTCTTTGTAAGGCGTGGCGCCCCAGGTGGTTTTATACTTGCGCGTGGAGAGCAGGTCCTTCACCCCGAACGGAATGCCGTGCAGCATGCCTTTATACTTTCCGGCTTTTATTTCCCGGTCTGCCTGGCGAGCCTGCTGCAGCGCCAGTTCCTCGGTTAAGGTCGTTACCGCCTCCAGCGTCGGGCCATACTTCTTCAGGCGGTCCAGGAAGAATTTGGTGAGCTCCTCGGAGGTGATCTGCTGCGTGCGCACCAGTTCCGCCAGCTGCGGGATGGTATAAAAGGCCAGCTCCTCGCGCTTTTTGGGCAACTTCACGTTCTGCGGCCGCTCGGCCTCAAAAGCTGATTTTCCTGTCGGGAAAGTATAGCCCACCGGGATCGGGTTGAATAGGAGCGCCGGCGGCACACTGTTGGGCAGGTTCTGCTGGCGTATCACCTCGTAACTCTCCCGGAGCTCCTCCAGCTCCGAGACAGTGGAGTCGAGCTGGGCCGCCGTAAAATGCAGCCCGAGCACTTTCTGGGCATCCTGCAGTATACGTACCGACAGTTTATCATCTGCCACCCTGGCCACAAACGCACCCGACACAAAGCAGGCAGCGCCTAAAAGTGCTATGGTTCTGTTTTTCATCTGATTTAGTTTTTCGCAATCTAAGATAGGAATTTTATTAGTCTCGCCTATGGTTATTTTGCTACGTAGCTCATCCTGAAAATTAGCTACCTTGCATTAGTATTTACAACAGACCCATACATGAACAAAAAACTATACGTACTGCTGGCCTTGCTACTGATGCTGGCGCAGCTGCAGCCGGCGCAGGCGGGCAGCGGGACGGAGGACAACGCGCTCCTCTGGAAGATCTCTGGAAAGGGCCTGAAAAAGCCCTCCTTCCTCTACGGCACCATCCATGCGGTTTGCCCGGATAAAATAGTGCTATCGGAGGCGCTGCTGGCAACGGTGACGCAAACAGAGCAGCTGTCGCTGGAACTGGACATGGACGACCCGAACATGATGGCCCAGGTCATGCAGTATGCTACGCTGCCGGAGGGGCAGTCGCTAAAGGAGCTGTTTGAGGAGGAGGAGTACAAAGCCCTGTCCGAGCTTTTCGCCGGCAGCTATGGCGTGGACCTGAAGATGCTCGACAGCATGAAGCCGTTCATGCTCTACTCCATGCTAATCCCGGTGATGACGGAGTGCACCCCGGAGTCGTATGAGCAGAAGCTGATGGAACTGGCCCAAGGCCAGCAGAAGGAGGTGGTAGGCATAGAGACGGTGCAGGAGCAAATGGCCGCCGTAGACAGGCTGCCAAACGAGATGTATGCGCAAATGCTGGTACGCACGGCCACCGACCTGCCCAAATCCAGGGCCGACTACCGCGAGATGGTGGAGCTATACATGGCGCAGGACCTGCAGGGGCTGCAGGAACTGATGCAGCGCGACTACCCGGAGGAGGACTACAGGAAGTTCCAGGAGGTGTTCCTGGTGCAGCGCAACAAGAACTGGATTCCGGTGATGGAGCGGATGGCCAAGGAGAAACCGACCTTTTTTGCGGTAGGCGCCGCACACCTTACCGGTGAGCAGGGTGTGATAGAACTGCTGCGCAGGCGAGGCTATAAGGTAACGCCGGTAAAGAAGTAGTTTACCCAACCTGAAAGTATAAAAAGGGTCAGGAGCTGCATAGGCTGCCCCTGACCCTTTTTCTGTAGCGGCACAGGTATAAATTTTGCTTGTGCGGTAAGCATAGGCAAAATTTAGCGGCCGTGGCGCATCATCATGATCACCTGGTCTGCCTGCTTCACGTTATACTCGTAGGCCAGCCGCTTATGGTTCACCAGGTCTATAATCGTGCCGATGAGGCAGAGGCCACCGGTAAAGAAGTAGAGCAGGCCCATGCCTATCTGCCCGGTAAGGAAGCGCTGAATTCCGGCCACGCCAAAGAACCCCACAATGGTGGTAACCAGCAACAACATGGGCTCGCGCCGGCGGGAGCGGTAAATGCTCGCAAACTGCCGCGCCTCGTCCTCGTTCATCGGTTTTACCAGCGTTTGAATGTAGCCCATTTCGTCGGGCTCCAAGTCCGGCATCAGGTGTAGTATACTTGCCATATAGTTTTATTTTAATGTTTCAGATGGTTGCTGTGCGTACGGTGGAAGTATAAAAGACTGCCGCAGCGCCATAAGAGCAGCAGCACGGCCGGTGCCGCCAGCGGGTGCGCTGCCCAGGCTGCCTGCCACTCGCCCCGCGCCAGGTAAGCAATGCCATGCCCCAGCCCGCAGCCCGGGCAACCGTTTTCCAGCACCCAGCTAAACGGGCAAAAGCTGAACAGGTGCACTCCAGCCGGGTCCATGGATGCCAGCAGGACCAGCCCTACCGGCCATAGCAGTGCCTCCAGCGGCACCCATGTATTTGCCTGCTGCCAGTAGTTCCGGACAATAGGGAGTTGGCTCATGTACCCATTTTATATTTCTACACTTATGAACTGGGATTTAAAGTAGTATAAAATTGTGATAATCAAAAAAGTAAGGCGGCTATTCTGAAAAATAAGGGCATAAAAAAAAGCCCCACAGAATGGAGCTTTTTTAAGCTTACTATATGACGTTCACAGTTATTCTTGTTCAGATTCGGCGGCACCGCCTTTCTCATTCATTCGCACAACACCTTCCTGGCCTTCTGCATTGGTTAACTTAACCTCGTACACCACTTCGGCGTTGGCAGCACCTTCCTCTGGAGTAATTTTGTGGATCTCCCCTACCGTCCAGTCTTTGTACACGTCGCTCTTTAGGGCGTTCTGCACTGCCTCCGGCAACTGGTCCTGCGTTACTAGCTCTCGGTTGCCCTGTGCCTGCTCTGTTTGCTGGCCCTGGGTTTGTCCTTGCGTCTGGCCCTGAGTTTGCGTCTGCTCCTGGGTTTGGGCGTTGGCATCAAGTGAGGTGAAACCTAATATCGCTATTGCTGCTGCAAAGAATGTTGCTTTTTTCATGTTCTATTTTGTGTCGGTTTAAAATGTAATCTATTTCCTATAGTAACAGAACCGTGCCAAACTACAACTACCACACATTATCCTGATAAACAGACAGATAAGACACATCCTTTAACTATACAAGTTGTAGAATACCATTAGCAACCTGTGCCTCAACTCCACAACTTGTGGAATTTTTCTACACCTGATGTCTCCAAAGTTTTTCTTCAGAAACCGTTATTTTAAAGAAACCGCCTGGCTGGGATGCTAACCAAAGCGCCCACCCAAAGTATAACCAATAGCAACACTTTAAACTCTGAAAGCTATGGAATGCAACGTAGGGATTGTTGAGCAAAAGGCCCGTGTGCTGGCCGGGCTAGCACTTATCGGCATTGGTGCTTATTACAACTCAAAGCCGCTGGCTGCGGTTGGGATCATACCTATACTTACCGGGATGCTGCGCTGGTGCCCCATAAATGCCGCAGTAGGCTACGACGGATGCAGAAACGAGCGTACCTGGTATGGCAAATAGCGCCGCCACAGCGCTGCAGGAGCCTGTGCTGGTATACGATGGCGACTGTAGTTTCTGTAAGTTCTGGGTAAACAGGTGGCGCCGCAAAACCGGAGCCAGGGTAACGTATGTGCCCTACCAGGAGGTGCCCGATGGTTTTCATGGCATTTCCCACGCGCAGTTCCGAAGGTCGGTATACCTTATTACTACGTATGGGCAGCCCCTGCACGGGGCCAGGGCGGTAGCTGCGCTGCTGCAGCTAAGCGGCCACAGCACCTGGCACTGGCTTTATCACCGCGTGCCGCTGGCGGGCACAGTGGCTGAGGCTGGCTACCGCCTGGTGGCTGATAACCGTGATTTTTTCTATAAGCTCACCAGGCTGGTTATCAGAAAGGATGCCTGAGGAAGTACACAGCAGGAGGCTAAACCACTCATACCATGCGCAAAATTATACTTTATATTGCGGCTAGCCTCGACGGGTACATAGCCCGGCCCGACGGCGACACCAGTTGGCTCCACGACAAAAGGTATATGTTAGAAGGCGAGGATTACGGCTACAGCACCTTCCTCCAAAGTATAGACACCACCCTGATGGGCCACAATACTTACAAGGTGGTACTTGGGTTTAAGGAGCCCTCCCCTTTTCCTGCTAAAGCGAACTATGTCTTTAGCCGCTCCAGCCACCCGGATACCAAGCAGGTGCAGTTTGTGCAGCAGGATGCGGCGGAATTTGTAAAGGAGTTGAAGCAGCAGCCGGGTAAGGGCATCTGGCTCATCGGCGGCGGGCAGATCAACACGCTGCTGCTAAATGCCGGCCTGATAGACGAATTCATACTTACCTACATTCCCATCATACTTGGCAGCGGTATACCTTTGTTTGCCGCAGGCGCGCAGGAGCGGCAACTGCAGGCACTGGAGAGCAAAAGCTACCGGAATGGCTTCGTGCAGCTATGGCTGCAACCAAGCTGAAATAGGAAAGCAGCAGCTTCCACTGCATGATTTACGTGGCCGCTGCTGCTGAGCTTTTTGGGTGATCGTTTATTCTCTTGCCTGCGTCTTTTTGCGCCTCACACTTCTTCCGGTCTATCATTGAGGGGGCAGCTTGGGTACGTCTGCTCCTCGTCCTGCTTTTGCTCTCTTTCGAGCCGATGCTTGCGGGCTATGCGCTCGTTGTCTATCATCTCCGGACTTACCCTGTCGGTGTAATCCCTGGTGAAGCCCAGGCTGTCACTTATTGCACTTAAAGTATAATTCCAGGTGTCGGAGATTCCCAGCCCTCCATATCTTCTGTGTCTTCTCATCTCACACGCTCCTTTCTTACTAAGTTAAATATCAAACCGTATAAATGCTGTTATCCTCTAAAGGCCATTTACAATTTATTATACGAAATTCACACTTATAAAGACGCAAAGGGGAAACATTTTAATACAATTTTTTAGTCGCAACAGCACAACCGACAATTACTCGAAAGTGCAGCAGGCACGCCACCAGAACACTTTCTAACGAACATATGTTAGCTAAACCCGACTAACGTGAGCATACTATCTACAAACAGGCATATAATATCTGTACAATAACAAAGGCCTGCGCAGAGGTAAATCCGTGCAGGCCTTTGTTACGTTGGTGCGCTTCCGCTTATTTTTTTTTCTTAGCCTTCGATTTTGCTTTCTTTGACTTGGCCGCCTTTACTTTTTCATCCGTTTGCTCGGCCTCTTTCAGCAGGGCTTTCCAGTCATACTTGGCGTCGGCGCTGAAATCGATGGTGGCTTCATAATCCTCCTTCTCTACCTCCAGCACCTTAATGTCCTTGGTCAGGTATTTCTGAATCTCGTCAAGGATGGGTTTCTCTTCGGGGGCGCAGAAACTTACGGCAATGCCCTTCTCGGTGCCCCGGCCCGTACGGCCCACGCGGTGCACATAGTTCTCGGGCTGCTCCGGCAGGTCATAGTTCACCACGTACTCCACGCTCGGGATGTCAATGCCGCGGGCGCTCACATCCGTAGCGATCAGCAGCTTCACCTCGCCCTTCTTAAATTGGCGCATCACATCCAGACGATCCTTCTGCTCTTTGCCACCGTGTATACTTATCGCCTGAATGCCCACGCGCTCCATGGCGGCCACCACACGCTCGGCGCGTATCTTGGTGCGTACAAAGGCCAGTATCTTTTTGTCCGGGTTCTGGTTCACCACCCGCTCCAGGAAAAAGCGCTTATCATCCATGTCCACGAACATCACCGAGTGGTCCACGTTTTTGGAAACCGGGTCTTTCGGGGAAATCTGGATACGTACGGGCTTGTTCACGAGCGAGTAGGCCAGTTCCTTAATTTTCTCGTTGATGGTGGCCGAGAAAAACAGCGTCTGGCGCTGGCGCGGCAACTTGGTGATCAGGTGGCGGATATCGTGTATAAAGCCCAGGTCCAGCATGTGGTCGGCCTCATCCAGCACCAGCACCTCCACGCGGTGCAGGTGTATGTGGCCCTGGCTCACGAGGTCGAACAGGCGGCCGGGCGTGGCCACCAGTATATCAATGCCGTCCTCCAGCTTCGCGATCTGCGGCCCCTGCTCCACGCCGCCGAACACGCAGAACGTGGTGACGCGGGTGCCGCGGCCAATCTCGTTGAACACCTCCGTTATCTGCAGCGCCAGCTCGCGGGTAGGCACCATCACGATGCACTTAATACCGTCGCCACGCTTGCGGTTCTTGCTGAACTGCAGCCTGTCGAGCACCGGAATGGCGAAAGCAGCTGTTTTACCCGTACCAGTCTGGGCAATGGCCAGCACATCCTCCCCTTTCATAATGGGCGGAATGGCCTTAAACTGAATGTCGGTCGGCTTTTTAAAGCCCAGCTTGCTCAGGCTTTTCTTTATCTCGTCGGAGATGCGGTAATCTTCAAACTTCATGGTGATGGGTGTTATACCTGGTTACTGCCTATACGTACGGTAGAGACAGTGTGCAAAGGTACGGTTATTTGTTGTTAGTTGCTGTTTGTCCACACCCGCTGTTAATACCACAGCTACTTAACCACCCGGTAAGCACCGAGTAGGTTACCCTTTTCTGCCGATCCACTGCTGCACAGTAGCAGCTACATGAGCAAAATCGCTGCCGCCGGTGCCATAGGTGTCGTAGGCAAATTTGAGGATAATGCCGCTCACCACCACCAGGAACAGCACCCGCACAAAGCCGACACCCCGCTTTAAAGCGGTGCGCGTGCCCAGTTGCGAACCTAGTATACTGCAGACAGCCATCGGCACCGCCACCTCGTAGAGCACATATCCGTTCCAGGCAAAGTATAGCAGCGCCGATAGGTTAGTGGCCACGTTCACCACTTTTGCCGCCGCCGAGGCCGCCAGGAAGTTAAAGCCGAACAGCCCAATGAAGATAAAGATGAGGAAACTGCCCGTGCCGGGGCCGAAGAAGCCGTCGTAAAAGCCAATCGCCGCACCGACCAGCAAGCCATACAGCCGCTCTTTCAGCGCTGTGAGTTTGGGCGCATGCAGGGAGCCAAAGTCTTTTTTGATGAAGGTGTATACCGCCACCAGCACCAGCAGCACCAGTATAAATGGCTTCAGTAAGCTGGCATCCAAATGGCTCAGGGCACGGGCTCCCAGGAAAGAGCATACAAAAGCCGCCGCGGCTGCCGGAAGTATGGCCAGGTAGTTGATCCTGACGCTGCGCACATACTTGACCATCGCCGCCGTAGTGCCCGCGATGCCCGCAAACTTGCCTGTACCAAACACGGTGGGCAGCGGCACGCCGGGCAGAAACACCAGCAGGGCCGGCACCTGTATCAGTCCGCCGCCACCCACCACCGAATCGATAAAGCCTGCCATAAAGGCGAACAGGCACAGGTAAATGATCTCTTCCACTAAAGTATAAAGTATAAAAAGTGGCGCAAGTTACGGCACAGCTCACTTACCTGATTCTCCCCTGCCCTAAAAACTTTCAGTTGATTTTAAGCAAGCCTGATGGCACTTCTGCGGCCTCAGCAGTGTTGCTCTCTTGCACATCAAAAGGATATCTCCTGTGATCAAGAAACTCTTTATTTACACGTTGCTGCTCGGCACGTTGCTGAGCCATACTTCCTGCGAAAAAGAAGCCACTGCAGCAGCGCCCGCTGTGGTAGAGACGCCTGCTACGGAGCCACCCGTAGCCGGGGAGGACCTGTACTACGTGTCGTCGGAGCTGCTGCTGAGCGTGCCGAAGGAAATGCTGCAGCAGCTTGCCACCTCACAAGGGTATGGCACCTATGGCCCTGAGATAGCGTATGGCATCTCGGTTTACAAGCTCGTGTATAACACCACTTACCTGGGCCGCCAGATACAGGCATCGGGCCTGGTTTGCCTGCCTCAGAACATGAGCACACCGGCCCCGGTTATCAGCGCCCAGCACGGCACCAACTTTGCGCACCGCGATGCCCCGTCTAACTTCGAGGGCCTGTCCGGCTTCGAGCTTTTTGCCGCTGCCGGCTATGTGATGCTTATACCAGACTACATCGGCTTCGGTGCGTCTAAGGATATTCTGCACCCGTACTACGACCAGAAGCACTCGGCCCTCGCCGTGGTGGACATGGTAAAGGCAGCCAAAACACTCTACAAGGAGAAAGAGGTGCCTGTAAGCGACAAGCTTTTTCTGGTGGGCTACTCGGAGGGCGGTTACGTAACGCTGGCTGCGCAGAAGGAAATTGAGACCAACCCGGTGCACGGCCTGAAGGTAACAGCCTCGGCGGCAGGTGCTGGCGGTTACGACCTGGTGGAGATGCTGAGCCTCGTAAGATCAGGTAAGGCCTACTCCTACCCTGCCTACCTGGCCTACGTGCTGCAGGCCTACAACAACACCAACGAGTGGAAGCGACCTATGTCGGATTTCTTCCAGGAGCCCTACGCCTCTAAAATGTCCGAGCTTTTCGATGGCAGCAAGAGCGGCAGCGCCATTAACAGAGAACTAGCCAAAGACCCGAAGGCGCTCTTTAACCCGGCTTTTTTCGCGGCTCTGCAGGATGACCAACAGGAGTTGCCCTTGAAGAAAGCGCTACAGGCCAACAGCTTCTACGACTGGGTGCCGCAAAGCCCGACGCGCCTTTACCACGGCACCGCTGATGATGTCGTACCCTTCAGCAACTCAAAGCGGACCTATGACCGCTTTGTAGCGGGCGGCGCCAGGCAGTTAGAATTTATACCTATCCAGGGCAAAGGCCACGGAAATGCTTTTGAGCCCATGCTACAGTCGCTACTGCCCTGGCTGCAGGAATTTTAAAAAGAAACGGCTGGTACGGGTTGGTACCAGCCGTTTCTTTTTTACAGCTGCCCGAAATGTGGATAACATCGCTTTTCCACAAAGTTGCTAACATTTTTAGCTGCCCCTCTAAATATTTTAGCTCATCCTGCTAAAGAAAGTATAATCAGAACCTGCCGCCTACCACTACTTTCTCTTTAAACTCACTTTTCTCCCCATTCAGGCCAAACAGCTCGATGTGGAACAGGTAATAGCCTATATTGGCTTTGGCACCGTTCTCCCGCAGGCCATCCCAGCGGAAGAAGCCGTTTGCCTCCAGCAACTCGTTGCGCACCAGTTTGCGTATCTCCCGCCCCTGTGCATCATACACCGTAATGTTGGCTACTAGGCCGGTTTTGTCGGTGCGGTAGTTGATGGTGGCAAAGTCTTCGTAGCCGTCCCCATCCGGAGAGAAAACCTTGGGCGAGACCTCGAACACCCGCTGCGCCTGCACCCCTGCCTGCGCCTGCGAGTTTTTATACCCCGGCGTGGCAAAAACCGTGGTAGCCGCCGAGTGGAAGTTGCTGGCCATACTTGGCCCCTCCAGCCGCACCCGCTCCAGCGACACGCCGTTTACATCATCGAGCAGTTCAAAATGCATTTTTGCATCATAACTGAACCTATCCGCTACCTCGCCATTCGGCTGCACCACCACTACGGTTCCGGCCTCGTCGGGGTAGCTGGGCAGGCTACTCATCCTGATAAAGGTTTCCTGCCTTGCCAGTGGGTAGTTCTGCATGATATTGTCCGGGTTGGAGCTGAGCACCACGTATTGCCCCGGCGCCAGCACATAATTGGCTGTGGTTATACTTTTAAGGTTGCTGATGGTGTCGCCGGAGGTGTTGGCCAGCTTCCAGTCTTTAAGGTTAAGGTACTTATCGCTGCGGTTTACCAACTCCACAAAATCAGCGCCGCCTGTGCGTGAGTTAAACAGGATCTCGTTGATGACCACATCGCCGGGCGCGGGTGCTGAGGGCAAAGCAAAAGTATACGTTAAAGGACTCGTACTCGTGTTGCCGGCGCAGTCGGTTATACTTGTGGCGGTTAAGGTATACCCCTGCCGCTCCTGCAGCTGGCTGCCAAGCACAAGCATAACTTCGGAGAACAGCGGACCCTGCACCTGCGCCTGATTTATAGGTATACCTGGGCTAAGGCTGTAGTTGGCTATACGTGTCGCCTGTGCGCTGTCCAGCCGCTCACTGAAGCGAAGCAGCACTTTGTCTGGTGCAGTGGCAGTGGCATCTGCTAAAGCAGGCGGTGTGTTATCCGGGTTAGAAGTGGCTACCGAATTGGCCTGTGCCGGTGTGCCGCCACGCAGGTCTTCGGAGGCTGTCCAATTCTCTACGCCGGCGCAGGGGTTGTGCACGTCGATCATCTCCAGGCTCCAGCCCCCTTCGCGCTTGCTCGGGTTCTTATACCAGCTGTCGGAGTAGTTTATGGCATAGATGAGTTTGCCACCGGGCTGGCGCAGCTGCAGCAATTCCCCGCTGTTGTTCAGGCTGGGGAAATTGCTGATCCCGATTACCTTGCCATACTCGCTGAAATGCTGCACCTGGCTGTTGGGCACCACCACGGCATATTCCTGCGGCAGCAGCTGCACATCCGGGAACGTGGCGGTGGAAGTAGCGTCGGAATACTTAATGCCTTGTAGCTTCAGCACCTTGTCAGTGGGGTTAAACAGCTCGATATATTCCTGCGCCGGCAGCCCTACCGTTGGGTTTTCATCGGCCATAATTTCGGTTATCAACAGCTCGTTGTAACCGGGCAGCACGGCTGGAGGCATAAAGCTGAAGCTGGAAAGTATAGGTTCGGCAATCCTGTTGCCGAACAGGTCCTGCAGGTATTGTATACTTAGCTCGTTCCTGCCGCCCCTGAAACTCTGGCTGAACACCAGCCGCACCCGCCCCGGCTCCACCAGCTCTGCAAGGAGCGGGTTTATACTTCCACTCAACGTATAGTTGCCGATACGCTGCGCCTCTTCCGGTTGCAGTGGCTCGCTGAACTGCAGCGTCAGCTCCTGAGGGTTTACGGTTTGCAGCTCCTGCAGCACCGGCGCCTGGGTATCAGCAACGGTAAAATCATCGAAGAAGAATTTCTGACTGTTGGCCGAACTGTACCTTAGCAGCACCCCAAAGTATGCCGAGCGGGTGTAGGTGGCGTCGGTGGCGGTGCCCTGGCTAGCATAGTGCTCGCCGGTGCCGGTCACGTCTATACGTAGCTCCCATGCATGGTTTATACTTCGGGTTACCCGCACGCGCACCACATTGTTGCTGGTGGCCACGGTCTTGTCCTGCCCGTCGATAATCTTTACTGCCGTTTTGCCGGCGTCTTGCCGGAACAGGCTCACCTCGTCGGGCGTACCGCCGATGCGCACAAAATAGCCGCTGGTGTTGGTATCTTTCAGGTTTTCGGAGTCGGAGATGAGCCATACATCGGCATAGTTGCTGGAGGAGGTGGCCAGGCGCAGGTTCGCCCAGAACTCCCAAGCGACACCCACGGCCGCCTGCGATGGTGTGGTAAGCTGCAGTATAGTGCCTGTTACAGCGGGGCCGCTGCTTTGCAGCTGGCCCTGCGCATTTACTGTAAAGCTGCCCTCATCGCCCGTCCAGGTGGGATTCTGGGTAAAGTTGCCGTCAGCGAAATTTTCCTGTAGTTGTGCAGCAGCCACAAACGGAAGTAGCAGTAACAGAAGACCTCCCCTCAGCCCACTCCAGACAACAGGAGGGGGCTTTAGGCAACGATAGCTTTTACCTGCTCTGTAAACAAAAGCCATTATTTTTTTGGTAAGTACTTCTGGTAAAGTTTGTTTCATGCGCAGAATTATGTTAAAATCTTGCGTATTTTGCAGACCAGATGAAACGCTTGCGGAATATCCCCGGGAACTTTAAGGTTTGGAGTAAACGCGGCCGCAGTTGTAATTTTAGACTATTACGGGAGGCCGGGGCGTTAGTTGGAAGTTAGAAAGTTGGAGAGTTTAAGAGCTAGAGAGTTCTGAAGGAGCGGTTGAGTGAAGCTGTATCCTCTACACCCCTCCAGCCTGCAAGTCCTGAGCTAAGGACCTAACACTTAATCCTTAAACAATTAAATATATACCCTAAATGAAAGTAGCAGTAGTAGGCGCTACCGGTTTGGTAGGCAGCGAAATTTTGAAAGTACTGGCGGAGCGCGACTTCCCGGTAACGGAATTATTGTTGGTTGCTTCTGAGAGATCTGTTGGTAAACAGGTGGAGTTTAAGGGTAAACAGATAAAGGTTATCGGGATGCAGGACGCGATTGCGGCTGCCCCGCACATTGCTATTTTCTCTGCCGGTGGCAGCACCTCTACCGAGTGGGCCCCGAAGTTCGCCGAAGCAGGCATCGTGGTAGTAGACAACTCCTCGGCCTGGCGCATGGACCCTACCAAAAAACTGGTGGTGCCGGAGATCAACGCGAAAGAACTGACGAAAGAAGATAAGATCATTGCCAACCCGAACTGCTCTACCATACAAATGGTGGTGGCTCTGAACAAGCTGCACGAGGAGCTGAAGGCCAAGCGCATTGTGGTGAGCACGTATCAGTCTGTGACCGGAACAGGCGTGAAGGCGGTGGAGCAACTGATGAACGAGCGCGCCGGAAAAGACGGCGAGAAGGCTTACCCATACCCAATCGACCTGAACGTGCTGCCGCACATCGACGTGTTCCAGGACAACGGTTATACCAAAGAGGAGATGAAGATGATCCTGGAAACGAAGAAGATCATGGGCGACGACTCTATCCGCGTGACAGCAACAGCAGTGCGTATACCTGTAATGGGCGGCCACTCCGAGTCGGTGAATGTGGAGTTTGAGAAGGACTTTACGCTGGACGAAGTATACCGCATTCTCGGTGAAACAGAAGGTGTGGTGGTAGTAGACGATGTGAAGAACCTGCAGTACCCGATGCCGAAAGACGCGCACGGCAAAGACGAGGTACTGGTAGGTCGCGTACGTCTGGACGAAACGCAGCCCCGCACCGTGAACATGTGGATTGTGGCGGATAACCTGCGAAAAGGTGCTGCGACCAACGCCGTGCAGATTGCCGAATACCTGGTGAAGCACGAGCTAGTTTAACGTATCTCGTAGCACGTATCAAGTAGCACGATAAAGTGTAAGTATGAATTGCTCTTATACCGGACTTCCTAGTCTGGAAGCTAACTGATGGGGACTTCCGAGTCCCCATTTTTTATTTGGACCGGGTTACGCGGATATAGATATCTGAAACTGCGGAGTTATTAAGAAACGCTTCCAATTATATAAGAAATAGTATAAATTTATATAGCATATTGATGCCTCATCCTATAGTAGTTAGCTCCATGTATAAGCTCTATTCAAAAACATTTTTAGCTCTTCTCTTTGTCGTTACTGCGCTGCTATATCAACCAACCTTTGCGGCGGACAACTACAAAGTCGGGGACAAGCTCTATGTAGCGCCAACTGCTGGTATAAACATACGGTCCAGGCCTTCTTTACAGGCTCCTATTCTTGCAAAACTCAACTATAACACTGCTGTAACTGTTGCAGCGGATTCACTTCCTGCCGAACCGCTCCAGGTAAGGGTGAAAGATTTTAATGAAGGCTTTATGACTTTGCAGGGGCATTGGGTTAAAGTAAAATCAGGCAGGATAACAGGTTATGTTTTTGATGGAATGCTCTCCAGCGTGAAGGGATTAGAGCTCAACAACTATCAGGAAGAGGCTTATTTTGCTGACACCTTTGGCAAACCTCGCAAGGAAACGATCCAGAAGAGCAAAGTGGTTGAAGGCCACAAAGCAGATTCTGAAACGGTGATCACAACCCATCCCAAAGGTATCGTCGTGGAATATACTTTTTTTGATGGCTGCCATGACCTGACTTATACCTTTGACATCCCGTTCAATGACGTATACTGGCTTATTAATCGCATGATGGTAGGTGCGGATGCTGTACAGGATGTTAAAATCAGAAAAGAAGGTAAGCGCACTGTATTAACTTACTATAGCTGCACGTAAAAACATCACCCGAAAGTATGACTCCCCACATGTCACAAGTTGGGCTGCACTAAACCCCGCTTCTTCGGATTTGCAATTAGGAGTGTTCGGAAGAGTTATGGAATCGTAAAAGAAAGGATAATGCATAAAAGTTATGGCCGCTATTATATCCTCTACCAAAGTAAGTGTGGAATCCTTACTGCAGTATATTCCCGAGGAGAGCTTTTCTGCTCTTGCCCATCAGACGAGAGTTGATTACAAGGTGCATAAGTTGTATGGGCGCAGCATGTTTTACCTGCTGCTCTACGGTCTGATAAGTGATGAGAGAATAGGGCAGCGGAGCCTAGCAGATTATTTCAACACAGCCAAGTTCCGGGCGTTTGCCAAGCTCGATGCCTCTTCCCAGATCAGCCACAGCTCCCTCTCCGACAGGCTGGCCACCATGCCAGTGAGCTTTTTTGAGCAGGCCTATCAGCAGGTCTATCACCTCTTCTCGCGCCACTACGGGGAGCAGCAGGCAGCAGGCCACTCCATTACCCGGGTTGACTCGACCATGGTTTGCGAGCAGGCCAACAAATTGGAGGCCGGTATGCGTGTGGGGCGCAAGAAGGACGGCAAAAAACAGATCAAGTACACGCTGGCCCTGCAGGACCTGTTTCCCTCCTCCGTGGAGCTGTTTTCCAAACAATCCGAGTTGAGCGAGGACAAGACCATTGCCAGGCTTATCCTGGGCCAGGTAGCAGCCGAGGACAACGTGGTTGTCTTCGACAGGGGCGTGCAGCAGCGCAGGAGCTTTTGCCGGATAGATGCAAAGCAGCTTTGGTTTATCACCCGGCTCAAGAAGAATGCCCGCTGCCAAACCGGCACTTGTTTCTCGACGGCGGCTGGAGAGCGGGTAGGCAACGTGCGCATCCTCAGCGATGAGTTGTGTTGGCTCTACTCCCATGGCAAGCAGGTCGAGGTGCCTTTTCGCCTCATCAAAGCTGTGACCGACAAAGGCAAAGTGATTCCCTTGCTCACCAACCGCTTTGACGTATCGGCTAAGGCCATTGCCAGGCTCTACCGCAGGCGCTGGGACATAGAGGTCTTCTTCCGCTTTCTCAAGCAGGAGCTCAACCTCTCCCATCTGCTCACGGTCAGCCTCAACGGTATCAAAATCATCCTTTACATGACGCTGATACTGGCCATGATGCTGTTGGTCTACAGGAAAGTAAATGAGCTGGGATACAAAACCGCCAAAAGAAGATTTGCCATGGAGCTTGATGAACGTATCACGGCCTTGCTTATCGTCATAGCAGGAGGAAAACCAGAGATTGTCTTTGCCAATATGAAAACGTAAACAACTTCCGAACACTCCTAATTTGCAATCCGAAGGCAGCTTAGCCGCGGATTTGTAATCCGCCATAGCAAAGGCAGTAGCCACAGGCAGGCATGCGGATTGCAACTCCGCAAGTACAAGAGTTCCGGATTACAAATCCGAAACAGCGAGTGATAGAATTAAACTTGCGGCACAGAAGATAATTCGCCTTGTTTTCAAACCCTCCTACCGCAAGTTTAGCGCCAGCGTAACTTGTGGTTAAACTTAGCAGCAGTTTGTGACTGCTTTGTAGAAGCAAGGATAGAAATAGCTGTTCCTATAGAAGTATAGCTTATACTTTAGTGGCATTCCCAGAGTATACTTCTGCGAACGTATGCTTTTCTGCTGCCGCATAAAGCAAGTTGAAAACTTGCATCATGCACAGCCGCTAGTTACGCTACCGCTAAGCTTGCGGCAGGAATGTAGAGCAGGAGTCTTCTTGCGCTGTTAGTTCGCCAACAGCAAAACTTCCATATTATGTCTATCAAACCCATTTATACCAACAGACTCGTACTTGTCCCTTTCACGCTTCCGGTGGCGCGGGCGCTTTTAGCCTTTAACACAAATATACTAGCCGGGATCGGCCTGCAGCCTACCCGCTTCTGGCCTGATCAGGAAAGCATGGACAGCTTGCCCCGGATCATTAAACGGCTGGAGCAACTGCCGGAGCCAACAGGGTTTGAATCGTGGATGATCGTGCTGCAACATAATGCCACTGTTATTGGAGATGCTGGTTTTAAAGGGGCACCGAATCAGGAAGGGGTTGTAGACATTGGCTATTCTATTATCGAGCAGGAGCAGCAGAAAGGTTACGGGCTTGAAACGGCCAGGGCCCTTGTGGAATGGGCCTTTCGCCACCCTCAGGTGAAAGTTGTTACAGCAAATTGCCTTCTGGAAAACACGGCTTCGATCCGGCTGCTGGAAAAGTTAGGCATGCAGGAAACCGTCAGAGATGATGAGATGATCTACTGGCGACTGATCAGTAGACAAGCAGACAACAATAACTTAAGATAAAGCCCGCAATAGCAGGTGTAAATTTACTGATGGCTGTTGCTTTCAGATTTGCCCGTCTGATCCAGCGCAGCTTTCAAGCCCGTTGCCAATTTTCAACAGGTCCCACGCCCCAGTAGTGCAGGAAGAAGATACGTGGCTTTTCGTGTACCATGTGGTTATGCACGGCTACTACTTCTATTCCATTTTCTACCAAGGCTTTGATCACAGGTGCCATCTCATCCTCCAGCATGGCAAAGTCGCCGGCCACAGCAGCACGTTCCGGTGTACCCTGCCAGGCGGCCCAGGTGTTGAAGCCCATAAAAGGGCTTACTTTTTGCCCATGCTCCTGCAGCTTTACATCGGGCCGGCCTATTGTAACTTTATAAACACCGCTGCTCCTTTCTCCCTCGTGGCCAAGTATAGAGGCAATCTGCTGCACATCCAGCGAGTTCTGAACCTGCTCCGCTTTTGCCTTACCGGGGTCTCCGCCTCTTAACGCTGTTATCTTATCCAATACGGCTTTCACTCCCTTTGCCAAAACTTCCTCTGTTCCGCTACCCCCGATGTGCATGTACATGATGTCGGGCTTCTCCCGCACAAAATGGTTGTGCAAACCTGTAGTGGTTAAGCCATTGCCGATAACCACCTGCTGCACAGGCGCGACCTCCTCCTCTTTCAGCACAACACCCCCCATCACCATAGCACCATTCGGCGCAGGACTAAAGGCAGCCCAGCTTCCCATACCCATCGCCGGAATGATCTTAAAGCCATCTACTTCCACCTGCACATCATGCTGCGGCACGGTTACCTTATACTCCCCATTGTTTTCCTGTCCCTTCAGGCCGAGCACCTGCTCGATTGCGGCTATATTTAATTTCTTTGCCTGCTGATTCACAGCAGCGTGCTGGCCCATAGCAACAGATACAAGCCAGAGGTACAGGATCAGGGAAGCGGTTATTCTTTTCATAGTCATCGTGTAAAAGGTATAGGCATGCTCCCTTTTACGATAAATCACTGCTAATTAATCTCTTTGGAGTCACTAAGATCGTGTTTATTTAGATGGGCTGAAAGTAACCTAACAGGTACATCACCAAACCCGCCAGTGCACTGACTGCTATCCAGGGAATCATACCTACTTTAAGCCGGTACATGGCCAGTATAGAGACAACGATCCAGCCAAGGCTAAAGTAGTCTATTGCCAACGCTCCAGCTCCTTTCCTGAGCACTACCGCCTGCCCAAAGTAAACTGTCAGGTTCAGAATAACACCCACGACAGCAGCCGTCACTATACTTAAAATGGCCTTGATAGAGGTGTTGCTTTGTGTCCTTTCTACAATCGGGGCACCTACCAGTATGAACAGGAAGCAAGGCAGGAAGGTATAGTAGGTAGTGACTGCCAGTCCGATTGTGCCCATCAGCAGGGAGCCGGCAAAGTGGTTGTAGCCTGCCATAAACCCCACAAAGGCCAGTACCATAATGAGAGGTCCCGGAGTGGTTTCGCCCAACGCCAGGCCATCGATCATCTGATAATTGTTGAGCCAGTTGAGCTTTTCTACTGCTACCTGCGCCACATAAGGCAGCACGGCATAGGCACCGCCAAAGGTCACCAAAGCAGCTTTGGTGAAGAACAGGGAAAGATTGCTCCAGAAGCTGCTATCCTGCAGCAGGAGGTAAAACAACAGGAAAGGGATTACCCAAAGCAAGGCGGCGACAGCCAACTGTTTACTGACCCTCTTCCAGCTGAATACGGTATCAGGCAGCACTGTCGCGGCATTAATGTAGTAGCCCGACTCGTCGGTTATTTTCTGCTCTTCTCCCCCACGCCGTTGCAGGGCAGCCGGGAACACCTTCAGCATAAGGACAGCCACCACAATTGCGCCCAGGATGATGAGCGGAAATGGCACGTCCAGGAAAAAGATCAGGACAAAGCTCAGAAGGGCCAGCACGTAGTGCAGCCAGTTGACCAGCGCTTTCTTACCAATCTTAATCAAAGCCAGGGCTACTATAGCTACTACGGCAGGCTTTAGCCCATAAAATAGTGCCGCCACCCAAGGTATACTGCCATAGGTAACATACACGATGCTCAATGCCAGCAGGATGAACACCGAGGGCAGCACGAACAGGATCCCTGCCGTTAAACCTCCTCTCACCCCATGCAGCAACCACCCGATGTAGGTAGCCAGTTGTTGCGCCTCCGGTCCTGGCAGCAGCATACAGTAGTTGAGCGCATGCAGAAACCTGGAGTCTGATACCCATTTCTTCTGATCCACAACAAACGCATGCATAATGCCGATCTGACCGGCCGGCCCGCCGAAGCTGATAAAGCCTAACTTCAGCCAAAAGAAGAAGGCTTCTCTAAAACTGGGCTTCTGATTAGCCAAGGTAGTGGTGGCGCTTGTGTCGGCGGCTTGCATAGGTAAGAAATTAGCTCGTAACTGATTAACGGCTGCAGCCCCTTAACGCCTGTGGTATTGAATAGCCTGCACCAGCAGCAAAGATATAAACCTGCTTTAACCTCAATGTTACCTTTGATACCTGATTCAGAAGTCAACCTTATACAAGTCCTCCATCTGCCGCTGGGTGATGAACTTTGGCATGGCGCGAAACAGCGTGTTGCGGATGCGGCCCAGCAATGGGTGACGCCAGTGTGCTACCTCCCCCAGCCTCCTCGACAGTGCGATTACTTTGGCGGTTCTGGGCATTCGGCGCTTCTCATACTTTTTAAGGGCCTTTGCCAGCACCGGCTCCTGTTGCAGGCATTGCGCCAGCACCACGGCGTCTTCTATCGCCTGGCAAGCCCCTTGCCCCATGTTGGGCGTAGTAGCATGGGCGGCATCACCTAACAGCACCACACGGCCATACACAAAATGCTTTAGCGGTTTTAAATCTGCAATGTCGTTCCAGATAAGCTGCTCCGGAGCGGTTGACGCCAGCACCATCTCTACCGGCGAATGTACGTTTTCAAAGTGGCGGGCCAGCTTCTCAGGTGTCATGCGGCGCATTTTTTCGTCGCGCTGCGGGGCGTTGATGCAGGCATACCAGTATATCTTATCGCCCTGCAATGGGGCAATCCCTACCCGGCCTTCGGGAGCCCAGGTCTCTGCCGAGATCATGGTGTTGATGGCCACTCCGGGGTTGTCGATCACGGCGCGCCAGCAAGTATAACCGGCGTAACGTGGGATACTTTGCGGCACCAGTTGCTGGCGCACCACCGAACTGATGCCATCGGCGGCAATAAGCAGATCGGCAGTGGCATAACTTCCATCCGTAAACATGACCCGCACCTGCTCACCTTCCTGCATAACCTCCTCACAGCGTTTGCCCAGCACCAGTGAGCCGGGATGCAGGTGATTGCAGAGCACCTCGTGCAGGTCGGCGCGGTGGATCACAAAGTTGTTGATGCCGTACTTGTTGCTCAGGGGCCGGGTATCCATGTTGCTGATCACGCTGCCATGCTCATCAAAAATTACGAGCGCCTCCAGCTGCTTGCCGCGCGCAATTACCTCATCGGCTAAGCCCAGGCGGGCAAGGCCCTGTATGGCGTTGGCTGCCAGCCCCACTCCTGCTCCAAGCCCCATAATCCTGGGCGCCGCTTCGTAAACGGTTGTTTCCATGCCCGCTTTCTGAAGGGCAAGGGCCGCGCACAAGCCTCCGATTCCTCCTCCTATCACAATGGCTTTCATGTGGCTAGTAGTTTGATAGACGTTGACACAATAAGTTTTATAAACTGCCCCCCGACGCTATACTTACAGGTACTGCACGGGCAAGGCCTTGCTACTCTTTTTACGCATGTTGCTTGCTTTGCAGCCTTAGATTACCGGAGCAATTAAAGGGCATACAGCCACATAAAAAAAGCCGGCATGGGCCGACTTCTATACCTACTCCGCCACAGGAGCCTCTCCCTCAGGGCACTTGTTATCCATCAGCAGCCGGATGTTCTCCACACAGGGCACAGGTATAAACGTGTAGACCTCCTTCTCCCCGCTGCAATACTTAAAGCTGGCAAACTCGGAGCGACCTTTCGGGTAAATCCATTTGTCGGCCTCGCAGCCATACACGAATAAAGGCAGGTCGTTGTAGTAGTAATCCACATAAGAAACCACTTCCCCGTCCTTCACAAACAGCAGGCGGCGGTGGTTATCAGGCACAGGGTCTCCCTCCCACTTAAACCCGATCACGTCACTGATGGATTTTTTGTCTTCGTTTGGCTGGAAGAAGTACATCAAGTCCCAGTCAAAATCGGTCAGCTCGGCCATGCGGATAGTTTTGTAGCCTTCCGGGCCAACTTCCCCCTGGGTTACGGCGGCTTTCAGTTTCTCGTTCAGGGCGGTGTTGCTGCCATTGCAGCCTGCCAGTAGAAGCAGGGCAAGCAGTGGCCAGATGGATCGTTTCATCAAAGGGTATACTTTATACTTTGGACAGATGAAGGTACGGCTTTCGGCCATACCTCACAAACGCGGCGGCGCCGTTATACTTTCTTTGCCGCTAGCGTTTATACTCCTCGGCCAGCTCCTCTTGCTCCTGCGCTTGCCGGCCAAACACCTTGGCTACCCATTTAGGCAGGAAGATGGACCCCAGGATCAGGTACGGATAATAGGTGATGAGGCGGTAGAGCACTACCACGACACTGGCGAAGCCTCCCAGGAACAGGCCGAAGAAGCTCGGGAAGGCCATCTCCACGATACCCGCACCGCCCGGCGTAATGGCAATCAGCATCACGATCCAGAAGATCAGGTTGCGGGAGAGGATCAGCAGATGCTCGCTGAAAGAGACATCCACAAAGGCCGCGATGAGGCAATTGAGCAGGAAGTAACGGGCACTCCAGACAAATATGGTGGCAAGGATGGCGCGCGCCCAGTAGTTAAAGTCTTTACCTCTCAGCTGCTCCGACGCCCACACAATCTCGTTGCCATGCTGAAAGGCGTTTACGCGCCACTTGCGCAGAAACCCGATGGAGGTGATCTTGAGCAGCAGCCACTTAAAGGCACGCGGGCGCACGAACAGCGCGTAGATCATGATAAAGGTATACACCGCAATCAGGCTGTAG
Organism: Pontibacter kalidii; assembly: GCF_026278245.1. Taxonomy (NCBI): domain Bacteria; kingdom Pseudomonadati; phylum Bacteroidota; class Cytophagia; order Cytophagales; family Hymenobacteraceae; genus Pontibacter; species Pontibacter kalidii. The sequence continues at coordinate 4,610,539 of NZ_CP111079.1, read as the reverse complement.
CTGATATAGAAGGCAGACTGCAGCTTGGCCACGTCCGATGGGTCGAGGTTGAAGGTGGGGAACACGGCGCCTTGCGTGAGCAGCAGCGCAATGGGCGCCACCACGATAAAGAACATGTTATCCAGCACCGCCGTCAGCATCACATACGCCAGCGACTTGCCCAGCGGGATGCCTTCTTTGTTCAGGATGATAGTGGCCACCGTGGTACCGCCCACCACGGAGGGTGTTACGGCCGAGGCGAACTCCCAGAGCATGATCACATCCAGGCTGTTGCGCCAGGTCAGGAATTTATCGGTCAGCGATCGTATCCGGTACATATAGCCGGCATCGCGGACAACCAGCACTACCAGCGCCGCCAGCAGCCACCAGATATTGGCCTGGGCTATACCTTTCAGCTCGCTTACCTTGTCGTCCTTTATAAAAAGCCAGGCAGTGGCGGCCAGGCCCAGCAACACCGGGATCAGCACCTTTACCGGGCTAAAGCTTTTAAGTATGGTTTTCTTGTTCTGATCCATCTGACGTGGTAATTGGCCCTGAAACGGCTCTGGGCCAAGGCGCGCGTAAAGCTATGAACAATTAGGAATACGCCCAAAACCAGGCGGAGTTGGTGGCCCAACTGCTACTCTACCAGCAGCTGCGTTACCTGGGTAGCCTGTCCTACAGCCTCGGTAATGAAAAAATCGTTGAAGCCCTCACCTACCTCCAGCCCGATCAGGTTGAGCTGCAGCATATCCAGAATAGCCAGGAAATTGAAGATCATACCGATCTTGTCCGGGAACTCCTCGATCAGCCTGGAGAAGGCCACGCGGTTACGCTGCTGCACCATGCCCAGGATAATATCGCGCTGGCCCTCGATGGTATACGGATACTGGATAACGGTATGCTTCGGCTTATTCTGCTCCTCCTCAAAGCGCGTCATCACCTTCTCGAACACGCGCATGATCTTGTAGAGGCTCAGGTCCTGCAGCTCGTACTCGAAGTGGTTGGCATTGGCGATCTGCTGCAGCTCCTGATGTATGTTGCCGCGGTTCTCCTGGGCCATGCGCTGGTCCTCCATATACGAAAGGTCCGGCACGGCGCTTTTATACTTCTTGTACTCCAGCAGGTGCTGCACCAGTTCCTCACGCGGGTCTATCTCGTTGCCCTCCTCGTCCTTCTCCACGCGTGGCAGCAGCATTTTAGCCTTGATGCGCATCAGGGTGGCGGCGGTAAGTATAAAATCGCTGGCTACCTCAATGTTCAGCTGCTCCAGCTGCTGCAGGTAGCCCACAAACTCAGTCGTGATCCGGAAGATCGGGATGTCGTGTATGTCGAGCTCATCGCGCTCGATAAAGAACAGCAACAGGTCGAACGGACCCTCAAACAGCGGTAATCTTATCTCGAAACTCACTTATCAACTCATTTTGGGGCGCGTGTGGCTGCGCAGGTGGCAAAAATAATCATTTTAGGCGGAACCTGAACGACCGCCTCTCTGCTTCAACCTAAACAGGCGAGGCATGGTTCACAACTATTTTACCCCGTTCATGTATATAGCAGAATGCTTATGCCTCAGCCGGATTCAGGAAGGTATACAATTTTTCATATATAATTACTATGCCCGCTTGCCACGAATTAAGTGGCGGCATGTGTTTTTATATTTATTAACTTTACGCTTTGGAAGAAAAGGCACGGCACGTGCTTTTTAAACTTTAACCCGATTTTTTTGTTTTAAGGGTCTATAAGGACAATTCTATGATAATCAAACCCGGAGAGCTGCTTGCCTCCATCAACTCGCCTGCCGACCTGCGGAACCTGAAGCCGGAGCAACTTTTGCAGGTGACCCAGGAGCTGAGGCAGTATATCATTGATGTCGTATCGATTCATGGCGGCCATTTTGGTGCCAGTCTGGGTGTGGTGGAGCTTACCACGGCGCTGCATTATGTGTTCAACACTCCTTATGACCAACTGGTGTGGGATGTGGGCCACCAAGCCTACGGGCACAAGATCCTGACCGGCCGCCGCGACATATTTCATACTAACCGCAAGTATGGTGGCATCTCCGGATTCCCGAAAAGAAAAGAAAGCGAATACGATACCTTTGGCGTGGGCCACTCCAGCACCTCCATCTCGGCGGCACTGGGCATGGCCGTAGCCTCCAAGTATAAAGGCGAGGACAAGCGCCAGCACATCGCCGTGATCGGCGATGGCGCCATGACAGGCGGGATGGCCTTTGAGGCCCTGAACCACGGCGGCGTGGCCAACGCCAACCTGCTGGTGGTGCTCAACGACAACTGCATGAGCATCGACCCGAACGTGGGCGCACTCAAAGAATATTTAACCGACATCACCACCTCGCGCACCTACAACAAGATGCGCGACGAGGTATGGAAAATACTGGGCAAGATCAGCAAGTTTGGCCCGGATGCCCGCACGATCGTTTCCAAGATCGAGAACGGCGTAAAAGCGGCCATCCTGAAGCAGAGCAACCTGTTTGAGGGGCTTAACTTCCGCTACTTCGGCCCGATAGACGGCCACGACATCAACCACCTGGTGTCGGTGATGGAGGACCTGAAGCATATCCCGGGTCCGAAGATCCTGCACTGCCTTACCACCAAGGGCAAGGGCTTTGCCCTTGCCGAGAAAGACCAGACCAAGTGGCACGCACCCGGCCTATTCGATAAGATCACCGGTGAGATCTATAAGACAGTTCCTGACAAACCGCAGCCTCCCAAATACCAGGATGTGTTCGGCCATACGATTGTGGAACTGGCGGAGCAGAATCCCAAGATCATGGGCATTACGCCTGCCATGCCGTCGGGCTGCTCACTCAACATTATGATGGCGGCCATGCCGGACCGCGCCTTTGATGTAGGCATTGCCGAGCAGCATGCGGTTACCTTCTCGGCTGGCCTGGCCACGCAGGGCCTGGTTCCGTTCTGCAACATCTACAGCTCCTTTATGCAGCGCGGCTACGACCAGGTGATACACGACGTGTGCCTGCAAAACCTGAACGTGGTTTTCTGCCTCGACCGTGCCGGGTTTGCCGGTGCTGACGGCCCTACCCACCACGGTGCTTACGACATTGCCTACATGCGCTGCATCCCGAACATGGTAGTGGCCGCTCCGATGAACGAGCAGGAGCTGCGCAACATGATGTATACTGCCTCCCAGGAAGATATGGGGCCGTTCACGATCCGCTACCCGCGTGGCGAAGGCGTGATGCCACAGTGGCGCACGCCGCTGGAGTTGCAGCAGGTAGGCAAAGGGCGCACCATTCAGGAAGGCGAAGAGGTAGCTATACTTACCTTCGGACACGTGGGCAACTACGCAGTGGAAGTATGCCAGAAACTGGCTCTGGAAGGCATCCACCCGGGCCACTATGATATGCGCTACGCCAAACCGCTGGACGCCGAGCTGCTGCACCACATCTTCACCAAGTATGAAAAAGTGATAACCGTAGAGGACGGCTGCCTGCAGGGCGGCTTCGGAAGCGCGGTGCTGGAGTTTATGGTGGACAACGGCTATACGTCGCAGGTAAAGCGCCTCGGCATTCCGGATGCAATTTTCGAGCACGGCTCACAGCTGCAGCTGCAGCACGAGGCTGGCTTTGCCCCAGTCGATATCGAAAACACGGTGCGCGAGCTGGCCGGCGTGCCGGTGAAAGTATAAACTCAGCGGAAACAAGAACCTAGAGCAGAGCCTCGCAGTGTAAAACCTGCGGGGCTTTTGTTTTTGTCTGAATCAGGATTTATAGAAACGTCATACGTTACAACCTCTGCAGGCATGAACCTGCAAACCGAGCCTGATGCTGAAGTTGAATCTGCAGTACTGGGTCCAACCACCCCTACCCCTCCTTATCTAAGGAGGGGTAGGGGTGGTTGGACCCAATAATTCGGCTGTTACGTATTCACTATCTTTGCTACTAACCACAAAATCCTGATTCAGACAAAAATGAAAAACACCTACACCGACCACGGCTCCGGCGACACGTTGGTTTTCCTGCACGGCTTCTGCGAGAGCAAAGACGTGTGGGCGGAGTTCACCGAGCCGCTGCAGCAGAAGTTCCGCATCATCGCCCTCGACCTGCCGGGCTTTGGCGACAACACGCAAGGCATCCGTAACTTCAGCATGGAAAGTATGGCTGACTACGTGAAGCAAAAGCTGGAGAAGCTGGGCTTGAAGAAATGCATTCTCATTGGCCACTCCATGGGCGGGTACGTAAGTATGGCCTTTGCCGAAAAGTTCGGCAGCATGCTGCAGGGCCTCTGCCTCTTTCACTCCTCCGCCCTCCCCGACACCGACGAGAAGAAGGAGCAGCGCGATAAAAGTATAGACTTTGTGGAGCGCCACGGCGTGGATAACTTTATCAACCCCTTCACGGAGCCGCTCTTCTACCAGGGCAACCGAGAGCGGCTACAGCAGGAGATCGAGCTGATGAAAAATATTGGCAAAGCCACTCCACAGGAAAGTATAATCGGCGCCCTGGCTGCCATGCGCGACCGCCCCGACCGCACCCTTGTGCTGCGTGAGGCTAAATTCCCGGTGCTGTTCATTTTTGGCAAGGAGGATGGGGCCGTGCCGCTGGAGAAGGCGCTGGAGCAGTGCCACCTGCCCGGCAACAGCATGGTCTACTTCCTGGAGAAAACCGGTCACATGGGCATGTTCGAGCGCCCCTACGAGACCCGCAAAGCCATTGAGAAATTTGCTGAGACCATTTTTGGATGAGGGCTGAGAGTTGGGGAGTTAGAAAGGTAGAAAATAGGGCTTCGTGCAGGCTTTTAACCGCTTCGCTGTGGAAAGCGAGGCTATGGTTGTCTGGGGCTATACTTTATATTCTGGCGTAGTATAACGTATAGCCCCACTCCTACCAAGGGAGGGGTTTCCTGCCAGATTATCTTCTCTGTCCACGCAGAATGCAGGTTGATAACTTGCATGTATGGCGGCCACATTTACGCACTAGCTAAACTTGCCGCTTTCAACTCACTGGTTCTCAAACCACCAGATTTCTCAAAACGCTTCTGTCGCATACGCTGTGCTGCCTGTAACACGCAGGCACAGGTATACTTTTTAGCCTGCCACCCGGTGGGCGATGTTCATACTTTAACAGCAACACGTATCTTTATACTTCACCAGCAGCTGCTTATGTCATACGCCTCCACCCTTGCGCCTACTCCCGCCAGAATCTTGCCGGCCATTGTGTTCTCGCAGTTTGCAGGCACCTCGCTTTGGTTCGCGGGAAATGCAGTGCTGCCGGAACTGCAGGCATCGCTAGGGCTGCGGCAGGAGGCCTTGGGTTGGCTTACCTCGTCGGTGCAGCTGGGTTTTATACTTGGCACGCTCTGCTTCGCCTTCTTCTCGCTGGCCGACAGGGTTTCGCCGCGGTTGCTGTTTCTGCTGTGTGCACTACTGGGGGCGGTGGCAAATGCGCTGGTACTGTTCTCTGCCACAAGTATAACGGGTGTGCTGTTGCTGCGCGGCGCCACAGGCTTTCTGCTGGCGGGCGTTTACCCGGTAGGCATGAAGATAGCGGCCGGCTGGTACAGTGGCCGGTTGGGCAAGGCCATCGGCTACCTGGTGGGGGCGCTGGTGTTGGGCACGGCTTTTCCGCACCTGCTGCGCGGCCTGGGCGCTGGCCTGCCCTGGCAAACCATGCTGCTGGCGGTAAGCTTACTGGCTGCCGCCGGTGGCCTGCTGATGTACCTGCTCGTGCCCGATGGGCCCTACCTAACCAAAGGTGCTAGGTTTGAGGTTAACAACATGCTGCGGGTGTTCCGGGGGCGGGAGCTGCGGGCGGCGGCCTTTGGGTATTTTGGGCATATGTGGGAGCTTTATACGCTATGGGCTTTCGTACCGCTTATACTTGCCTATGCCTTTCCGGGGTGGCAGCCGGCGCAAGTGTCAGTTTACAGTTTTATGGTGATTGCCGCCGGGGCTGTGGGGTGTATCCTGGGCGGGTACCTTTCCCGGCGCTGGGGAAGTGAGCGGGTGGCGTTTGTGCAGTTGCTACTGTCGGGGCTGTGCTGTGTAGCAAGCGTGTGGGTGCTGCAGATGCCTCCGTTGCTCCTGCCCTTCCTGCTGTTCTGGGGTGTGGTAGTGGCTGGCGACTCTCCCCAGTTCTCCGCGCTCACAGCCCGTGCTGCCCCACCGCAACTGGTGGGCACGGCGCTTACGGTGGTTACCTCCATCGGCTTTGCCATCACCATCATCAGCATACAGCTAACCGGTTATTTACTTACAGTGATACCCGTGCAGTGGGTATTCATACTCCTGGCTATCGGGCCTTTGGCAGGCCTGCTCTCCATGCGCCCACTGCTGCGCAAATAAAAAACGGCAGCCCGCGTACTGCAGGCTGCCGCTAAAATCGAAACCTTTATCTATACTTTAAATCAGGCTAAATAGTTAGTCCTGCAGCTCCATTTCCATCACGGTACCGTCCGAGGCCCGTAGGTCCATCTCGTCATCGTCGAGCTTCATCACCTCAAAGTTCTCCGTCATGTCGGCACCCTCAAACTGCAGCGACAGGCGCTTACCTGCCTGGTCGTATGTCCAGGTGCCGGTTTGCAGGGAGGAGCCTGCTCCCAGCGCGAAACGGCCATCGGCATAAAACTGCATGGTCTGGTCCTGCTCAGCGTCCGTGAGTTTCTCCTTGTCTCCGGCGGCGTTCCTCTCCTTATCGGCTACCCAGGTCTTGCTGCTCGTTCCGGCGATCATGCTTTCTGAGCCTACCTCTTCTTTGTTCCCGCCACAGCTTGTTATAGTAATTGCCAGCAATAGGGCCAACAGGCTGTGCCAGCTGTTCTTCAACTTATCCATCGTTTTATCTTATTGTTGTTGTGAATGTTGCATACGGCCTGTATCGCTTTGTCGTTGCGGAAGGCAGCACAACTAAGTGGCTTTCACGGCGTATCTTATCTGTATATGGCGCACGGCTAGGTGCAGCCTCCACGATGAAAGCAAGTTTGATTTAAAAGACAACTATATGGGACTGTCAGATTTTTTTAAGAAGGGAAAGAAGGAGCCCGCCAAGCCCTCGAGCAATATATCCTCATCCAAGAACGTAAAGACGCCACCAGGCACACAACCTGTCAGCCAGGGCAGTGCCACGCGTGCACCGGGCCACCCGGAGCAGGGCTTCTACAGCAACAGCGACAAGAGCCAAACAACTGATCCGGGGCCTAATCAAGACGTGTACACTGTGCAGAGTGGCGACTCGCTCTCCAAGATTGCTCAGAAGCACTACGGCAATGCCAACGACTGGAAGAAGATCTATAACGCCAACAAAGACAAGATCGGCGATAATCCGGACCTGATCCGTCCGGGCCAGCGCCTGGCGATTCCGAGAGACTAAAGATACCTGTTTGTGTTGAAGGTAGAACAGCCAGCCCCCTTTCTGGGGTTGGTTGTTTGTTTTTATACTTGGGTTATACTTTTATACTTGCCAGCTATACTTTATGCAATCGTTGGCGCGGGCTTGCAGCCGGTGCCTTTTTATACTTTGGCCATACTTGCTAGCCGCTGCTTCACGGCACTTGAAACAAGCTATCCTTTCTAGCTGCCGCTGATCCTGTAGTTCCCACAAGCCTACCATTGCACTTCATACTTTGGCTCCCTCTAGCCCGGGAGGGCTCGTCTTTCCGCATCGCGCTGTGTACATTTCCTTTGCTTGACCTGCGGTCTCCGCAATTTCGCTAAAGCGAAACCGCAAATCTACAAGGCGCTCAACGGAAAGACTGGGTATCATTTTGATAGCTCCTGCTTTTGCAACGTAAACTAAAGTCCCCCTTTGAAGTCTCGGATCCTGGACTTGTTCCGGGAGGGGTAGGGAATGATAATCGTTCACGAGCAATTCCCCTCCTTGGAGGGGCTTAGGGGTGGGTTTATACTTGTACTGATGCTATTAGCAACTACGAAACTTACACATTAGCTAGAGCTGTCACAGGCTCCCTCCCCTGTTCTTAGGGGAGGGCTGGGGTGGGGTGATGGAGGGACAGGGGTGGTTGTACACCATATCCAACAAAACAAAAAAGCCCACCAGGTATGACACCTGGCGGGCTTCTCAATCAATAAGTATACTTTGCGGGCTTAGAAGCGCTCGTCGGCAGCGAAGAAGAAGTCGCCTTCTATCTGCGCGTTCTCGTCAGAGTCAGAGCCGTGCACGGCATTTGCCTCGATAGACTTCGCGTACTTCTTGCGGATGGTGCCTTCCTCCGCCTGAGCCGGGTTGGTAGCGCCGATCAGCTTGCGGAAATCCTCCACCGCGTTGTCTTTCTCCAGGATCATCGCCACGATCGGGCCGGAAGACATATACTTTACCAGGTCGCCGTAGAACGGACGCTCTTTGTGCACCTCGTAAAACTTGCCTGCGCGCTCTTCTGTCAGTCTGGTCTTTTTCATCGCCACAATACGGAAGCCGCCTTCCTCGATCATTTGGGTAATGCCGCCAATATGGTTTTCTGCTACCGCATCAGGCTTAATCATGGTGAATGTCTTGTTTCCGGCCATGTTGTCTTTTTACTTTATCGTTAAAAATGTCTTCTTTGGTATGCAAAACTAGCGCATTTCGGGCAATATTGGTATATTTTTCCGCTATCTTTCGTGAATATCCCGCGCTGCGCTGCGAGTGCTGCAGTGCCTGTAAACATGTCTACTGTTGTTTTAGACGTATTTTATTCAGAAATTCGCGCCTTATATCCTTATTAATCAGAGGATTTAAACGTACCCTATGCATGATATCAACGCTCTGAAAGAGCTTCTGAAAGAGCCTAAAGAGGTGATGATCACCACACATCACAAACCGGACGCGGATGCGCTGGGCTCCTCGCTGGGCCTGGCCGGCTATCTTAAAAAGAAGGGGCACCGCGTTACCGTCATCACGCCGTCTGATTACCCCAACTTCCTGAACTGGATGGAGGGCAACGATGATGTGATCGTGTACTCGGAGAAGAACGATGCCCTGGTGCAGCGTATCACTAAGGAGTCGCAGGTGATCTTTTGCCTTGATTTCAATAGCCTCTCGCGCATCAACGAGATGGGGGAATACATACGCCAGGCATCCGGCACGAAAGTTTTGGTGGACCACCACCTGCAGCCGGAGGATTTTGCAGACCTGGACTTCGCCAACACCGGCGCCGCTGCCACCGCCGAGATCGTGTATGACCTGATCAAGGCCATGGGCGACGGCAACCTGATCGACACCGGCATTGGCGAGTGCCTCTATGCCGGCATCATGACCGACACGGGTTCTTTCCGCCACCCGAGCACCTCGCAGAACGTGCACCTTATTATTGCAGATCTGCTGCATATCGGCGTCAACACCTCAAACATTCACCGCCTGATCTACGACAGCTCCACGGAGCTACGCCTACGCTTCCTGGGTTATGCCCTGAAAGACAAGCTGGTGGTGCTGCGCGAGTATAACACCGCCTACTTTGCCATTACGGCCGACGAGCTGAAGGCCTACGACTCCAAAACCGGCGATACCGAGGGCTTGGTAAATTATGCGCTCTCTATCGAAGGCATTGTTTTTGCAGCACTTATCATCGACCGCACCCAGGCTGTGAAGATGTCGTTTCGCTCGGTGGGCGATTTCTCAGTGAACGAATTTGCCCGGGCGCACTTTAACGGAGGCGGCCACAAAAACGCAGCCGGCGGCATGTCTATGGACACGCTGGAGAACACCGTGGCCAAGTTCGAGAGCCTGCTGCCACAGTACAAAGAGCAGCTCCAGCACGCCATAAACAGATAGTAACCTTATATCAAACTATACCTAGATGTTATCTAAAACTAAATTTTTGCTGCCGGTATTGGCCGGGGCACTGGTGTTGCAGGGATGCAACAAGAACAACGACGAATTTTATACGACGGCTGATGGCCTGACTTATAAAATCTTTGAAAACAACGGCAAAGGCGAGTATGAGAACAAGGGCAAAGTAGCCCCCGAAGACTCAACAGGAGCCAAGATCGGCGAGTTCGTTGCCTTTCACTGGCAGATGGTTAACTCCGAGGACTCGGTGTTTGTAGACACCCGCGAGCAGGTTCCGGGCTTGCCCCGCATTATTCCGGTAATGGAGCCGACCATGAAAGGTGGCCTGGAGAACGCGTTCATGATGCTCTCTGCCGGCGACAGCGGCGTGTTTAAGGTGAATGCCGACACCCTTTTCGCTAAAACGTTCGGTCAGCCGCTTCCGCCTTTCGTGAAGCCGGGCTCAGAGATCACCTTCCGCATTAAGGCCGAGCGCGTAATGAACCAGGCCGAGGCCGAGACCTACCAGCAGGAGCTGATGCAGCGCTACATGGAGGAGTCTAAGGTGCGTGCCGAGAAGCAGATCAAGATAGACGATGAGGCGATCCAGAAGTATGTGAAGGAGCAGAACCTGGAGAACGTGCAGAAAACCGAGTCCGGTGTTTACTACGTGGTAACGGAGCAGGGCAATGGCGAGAAGCCAACTGCCGGCGACGTGGTGGCCGTGCATTACAAAGGCACCCGCCTGGACGGCAAGGAGTTCGACTCCTCTTACAATAACCCGATGTCTGGTGGCGAGCCGATCCGTTTCCCGCTGGGCCAGGGCCGTGTGATTCAGGGTTGGGACGACGCGATTGCGCAGCTGAACGAAGGCAGCAAGGCCATCCTGCTGATCCCCTCGCCGCTGGCTTACGGAGAGCAGGCGCCAAGCCCGGACATCCCGGCCAACAGCATCCTGCGCTTCGACGTGGAGCTGGTAGACGTCGAGAAACAGGCAAAACAGTAAGTATAACGTATGATTTCTATACTTAAGAGCAACCACGGAAGCCGCCTGCTGCAGGCGCTTCTGCTGGTTCTTGTTACCTTTAGCTTTGCTGCCTGCAAGAAGGACAATACGCCTCAGAAAGAGAAGGACGACAAGCAGATCCAGCAATATTTCAAGGCCAATAACATCGACCCTGCCACCGTTACCAAAACTAGCAGCGGTTTATACTACCAACAACTGGAAGCAGGCACCGGCGACAAGGTGTTTCCGGGTGATGTCGTGTCTGTACATTATACCGGCACTTTGCTGAACGGCACCAAATTCGACTCCAGCATTGACAGAGGAAAGCCTTTCGAGTTTAAAGTTGGAGTTGGCGGAGTTATTGCCGGCTGGGATGAAGGCTTGCCTTACATGAGAGAAGGCGAGAAAGCCAGATTATTTATTCCCTCCCACTTGGGGTATGGCAGGCAAAGCTCCGGACCTATCCCTGCAAACTCTCCTTTAGTTTTTGAGATAGAGGTGCTGGATATTTTGCCGTAACCATACTTCACACATAGAAACACAAAAGCCGCCGGGGTTATACTTCCCGGCGGCTTTTTTTTATACTTCCGCATTCTTCAAAGAGTATGCTTCTATACTTTCACTCCTCCGCTTTCCATACTTTTATACTTTAACCTAAGGGGTAGTTAACGAACCCACTCCAGAGAAGGAGATTCCGATAAGTATAACTTGATTCTCCTGCCAGGGATAACGCGCTTCATACTTTTATTTTGTCATCCTGAAAGGATCTTGGTAGCAAGTCGCAGAGGCTTAACCTCCCGGGGGTAGGGGGCCGCTTTTTCTACCAGGTTCCTTCACAGTATGGCAGATGGTTTAGAGTCTTTGTGGGTAGAATGAAAAGCATCCTTCATTAAATAGGCTGATAGTGCCTTTGTCGTGATACATGATACGTGTGTCATGCTACGCAATCCCCCTACTCCGCCAGCACCTCCGAAAGTATGGCCAGTGATTTGATGTCGCCCAGCCTGTCTACGTGCAGCTGGTAGTAGCGAATAAGGATGTCGAGCAGCTCGCGGCGCACCCGGCCGTTGGGAATGGAGGCATAATCCGGCTCCTGCAGCAGTTCATCGAAGTACTTCTCGTGCACCTGCATGGCCAGTACGGTAGGCGCTGAGGTAGCCGACTGCGCATTGGGTGAGAAAGCCACCTGCTCCACCACCTCGGTCCCCGAGCTTGGGCCAAAGCCTAGGTGGGAGCTCAGCTGCAGCAGGAACACCAGATGGAAGTTCTCGAAGCCACTGTCCATCTCATCAAAGGTGGTGATGGCGCTGTACAGGAAATGGAACAGCGGCAGGTTCTCCTCCTCCTCCTTCACCGTGCGCGACACTACTTCCGACAGAAACAAAACGATGCTGCTCTTGCGGATATCGAACGGGATGGAAACAAGGGAGTAGTCGGTTTTGAACTCGGAGATGCGCGAGAGGCCGCCCCGGTGCGAGGTGTAGACCACCATCTCCAGCAGTGTGAACGGCTGGAACAGCGCCACGCGCGAGCCGTTGCCCTTCTTGCGCACGCCGTTCACGATGTACGACTGCACCCCCAGCGCCTCGGTATAGATTTTGGTGATGATGGACGTCTCCCTATACTTGATGTTGCTGAGTACGATCCCCCTTGTTTTGACTAACATTTACTCCAGTACGGCTATTTTACTGATACAGGTTTGGGCGCCATCCGGGCTTGCACCCAGCACCAGGTACACCCCGGCCCTTACGCGGTTGCCGTTGTAGTCGCGGGCGTTCCAGGCGAAGGTGCCGCCCGTGGCTTTGCCTTTATAGACCAACGTACCCGCTACATCTGTAATACGCACATCGGCATTGTTTGGCAACCCCGAGATGCCTACCTCACCGGTATACTCCGGGCGCACCGGGTTTGGGAACACCATGGCGCACTCAGGTTTTCCCTCGGTGATGGTGGCATTGGAGCGGAAAGAGGCCACGCCGGCATCAGTGGCCACAAACACCTCCCCCGACTGATGCTCCACCCCTACCGCGTATACTTTGTCGGAAGGCAGCGGGCTGTTTTGGGTAGTAAAATGATGGATCTGCTCATCGCCGTCGGGGCCGAAAAGCCAGAGGCCGTTATCCGTGCCGATCCACTTGCGGTTGGCCCCGTCCACGGCTATACTTCGCACCACCTGCCCGTTCAGCAAAGGCCGGCCATTTATGATCGGAATGCGCGCATCGTAGCGGGCCGCCTCAAAAACCAGCGCAGTATTGTAATAGATCCCCACGCCATTGGCCGTACCTACCCAAATATCGCCGTTCAGGTCTTTAGCCATACTATAAACGGTACCACTTGGCAGGCCGCCGTTGCCCTCGCCCACGGCAAGGGTTCGTGTCAGGTCCTGCTGCTCATCGTACACCACTAGTCCGCTGCGGGTGTTGCCCTTTCGGGCGACAGACAGCCATTTCTGACCGTAATCATCTATCACCAGCAAAGTCAGGTTGCTGGCATCCGGAATATTGCTCAACGGATGAGACTCCCAGTTGCCATCCGGCGTAAGCTTGTGCAGGCCGGGTGCTCCGGGTTGCCTGTTTGGGTTCACCACCCACACGTTGCCTTCGTAATCCAGGGCCACATCCGTAACGCGTACTTCAGAAGTGGACGCTGTACGCAGCAGCGGGCTGTTTTCTTCGTTATAGAGTATGGCTTTCTCCGGCCCCTCCCAGGCTATCAGCCCGCTGCCGTAGCTGGCCAGGTATAGTTTGTTGTTGCCGGGGTTAAAGACAGCGCCGACCAGGTCCTGCCCCGCTACAAAGGAAGGCTGCGGGTAAAGGGCGCGGTTATAGTTTTGCCATTCGCCTTTTTCGTAAGTATAAAAGCCGCTCTGGTTATTTTGTGGCTCATAGCTTTCGGTGTAGCCGCCGCCCAGCACGTATATCTTGCCCCCGTACGTATAGATCCGGAAGCTGTCGCTGGCGTAGGGGCCGCCGGGGGCAAAGGCCGCAGCTTCAGAATTGCTCAGGCTCAACTTCACCAAACCTTTGGCTTTGTCGGCTAGCCATACTTCGCCGCCAGCGGTGGCCATAGCCTCCTGCGGCTGCGACAGCAAGGTATGAATTAAAGTATAAGTGCGGCCGCTGGCCTCCTGCACCAGCACTCCACCTGACGAAACGATACTTAGGTGAGCCTCCGTGGCATTTAGACTTTTAACCGCAGCCCCAGGGGTCAGCGTGGTTTCGCTCCAGTTCTCGCCGCTCAACGTATACACGCCGCTAGCAGTGCCCGCAAACAACTTCCCTTGAAAGGCAGCTAAACTGGTAACAGCCGAAGGTTCAGGCAAACCGCTGCTCTGGTTGCTCCAATTCCTGAAATCCTGCAGGTTAGTACCGGAGAGAGGCGCAGAAAGGACACCGAGGCTCGTGGACAGTAAAATATTGTTGTCAAGTATGGCTACGTCGGTGGCATTTATACTTTCGCCGTTGGGGCCGAGGCTGCTGTAGGTATCTTTTACCTCACGCTTCTGCAGGTCCAGCACCACCACCCCGAAAGTAGTAGCCAGGTAAGCCAGCTTGTTATAAGTATAAATGCGGTTGATTTTCTTCTCCCCGGAGATGCTTTTCCGGAAGATGTCGTTGATGGCGTAAATGCCGTTGCCTTGCAGCAGGTCTACTTTGCTGTTGTGGTAGGCGATAACAAGTGTATTGGCGCCCTCGCTAAAAGCAATGTCATTGATCTGCTGCTCGCTCAGCCCATCTACTTTCGTGATGGTTTCGGTGGTGTTGAACTCGGTGTCGTAGAAGAAAAGGCCACGCTCGGCGGCCAGGTATACCTTGTCGCCGGCCACGGCGACGGCCTTGCCCTGGTGGTAGGGCACGTGTAGCCGCCAGCCCCCTATCGGCAGCTGGCTTTGCGCCTGCGCTACCAAGGCCGTACTGCACCAGCACAGCCACACCAGCAGCAGGCAGGGCAGGCATTTGATGCGATGGGCAAGTATGATTTTCCGGACTAGGGACATCTTGACAAAGGACAAAAGACTATGATAACCTGAATTACGCGCTTTCCTGCCTATCGAAGTATAAATCCCTTCCACATGATGTGAACCTATGATAGCAGGTTCCCGGCTTGTGTGATGCTCTTTTATACTTCTGCCAGTTGAAAAATGGCCTTATAAAGTGCCACGAGTTGAAAACCCGCGGCAGGCATTTAGCCCTTAGCGTTGGACAGCGCCGGCACTTATACTTTCCAATGTATAAAATTAGCTTTTTTTCTGCTTCATACCCTCCGTAAAGCAGTGGCGGCAGCGGGCCTCGTAAGAATCTGTCTCGCCCAGCAGCACCTGCTTCTCGTCAGGTACGTTGCGGAAGGAATAGTTGGCAATATCGCCGCACTGCACACACACGGCGTGTACTTTGGTCACGTACTCAGCCACGGCCATCAGCGCCGGCATCGGCCCGAAAGGCTTGCCCTGGAAATCCATGTCCAGGCCGGCAGCAATCACGCGCACGCCGCTGTTGGCCAGCTTTACGCATACTTCGGCCAGCCCTTCGTCAAAAAACTGGGCCTCGTCTATGCCTACCACATCGCAGCTGCCGCCCAGCAGCAGCATGTCCTGGGCAAAGTCTATGGGCGTGGAACGTATGGCATTGGCATTGTGCGACACCACGTCCTCCTCGTGGTAGCGCTTATCTACGGTAGGTTTAAAAATCTCGATCTTCTGCCTGGCGATCTTGGCGCGGTTCAGCCTCCTGATCAGTTCCTCGGTCTTGCCCGAGAACATCGACCCGCAGATCACCTCAACCCAACCCTTTCTGTTAACGTGGCTTTTGTTACCTACGCGTGGTTCAATAAACATTCGTTAATATGCTGATGTGGTAATTTTTGAATGAGTGAATCATGATGAGAAGATGATGCGCAGGATTAAAGCTCTCTAACTCCCAAACTCTCTAACTCCTAAACTCTCTAACTGCTATACTTCAGGTGCGGCAGCTTGGTCTGCTCGGGCACCTTTCCGGTAATTTCGCCGCCGGTTAATGTACATTGGCAGGTCAGTCTTTCGTTATCCTTCAGGCGGCCTCTGTCGCGGTAGCGGTTCTCGGCGGCTGTAAGCAACCCGGTGTGCTCCATCCCCTGCAAAACAATGATGCGGCAGGTGGTGCAACGGCCCTTTCCCCCGCAGGCGTGCATCCAGTCGGTGCCAGCAGCCTGCAGCGCCTTTAGCAGCGTTTGCCCCTCGGCCACCGTTACCTCAAGGTTCGCCAGGTTTTGCACCTTTAACTTCGGCATAATTTTATAACTTTACAGGAGAAAGCGACAGCAATGGAAGACAAATATAATCAATTACACCTGGAACGGTACAGCAAGGAGCTGGCAAATGTTCTTTGCGACCGTCACTTTGCCTCTCACGACACCCTGAACGGGCCGCAGCTGATCAGTTTTACCCCTATCAAGCAGATCAACCTGTTCGTGATAAAGGAGCTGCTGCTGAAGTGGCACCACGAGATGGCTAACCTGCGCAGCCCATACTTCGACTATGAGCATGAGGAGGTGAAAGAGGCGCTGGTGAACTTCATGAACGTGCTCTCGCGCAAGATCCTGATGAAGCGCAATGCCTTTGAGCCCTTGCTGCAGAAGGCCGTTTACGACACGTTCCTGGTAGCCCTGGCCCCGGTAACCACCTTCGAGGAGAAGTTCCTGCGCATACAGGAAGAGATCACGCTGCCCAAGCTGCAGGAGAACCTGAAGTACATTGACCTGGACAAACAGCTCTTCGCCGGCTTCATCGAGACGCTCTCGCCCAGCAGCCGCGACCGCGAGTACATCCTGAGCCGCTTTAAACTGTACGTAAACGCTAACCAGGGCCAGCGCGCACCCCTGCACCACCTGGTGGAGCAGTTT
The DNA here is from genome assembly GCF_026278245.1 of Pontibacter kalidii. Lineage (NCBI taxonomy): Bacteria > Pseudomonadati > Bacteroidota > Cytophagia > Cytophagales > Hymenobacteraceae > Pontibacter > Pontibacter kalidii. Next base: position 4,593,935 of record NZ_CP111079.1, on the reverse strand, counting down.
AACGCGCTGCTGCCTGTAACAGAGGCAGAGATAATGGAGCAGCAGGCGCAGAAGCCATCGTTCCTGGAGAGGCCCGCTGCAGCCGCCAAGCCAGCCCCTGTCGCTCCGGTGCAGGAGAAGGATGTGGTGGCTCCGATACACACGGCCCAGCGCGAGGCGGCCGCCCCTGCAGCCCGCCCGGCCATGTATAAGGACGAGGAGGACGAGTTGGAGGAAGCCGCCGCCCAGGTGCGCCCTACCCTCAACGACAACTTTCGGAAAACAGCTCCCTCCTCTGTGGCCGACGCACACAGCAACCGCAAAATCGACTCCCTGAAGAACTCCATTTCCATTAACCAGCGCTTCAGCTTTATCAACGAGCTGTTCGACGGCGACAACCTAACTTATTACCAGACCATCCAGACACTGGATAGCTTTGGCGATGTGGCCTCGGCAACGCAGTACGTAACCGGCACCCTGGCTGGCAAGTATGACTGGAGCAGGAAGCAGGATCACGTAAGCAAGTTGCTCCGCCTGATAGAGCGCAAGTTCGACTAAGGCACTAACGTATTATATAACAGGAGCCGCTGCCAACACAGCGGCTCCTACTGTTTTCGGGCAATTTTCCCCCGGTACTCCCGGATTGCTGTTCTCCCCCATACCCCTGCCTGTTAAAATTTAGGCAACATGGCTAAAAGTGCGCCCGTAGGCATTGCAAATAAGGGTGCGAAGTACTAATTATGCACTTTGCTTTGTGTTCTGCTTCGGCTTTCGGCCCCTGTCCCGGGGTTCAGGGCCCGGGCAAAAGTAACTGCCACCTGACACAAACAGCGTTTTAACCCGTAACAACTAAAAAGCAACCTGATTATCAGCCATGAGAGACGATTTTGACTACGATGACGACTTCGCCTACAACGATTTCGACGACGAGGATGAGGATGATGACTTCGGAATGACGTTTGAGGAGGATTTATACCTGATGATACGGGAAAAGCTCCGCGACACCATTCAGGAATACAAAGCCCAGTACCCGGCCCTGAAAAAGCTGGAGAGCGCCGTCAGCGCGTTTAAGGTAAACGCCAAGAATACCGACGACTCCAAGTTTTACCCATTAGCGGCTAAATTGCTGAGCGAGCACATTAAGCCCCTCACCCAGGACTCGGAGGAGGTTCAGGAGATCTATGACAACATGCAAACTGATATTGCCCGCTTTAAGAACCAGCGCGCGCATGGTTACGAGGGCGAGCTATACCTGACGGACTGACCCGCCAGCAATATTTTACTGCCACAGCCTGAATTGTTTTAAAATGATTCAGGCTGTTTTTTTACACCCCCATACCACAATCGCAACAGTATAAATGCAACTATATATAGTTGCTTGCTAAACACTTAGAAGAATCCTTTTTTGCTTTATCCGTATAATAGTCCAATACATAGCCATACATAGATTAAAAAATAATATATTTGCACGGTTATATTAATGCAACCCTTTAAAGGTTTTCGGAATCATACTGGTACGAAACTGAAAATTGAAAGCTGTGATACTGACATTACTACGCAACCCGTTATCTACTAACAAACTTAATACTCCGGCGCGAATGGCGACAACGAAGCTACTAACTGGAGAGCAATACCTTATCCAGACGGTGGATAAGCGATTAGCCCTCACCACACACCGGCTGATACAGCAGCGGCACCCGCTATCCTGGCGTAGCAACAAGGCTGTTAAGCTTGAGGATATAGCTGCCTGGGAGGTAAAACCTACCGGCTCACAGCTATATTTAGGGCTTAGCATGGCCATGGCCTTGCTCGTATACTTTAATGAGTCCTTCTTCCTGCTGAGCGGCTTTTTTATAGCCCTCTTCTTTATGACCCGCAGCCAGAAAGTGCATGTGCTTACCGCGCAGGGCGAGTCTATGGTGCTGCCGCTGGATGTGGAGCAAAGGCACATCAACAGCCTGATAGACATGGTAAGGCAGGCACAGCAAAACCGCCTGGATAAGCTGGGCTTGCAAAAGCCTGTGTACAATCAGGCCAAAGCTGCCGTGCAGGCCGAACCAAGCGCCATGGCAGCAGCTTAGCAGGCCTATCGCTCTCTACCACTGAAGCACCTTAACGGGTGCTTTTTTTGTTTTACGCCTGCCGCAGGCAATATACTGGCGCTACAACCGTATTATCCCTATATTTAGGCGCCTTACTGTTCCCGCAGGTGGCGGGGCACTTCGATTTATCCGGATAACGTGAACACATATCAACTCAAAATAAAACAGGTACTCAGCGAGGTAAGCAAGGTGGTGGTGGGCCAGTCGTACATGGTAAACCGCCTGCTGATCGGCCTTTTTACCGGTGGCCACATTCTGCTGGAGGGCGTGCCCGGCCTGGCCAAAACGCTTACCATCAACTCGCTGTCCAAGGCGCTGCACCTCGATTTCCAGCGCATACAGTTTACCCCCGACCTGCTTCCCTCCGACCTGATCGGAACGATGATCTATAACCAGAACGCCTCCATGTTTGAGGTAAAGAAGGGGCCGATCTTTGCCAACCTGATACTGGCCGACGAGGTGAACCGCTCCCCGGCCAAGGTGCAGTCGGCGCTGCTGGAGGCGATGCAGGAGAAGCAGGTAACCATCGGCGAGACGACCTACAGGCTGGACCTGCCCTTCCTGGTGCTGGCCACCCAGAACCCTGTAGAGCACGAGGGCACCTACCCGCTACCCGAGGCCCAGGTAGACCGCTTCATGATGAAGGTATACATCGACTACCCCAAGAAGGAGGACGAGCTGGAGATCATGCGCCGCATGGCCAATATGAGCTTTACCGACACGGTGGCCAAAGTACTCTCCAAGGAGGATATTTTTGCCATCCGCAGCGAGATAAACCAGGTGCAGATTTCCGAGACGCTGGAGAAGTACATCATTGAGCTGGTGTTTGCCTCCCGCCGCCCCGCCGAGTATGACCTGCTGGAGTTCGCCCCCTACATCCAGTTCGGGGTATCGCCCAGAGCAAGCATAGCCCTGAACCGCGCCGCCAAGGCTGTGGCCTACTTCGATGACCGCGACTACGTGCTGCCCGAGGATATCAAGGAGGTGGCTTATGACGTGATGAACCACCGCATCATCCTCAACTACGAGGCCGAGGCCGACGGCATCCGTACCAAGGATTTCATTGAGTCCATACTTCGGAAAGTGCCGATCAGCTAAGCCGGCCCGTAAACGCCGGCAAGGCGTCTCCCGTACCACTTACCTCCCGTTGCCCTTGCGGCGGCGGGAGTTTTTTTGTTATCCCATACTTTGATAAAACCATGTGGAGAGGACTGTTGAAACTATACTTCCTGAGAAAGCTGCTGGGCAGAGGCGGCAGAACCGGTGACCGGGGAGGCTGCGGCTGCCTTGGCTCCCTAGCCCTGATCGTGCTGGTTGTGGCGGCTTTCCTGTTGCTGCGTTCCTGCGGCGGCGATGCGCCCACGTCTGCCTACTAGGCAAAAAAAGAAACCCGCCATAAGGCGGGTTTTCGCTGGGCGGGTGACTAAGCCGCCCAGCTAGAGATTGCAACGATGTTTCTCACCCATACATGTGCAACTCATTTCTTTTTGGTGGCAGAATTGATGGAACAAAGCTATACCCGTAATATTAGCTGTAGATTATTACACGGTTACTATTTTGTTAATGTCCATCCAGTTAGCTATCTGGTACTCTCAAAAACAGAGACCTCCCTCCGCAGCTAAGGCCATCACACCAACCCCTATATATCAGCAGGTTACAAACAGATTCTCGTCTTTAGTTAATAGAAGCTTAACCCCCTATTAATATTGAGGTAATACAGTCCTTCTACTTTTGTCGCAGCAATAAGACTACAAATAAAATGCGACAGAATCTCACCACAGTTCTATTTTTCCTGTTATCCGCTTTCATATCGGTGCATGCGCAGACTGGCAGCATACAGGGAGCCATCAAGGACGCTAAAAACGGCGAAGAGTTGATCGGCGCTATCATCAGAGTGCAGGGGACGGGGCAGGGAGCCCCTTCGGATGCCTTCGGTAATTTCCGGATCGACAACGTGAAGGAAGGTACCTATACCTTAGAAGTGAACAGCCTTTCGTATATGCCGAAGACTCTCACCAATATAACCGTTACGGCAGGCAAAACCACCACCGTAAACGTGGCGATGGAACAGAGCACGGCGCAGTTGTCGGAAGTAACGATAACTGCAAAAGGAAATAGGGAGACCGAGCAAATCTTATTATTAGACCAGAAAAAAGCTGTTATAGCTACCCAGGCTATTGGAGCCCAAGAACTCTCCAGGAAAGGCGTTAGTGATGCCGAGGGCGCGGTTGCTAAGATCTCGGGCGTTTCGAAGCGTGATGGCGTAAAGAACGTGTTCGTCCGCGGGTTGGGCGACCGCTACAACACGACCACCCTGAATGGGTTCGCCATACCTTCCGAAGACCCTGAATTCAAGAATATATCACTCGATTTCTTCACGAGCGACATGATTCAATCGGTGGATGTGAACAAGGTATTCTCCGCGTCTATGAATGGGGATGCTGGGGGTGCACTAATTAACATCAACTCAAAAGAACTTGTTGATGACAATGCCTTTCAAATCGGAATCTCAACCGGGATCAACAGCCAGGTGGCAGGCAGCAACTTTTATCTGCCCGATGGCATGAGTAAATTTGGCTATGCCACGGCATCTGGCATACCGGCAAGCCAGAACGGCGAAGAGTTTATAACAAATCACTCCTTTAACAATTCGCTTGACCCAATACAAAAAAAACCTCTCCTCAACAGCGGAGTTTCCTTTTCTGGCGGCAAGAAGTTCATGGAAAAACACCGCTTTTTTGTGATGGGCTCCATGGATAACAAATACCATTACCGGGAAGGTGTTAGCAGAATGATTACGGCAACCAACCCAGAGAACCCTTTCCGCGATTTTGACTACCAGCAATCCATGCGCAGCGCCTCTCACATGCTGGCGGGCAATCTGGAGTTTAACCTGAACAACAGCCAACTCAATTTCAATTCCCTATACCTGCATACCACCACAGCAGCCGCAACAAGTTTCTACGGCAAGGAAACAGAAATATTCCAGAAAGCAGAGGATTATAATTCCGAAGGGCACACCAGGCGCTTGCAGGTCAACGACAACTCAGTTTTTATAAACCAGCTCATCTGGGATGGAAACTTATCGGACAGGATAAAATATAATGTAGGTGCTGCGGTAAACCATGTGATTGGACAGGAGCCTGACCGCAGAATCTTCATGTTGCCATCTATCGGAAACGGCATGGTGGAACTGGGTATGGGGGAAGGAAGAAACCAACGCTTTAACAGTAAAATAACAGAAACTGCTGTCATCCCTAAAGCCAATCTGCAATACGCGCTTTCGGCAGACCCGGAAAAACTATCTTACATCGAAGTCGGCTATGATGGCAAGGTAAGCTCCAAAGACTTCTCAGCTCCCATTTACAACCTCATCTGGGCTGGGGGGCAGAGCAGTCTCCCTACTTTCAGATTAGATGATATCCGCCTCGACCCATACTTTAATCAGGAGAGTTTAGCTAACGGCGATTTCAGGGTTGAACACTTCAATGACATGTACGATGTTAAATGGGATAACCATGGCGCCTATGTTGACATGGTGCATCAGGTTGGAAACAAGCTTACTCTAAATGCAGGCTTAAGGGCAGATGACATTAACATGAAGATTAACTATAAAGTTAACCGTGGTGCTAATGTAGGGTCTAATACAATAGATGAATTCTTTCTATCGCCCAGCTTTAACGCCAAATATGAGCTCGACGATAAAAACCATTTAAGAACAGGCATCAGCCGCACCTATACCCTGCCTCAGGATAAAGAGGTATCGCCCTTCATTTACCAGGGAATCTTCGGAAATGAAAATGGTAATCCTAACCTGAAACCATCCACCAATTACAACTTCGACCTGAAATGGGACTACTATCCATCCGCGGGCGACCAGGTATCGGTGAATGCTTTTTACAAACATATACTCAGACCAATTGCGCGGGTAGACCAGGGCAACTCAGCAGGCTTGGCAACCTATGACAATGTTTCGGATCATGCAGTGGCCACGGGTGTTGAGTTAGAAGTAAGGAAATCGCTGATGAACCTTGCCGAGAAACACCGTTTGAATGCCGGCCTGAATGCGTCCTACATCTACACGAGAGTAAATCTCCCAGTCTTCTTTACTGCCACCTCCTCTACCCTGGAAGGCGCCGCACCCTACATACTTAATGCGGACCTGACTTATAATCTGGTAACCGACAAAGATGTTAATGTAACGTCAGCACTGGTGTTGAACTACCTAAGCGACAAAGTGCACACCATAGGTACTCGAGGCTATAACAACCTGATTGAGGAAAGCATCACAACCTTGGACTTTGTCACCTCAATGGGCCTGAACGAGCACCTTAAACTCAGCTTAAAAGCTAAAAACCTCTTAAACCCTGCCTATAAGCTCACCAGAGAAGGTGCTGGCTCAGATACAAACGCTCAAAGCATTACAATCGGCAGCTATAAAAGAGGCGTTCAATTTGACTTCGGCGTGTCCTACCAGTTTTAACAATTAGTTAATATTCCATTCATATTCAGTTGATTTCTCATTCCTAATATTGTATAAACAATCAAAAAAATGAAAAAGACAATCCTTTACCTACTACTGATTCCGTTCGGGTTATTCTCATGCAAAGATGATGATGAGTCAACTCCAACTCCTGATGTAAAAAATGAACTAAGCGGTGATATTTCCACTGAAGTAACACTTGATCCAAACATCGAATACAAATTAACAGGATCATTGCTTGTAGTGGAGGGCGGAAAACTGCGCATTCCTGCGGGCACAGTTATTAAAGCTGAGAAGGGTTTCAATAAGTACATTCTTGTTGAGCAAGGTGGCCAGATCTTTGTTAACGGTACAGCCGATAAGCCAGTTAAAATAACCTCTGCAGAGGCAAATCCTAAGCAAGGCGACTGGGGTGGTTTGATTATTAACGGTAAAGCGAGACTTTCCGGCCCAGCTGGCAAAGTTACCACCGGCACTACAGAAATCAATCCCTCTGTTATCTATGGCGGCGACAATGATAGCGACAACTCAGGCGTATTAGAGTATCTCATTTTGGAGTATACCGGAGCAAAATCTTCAGCCGACATCGAGCACAATGGCTTGACACTGAATGGCGTAGGAAGCGGCACCAAAATCGAAAATATCTACATCCCCTACGGATCTGATGACGCTGTAGAATGGTTTGGAGGTTCAGTAAATGTAAAGAACCTGTTGGTAGTTGATTCTGACGATGACATGTTTGATGTAACGCAGGGCTGGACTGGCACATTGGATAACGCCTATGGTGTTTGGAAGAGCGGATACACAAGTACGGAAGGCGACCCACGTGGTGCTGAACTTGACGGTAACCTGGATGGTAATACCCCTGGCGATGTTAACCAATCTGATTTCATTTTAAAGAACATCACTATTGTGAATGAATCAGATTTCGAGATGCAAGATGCCGTAAAAGTGCGCAGAGGCGCTAAAGCTACTATCTCCAACCTCCTTGTTAAAGGCGGTTCCACCACAGACTTGATCGACCTGACAGACGGCAAGGGCAATGGAAATGCTGGTACTGTTATCGACTATAACTTTGCCGATGTGGTGATCAAAGGCCAGGAAGTTAAAAATCCTGACAACGCTGATATCACTAAGAACAGTGCTGCTACAGGCGCCAATACTTCAGTGTTTGGCTGGACTGGCTACAAATTCTAACTTAAATTCCAAAATGTACTGGAGGCTGTCACAAATTTATATTTGTGACAGCCTTTTTTTGTGCCTAGGTATGAGCTGGACTGCTACTTTGTACCCCGAGAACGGCTAGCTACCCTGCCCCGAGCGCGAAAGGCGATGTGCAGCATGGTGTGGGGCAGCGGCGTGCTTGAAAGGAAAACCGACAGTAGGCCGGAGGCCAATGACAACATGCACGTGTTGGTCTAGCTTTCCTACATTCTCAACTGAAAACTAACCAAACTGCGGCAAACCCTTGGCCGCAAAGCCAGAGGGCATGCTTTTTATACTTTGCACCACTCTGCCCAGGCGGATCAAAGACTTTCAGGGGGGATAAAAAGTTCCTTGGCATAAAGCTTAACATTAGCATAACATTGCGGTAAAGCGGCAATAATATTAATACACTTATTTTGCAGCGTCGTAACAGTAGTAGGTGTCGCTCCTGACTAGGGCGAAGACCAACGCAGCGCGGAAGACCGGTAGCCTGACTAACTACCAGCGCCGCTTGCGCACCAGCTGCTGCTACGGATTTTCTTTAGAATTCATCAGCATATTTGGTATTCAAGTATGCTGAAAGAGTAAATCAGTACTACGAATAGGTTTTATTTCTCACCCAACTGAAAGTATCGTGTACAAAAAGTTAACAAGCGCATTTATTGTGGCCTTGGGGTGCCTCGGCTTAGGCACAACTCAGGCACAGAGCATTAATGATTCCAAGTTCGGCAAAGGCTTGCAGTTCATAGCCGCCGATTCCTCCTTCAGCCTCAAGTTTGGCACCCGTTTCCAGACGCTTTACCAAGGCTCCACTACAGGTGGGACGGGTGATTGGGAAGACCGCTTCCTGATCCGCAGGGCCCGCCTAAAGTTTGATGGCTTTGCCTACACGCCAAAACTGGAGTACAAGATTGAGCTCGGCCTGAGCAACAACGACATCGGCAACGATGAGCCGGAAATGTTTGACAACGCAAGTAGCATCGTACTTGACGCCGTTGCCATGTGGCATATGACACCAAACCTGGAACTGTGGGTGGGGCAAGCCAAGTTGCCCGGCAACCGCGAGCGCCTTGTATCCTCCCAAAAGATGCAGTTTGTGGACCGAAGCCTGCTGAACTCGCGCTTTAACCTGGACCGTGATGCTGGCCTGCAGCTACGCCACTCCCACAAGGTGGGCCAGATGGAGTTTCGCGAGAGCGTTGCCATCTCTATGGGCGAGGGCCGCAACGTTACCGTGAACAATGCCGGCGGCTACAGCTACACCGGCAGAGTAGAGGCGTTTCCGCTGGGTGCGTTTGAGGGCGACGGGGCGTATATAGGCAGCGACATTTACCGCGAGGAGAGCCCCAAGCTGGCCATAGCCGCCGCCTATAACTATAACGATAACACCAACCGCTCCCAAGGGCAGCTCGGTGATTTCCTGAGCGCCCAACGCGACCTGCACACCGTTTTTGTGGATGCCATGTTCAAGTACAGGGGCTTCTCTACGATGGCGGAATATGCCCGCCGCACCACACCGGACGGCCCTGTAGTGGCCAGAACCGAGCAAGGTCAGGTAGATGAGACGTTTGTGACAGGCGATGCCTTTAATATACAGGCTGGCTACCTGTTTACGTCTGACTGGGAGATTGCCGGGCGCTACACCACCTACAACCCCAAGCAGGTAACCAACCTGCAGGCGCAGGAGCAATACACGCTGGGGCTGTCTAAGTACATCGTGGGCCACAGCTTAAAGGTGCAGAGCGACGTAACCCTGCAGGACTACCCGGGCAGGGACAACGGTTACCAGTTCAGGCTGCAGCTGGAGGTGGCGCTGTAAAGCCCTGCCAACGGCGCTTTCATAACTACTTACAAGGCATCCAAGTATAAGGCAAAAACCAAGGATGCCGGCTAAAAGGATTTCACACAACACTATAACCAAACACTGGCTTATGTTAAAGTTAAAGCTTAACACCCTAAATGCTGCTATACTACTGGGCACCACCATGCTGCTTAGTGCCTGCGGCGGCGGCAATTCTGAGGAGGCTAACGGCGGCTCCGACCTAACAGGCAGCGTGCAAATAGACGGTTCCTCCACGGTGTACCCTATCACAGAGGCAGTGGCGGAAGAGTACCGCGCAGAGGCGCCTGGCGTAAGGGTAACAGTAGGCGTCTCCGGCTCCGGCAGCGGCTTTAAGAAATTCTCCAGGGGCGAAATCGATATCACGAACGCATCCCGCTCTATCAATGCCGAAGAGGCCAAGACAGCCGAGCAAAATGGCCTTTCTTACCTGGAGCTTCCGGTGGCCTACGATGGCCTGACGGTGGTGGTTCACCCTGAGAACGACTGGGTGAGTGAAATCACTGTGGCGGAGCTGAAGAAGATATGGGAACCAGCCGCACAGGGCAAGATCACCCGCTGGAACCAGATCCGCTCGGAGTGGCCTGACCAGGAGATCCACCTGTATGGCCCAGGCGTTGAGTCCGGAACGTACGACTACTTTACGGAGGCTATTGTAGGCAAAAGCCACTCGAGCCGCGGCGACTTTACCGCCAGCGAGGATGACAACGTGCTGGTACAAGGCGTGTCTACCGATAAGTATGCGCTTGGCTTCTTCGGCCTGGCTTATTACGAGGAGAACAAAGACAAGCTAAAGGCTGTAGCCGTAGACGATGAGGACGACAGCAACGGCAAAGGTGCCATTGTAGCCTCTCTGGAAACGGTGAAGGATGGCTCTTACGCCCCGCTTTCGCGCCCGCTGTTTATCTACGTGCACTCTAAGGCTGTAGAGCGCCCGGAGGTGGTGGACTTCGTGAACTTCTACCTGGAGAACGCCGGGGAGCTGGCCGAGGAGGTAGGCTACATTCCGCTTCCGGACAACCTGTATGAGGAGCAACAGCAGAAGTTCGAGCAGTTTGTTTCCGGCAAGGGAGAAACCGCCCAACAGCAATAAATAAACAGCATCAAACAGCCCGGGTATGTTCGCGGCAGCGTTGTGCCCGGGCTATTCAAAATAAAACAGCACCTTGAGAGTATCCGAAAAAATTATCGAGGGCCTGCTGTGGTTATCGGCCGTAATCACGGTTCTGGTTACTATAGGCATTATCTGGGTTCTGCTCTCTGAGTCCATCGGCTTCTTCAGGGAGGTATCCCTTGTAGAGTTCCTCACGGAGAAAGAGTGGACGCCGCTTTTTGCCAACAAGAAGTTCGGCATCATGCCCCTGGTGGCCGGCACCCTGCTTACCACCTTTGTCGCCATCGCCGTGGCACTGCCCCTGGGCCTGACCATTGCCATCTACCTGAACGAGTACGCCCACGCCCGCATGCGCCAGGTTGTGAAGCCGCTGCTGGAGGTGCTGGCTACGATCCCGACGGTAGTGTATGGTTTCTTCGCCTTAACCGTGGTAACGCCCTTCCTGCAGCAGTTTATTCCCGGGCTGGCCGGCTTCAACGCCCTGTCAGCCGGTATCGTGATGGGCATCATGATCATCCCGATGATCTCCTCGCTTAGCGAAGACGCCATCAGCTCTGTGCCGCGCTCCCTGCGCGAGGCCGCCTATGGCATGGGCTCCACCAGGCTACAGACCTCTTTCGGGGTCATGGTGCCGGCCGCCTCCTCGGGCATTGTCGTGTCGGTGATCTTGGCTATCTCCCGAGCCGTGGGCGAGACCATGATCGTGGCCGTTGCCGCTGGCCAGCAGCCACGCCTCACCCTGAACCCGTTAGTCCCTATCGAGACCATCACCACGTATATCGTGCAGGTAAGTATGGGCGACGTGCCGCAGGGCTCGCTGGAGTATAAAACCATTTTCGCGGCAGGTATCACGCTGTTTGTCTTCACGTTCGCGCTGAACAACCTCAGCTTCTGGATTAAAAGGAAATACCAGGAAAAGTATGACTAACTCTGAACTTAACAGGTTAAAGGACAAAGCCTTTCAGGTCTTCGGTATCTTCTGTACCTTTATAGGACTGGTAGTGCTGGGCATTTTCCTGATCGATATTATTATTGAAGGCTCCAGGCGCCTGGACTGGGATTTCTTGACGAGCCTGCCTTCGCGCAGGGCCAGCAAGGCCGGTATCATGACAGCCTGGGTCGGCACCCTCTGGATTCTGGTGCTTACCACCCTGATTGCCCTGCCCCTGGGCGTGGCAGCCGGTCTGTACTTAGAGGAGTATGGCAAGAAGAGCAGATGGGGAGACTTCCTGGAGATAAACATCGCCAATCTGGCCGGCGTGCCGTCCATTATCTACGGTTTGCTGGGCCTGGAGATTTTTGTGCGCCAGATGCGCCTGGGCAGCAGCCTGCTGGCAGGGGCGCTCACGCTCTCGCTCCTCATCCTCCCGATCATCATTGTGACGACGCGCGAGGCGATAAAGGCAGTGCCGCGCAGCATCCGCGACGGCTCCTACGCGCTGGGGGCCTCCAAGTGGCAGACGGTGTGGAACCAGGTACTGCCCGCCGCCTTTGGCAGCATCCTGACGGGCATTATCCTGGCCTTGTCCAGGGCAGTGGGCGAAACGGCACCGCTGATCGTGATCGGGGCCCTGGCTTACGTGCCGTTTACGCCGAGCTCACCGCTGGATGAATTCACCGTGCTGCCCATCCAGATCTTTAACTGGACCTCCAGGCCGCAGGCGGCATTCTTGGAGAACGCCGCCGCCGCCATTATTGTGCTGCTGGTTATCACTTTCCTGCTCAACGGCCTTGCCGTGTACCTGCGCAACAGGCAGCAGCGTAAAATAAAGTGGTAAGGCAGTCCTGGCCTATACTTTTACAGGGTAAGCCCTGTGTTTTTTACCCTTTGTGTTTAAAAATGAGCAAAAAAAATAACAAGCTGGAGGCCTTGGACCTCAACGCATACTACGGGGATTTCCACGCGCTGAAGGGCATCAACATAGCCATGGAAGAGAAAGCCGTGACGGCCTTTATCGGGCCATCGGGCTGTGGCAAGTCTACCTTCCTGCGCACCTTTAACCGTATGAATGACTACATCGACGGCTTTAGGGTAGATGGGCAGATCCTGCTGGATGGCCGCGAAATTTACCAGAACGATGTGCGTGTGGACGAGCTGCGGAAAGAGGTGGGCATGGTTTTCCAGAAGCCAAACCCTTTCCCTAAGAGCATTTTCGAGAACGTGGTGTATGGCCTCAAGATACAGGGCATCAGGAAGAAATCGGTGCTGGAGGAGGCCGCAGAGCAGTCGCTGCGCCATGCCGCGCTCTGGGAGGAGGTAAAAGACAAGCTCGATAAGTCTGCGCTGGCACTCTCCGGCGGCCAGCAGCAGCGCCTGTGCATTGCCCGCGCCCTGGCCATCTCGCCGTCGGTGCTGCTGATGGATGAGCCGGCCTCGGCCCTGGACCCTATCTCCACGGCCAAGATAGAGGAGCTGATTTACGATCTCAAGAACGAATACACCATCGTGATCGTGACGCACAACATGCAGCAGGCCGGCCGCGTAAGCGACCATACCGCCTTCTTTTACATGGGCGAGCTGGTGGAGTTTAATAAGACCAAGACCATGTTCACGAGCCCGAAGGATGAGCGCACCCAAAACTACATCACGGGGCGCTTTGGTTGATCCCCAGCAGACACGGCTACCTTTTACAGATTCTCACCCACAAACTAACACGTAGATGGCACAACTAGACACCGAGTTAAAACGACTCAAAACCAAGCTCCTGGAGATGTGGGATTTGGTGGAGTACCAGCTGCAGGCTGGCCGCGAAGCCATGCTGAATGCCGACGCGGAGCTGGCCAAGCAGATAATCAAGCGCGACCGCAAGGTAAACCAGTTCGATATTAAGATAGACCGCATGTGCGAAAACTTCTTCGCACTGTTCACGCCTGTGGCCGTGGACCTCCGCCTGGTGTTGGCCGTACTCAAAATCAACTCGAACCTGGAGCGCCTGGGCGACACCGCCGAGGGGATTGCCCGTTTCGTGAAGAAGCTGGAGACGCCCGCCAATCAGGAGCTGCTGGAGCTCACGAACGTGGTGCAAATGTATGACGAGGCGCTGAAGATGTTTGCCGACGCCCGCACCGCCTTTCAGAACAACGACACCACCCTGGCCAAGGCCATCATCAAGCACGACAAAACGCTGAACAAAATCTACCGCAAGTCCGATGCCATCGTGACTAAGTTTATGGCTGACAACCCGGATAGGATCTCAGGGGCTCTGGCCGTACTCTTCATCATCAAGAAACTGGAGCGTGTGGGCGACCAGATAACCAACATTGCCGAAGAGGTGATCTTCTACCGCGACGCCAAGGTGGTGAAGCACAAGTCTGACAAGAAAAAGAAGAAGAGAGAAGACGAGGAGTAATTGTTAAATGGCTGGATTGCTGGATTGCTTGATTGCTGATTTGCCAAAATATAAAGTATAAATAGAAAGCACGGGCCATGGCGGTTCGTGCTTTCTTGTTTGCCTGATGCATTCTATAGGCCCCTATTATGAGGAATGGCAGGATAAGTGGAAGATGGGCGGCAGAGGGTTTATACTTTATGATCTAAGTAGCGATGTTTGTGGAAGTGTAAACCTATACCTACCTTTTTGCATGGTGAAAGCCTAAAGGCTTGCACCTATCATGGCGTCGGGTTTGCAACCCGACTGGCTCACAGAGCCATGCTTTTATACTTGCTGGCTTATACTTCCCTGGCCGCTGCTTCCTTCTGTTTGATACAAGCTATAGTTGCTAGCTCCCGTTGATCCTCCAGACTTACGAGCCTATAGTTTCACCTCTGGCTTTGGCTCCCTCCAGCCCGGGAGGGCTCGTCCTTTGGCATCGCGCGGTGTACATTTCCTTTGCTGTCGCAATTTCGCTAAAGCGAAACCGTAAATCTACAAGGCGCTCCACCCAAGGACTGGGATCAGATTCGATAGCTCCTGTTTTCTGTCATCTCGACCTTGGGGAGAGATCTCTTTAGAATTCTGGCTAGATCTCTCGCGCAGCTCGAGATGACAGGGAATAGAGCAAGTATAACTCCCCCTGATCTTAGGAGAAGGTCAGGGGTGGGTTTATACTTCTATAGGGACAGGCCGCGACCTGTCCGCAACTTCAGCGAGGTCACAAGTATAAGTTTGAGAAGTATAAGTGCTTTTATACTCTGTCCTTGGGCAAATAGCCTTTCGTCCAGAATTCCTGATAGCTCCCTCCATGGTAGGGATGGGATAATCGCAACTTGGTTTTTATACTTCATACTTTGCCCCGAAAGTATGGAAAGAACGCTGGCTATACTTTGTACATCCCAAACCTCCTCCGCCAAAGTATAAAGTATAGCCATCGTAAGGCGAAAACTGCCTGCCCTTACAACTGCTGAACATCTCACTCCTAAACTCTCTAAATCTGATTACTTTCTAATGATTTGTGCCTTACCTTTGCGGTAAAAGGAAAGAACGTGCTGTTTAAAGAGATTTTATACCTGATACAAAAGGACCTGGTGCTGGAGTGGCGGCAGAAGTACGCCCTCAACGGCATGCTGCTGTACGTGGGCAGCGTGGTGTTTATCTGCTACCTCAGCTTTGGCATGCGCCCCAACATCCTGGTGCCCCCGGTCTGGAACGCCTTGCTCTGGATCATACTCTTGTTTGTGTCAGTAAACGCCATCGCCAAAAGCTTTATGCAGGAAAACCGCGGGCGGCTGCTGTACTTCTACTCCATCGTGAGCCCGCAGGGGATCATCCTGGCCAAGATCATCTACAACACCCTGCTAATGCTGCTGCTGGCCATCATCTGCTTTGTGTTCTATGGCTTTGTGCTGGGCAACCCGGTGGAGGACGTGCCAATGTTCCTGCTCTCCATCCTGTTGGGCGCCGTGGGCTTCTCCACCTCGCTCACCATGATCTCGAGCATCGCCAGCAAGGCCGCCAACAGCAGCACCCTCATGGCCATACTGAGCTTCCCGGTCATCGTGCCGATGCTGCTGATGCTCATTAAAATGTCGAAAAATGCCATGGATGGCCTCGACCGTAGCGCCAGCCTCGACGAACTGCTTACCCTGCTCGCCATAAACATGATCGTTGTCACTGTTTCTTATATCTTATTCCCGTACCTTTGGCGTTCGTAGGGCATCTGATACAGGAAAGCAGGGAAAAGCCTTGCTGCACTTGTTCGGGCAGGAAACAGAACGAATTAAAAGTTTAAAATGTCTAACGATAGAAGGCTGCAACCCCTGTATACTTTTTGAAAGCAATGAAGAAGAATTGGTGGAAAATACTGGCGGTGGTGCTACTGGTTTACACGGTAGTGGCCGGTATGCTTACGGAAGTGCCGCGGCTAGCCATCCTCAACGAGACCATCCGCAACCTGTACTTCCACGTGCCGATGTGGTTTGGCATGATCCTGATCCTGCTCACCTCGGTGGTGTACTCCATTCTGTACCTGCGCAACCCCAGCGTCAAGAACGACGTGATCGCCTACGAAGCTGCCAAGGTGGGGATACTTTTCGGTGTGCTGGGCATCGTGACGGGCATGGAGTGGGCCAAGTTTACCTGGGGCGAGTACTGGAGCAACGACCCAAAGCAGAATGCCTCGGCCATTGGCCTGCTCATCTACTTCGCATACCTGGTGCTGCGCAGCTCCTTTAGCGAGCAGCAGCAGCGCGCCCGCATCAGCGCGGTGTACAACATCTTCGCCTTCGCGGCGCTTATCCCGCTTTTGTTCATCCTGCCGCGCCTCACCGACTCGCTGCATCCCGGCAACGGAGGCAACCCCGGCTTTAACGCCTACGACCTGGACAGCCGCCTGCGCATGGTGTTCTACCCGGCCGTGTTGGGCTGGACGCTGCTGGGCTTCTGGATCATAAACGTGAAATCAAGACTGGAAATACTCAGACAACGCTTATATGAAACTGTTTAAAATACTGACGATCTGGTGCCTTATCCTGCTGGCCGCCGCTGGCTTGCAGCCGGCACAGGCGCAACCGGGCCAGACAACCGAGGTGGAGTTCTCGTCGGCCCCGCAAACCGAGATAGAGATGGCCGACACCCTGCGCCGGGACGGCAAGATCTACGTTGTGGTCGTGGTACTGCTGACCGTGCTGGCGGGCACGATCGCTTACCTGGTAACGATTGACCGCAAGGTGAGCAGGCTGGAGAAACAGCTGAAGGACGACTTGGTAAACAGGTAAAAAAACGCACATACTACCCTGAAAAGGCAGCAAATAGTTTTCAGCAGGATGGATTTAAAACGATCTGTCGTGTGTTAGGCTAACAGAAAAAGGAATACCTATACTTCTACTAAGATGAAAAAGACACACATCATCGGGATTTTAGTGATTGCAGTCGCAATCGTTATCATCATGTCTTCGGTGGGCGACGCCAGCACCTACGTCTCCTTCGACGATGCCATTGAGCGCGCCGAGGATGGCGACATGACCAAGGTACACGTGGTGGGCCGCCTGAAAAAGGACACCCAGGGCCATATTGTAGGCATGAACTACGACCCGCTGGTAGACCCGAACTATTTCTCGTTCATGCTCGTGGATACCAACCGCGTGGAGCAGAAGGTGGTATACTTCAACCCAAAGCCACAGGACTTTGAGCGCTCCGAGCAGGTGGTGATAACAGGCAACATGCAAAACAATGTATTCGTGGCCGATAAAATCCTGCTCAAGTGCCCGTCTAAGTACGTGGAGACCGAGATCAAGGACACCAAGACAGCAAGCCTGTAAAAATCAAGTTTAGGAGTTAGAGCGTTTAGGAGTTAAAGATGTGTTAGCTCTGTATTTCTCTACCTCCCAAACTCTCTAACTCTGTAACTCTTTAACTTTCAAAGATGATTAATACGCTGATCGGGGATATTGGCCATGCGAGTGTGATTGTGGCTTTTGTGGCGGCCATAGTATCCTCTTACGCATACTTTATGGCGTCTCGCGCCAAGGTAGAGCTTTCCGGCGATGACAGCTGGCGCAAGATGGGCCGCTGGTCCTTCTACGTGCATAGCGCCGCCGTTATGCTGATAATTTTTACGCTGTTCAACATCATCTACGAGCACCGTTACGAGTATTACTACGCCTGGAGCCACTCCTCCAACCACCTGCCGGTGCATTACATGATCTCCAGCTTCTGGGAAGGCCAGGAGGGTTCGTTCCTGCTCTGGATTTTCTGGCACGTGGTGCTGGGTGTGGTGCTGATCAACAGCAGCAAGAAAAACAAAGTATGGGAAGCGCCGGTAATGGGCATGTTCTCCTTTGTGCAGCTGTTCCTGACCTCCATGATCCTGGGCATCGTGATCGGCGACCTGAAGATAGGCTCCTCCCCTTTCATCCTGATGCGCGACTTTATGCCCGACACCCCGGTGTTTGCCATGGACCCGAACTTTGTGCCTGCCGATGGTACCGGCCTGAATCCGCTGCTGCAGAACATCTGGATGGTGATTCACCCGCCGACGCTGTTCCTGGGCTTTGCCGCCACGCTAGTGCCGTTCGCCTTCGCCATGGCCGGCCTTTGGAAAGGCAAGTTCCATGAGTGGATCAAGCCGGCGCTGCCCTGGTCGCATTTTGCGGCCGTGTCGCTGGGCATCGGCACCATGATGGGTGCTTACTGGGCCTACGTAACCCTGAACTTCGGTGGCTACTGGAACTGGGACCCGGTGGAGAACGCCGTGTATATTCCGTGGCTGGTGCTGGTGGGCGCTATCCATACCATGATTGCCTATAACCGTGGCAAGTCAGGCCTGAAGGCTTCTTTCATCCTGATCATTGCCTCGTTCATACTCATACTTTACGCCACCTTCCTTACCCGAAGTGGCATCTTGGGCAACGCCTCCGTGCACTCGTTCACTGACCTGGGCCTTTCCGGGCAGCTGTTCACCTACCTGGCGGCCTTTGCCGTGCTGGCTATCGCCCTGCTACTCTACCGCTGGAAGAGCATCCCCACCTCCGACAAGGAGCTGACAACCTACAGCGGCGAGTTTTGGGTGTTTATCGGCGCGATCGTGCTTTGCCTGGCTGCGTTCCAAGTGCTTTTCACCACGTCCATTCCGGTTTACAACTCCTTCCTGGGCTTTATCGGGATAGAGTCTAACGCCGCCCTGCCTGCCGACCAGATTGAGCATTACACCAAGTTCCAGTTGTGGGGCGGTGTGGCCATTGCCGTACTTACAGGCGTAGGCCAGCTGCTGTGGTGGCGCAAAGGCGAGAAAGGGAGCTTTGTAGATGCCATTACCCTGCCGGGCATGCTCACGCTGCTGTTCGCCAGCCTCATCATCGTGCTCTCGAAGATGGGCATGCTGCACGAGACAATGGACAACCCGGTGTTCATCATACTTCTGGTGGCCTCCCTGTTTGCCGTGTTTGCCAACCTGAGCATTATCCTGAGCCTGCTGCACAAGAAGATCACGCTGTCGGGCGGCGCTGTGGCCCATATAGGCGTGGCTCTGATGCTGCTGGGCATCCTGTTCTCCTCGGGTTACGACAACATCGTCTCGCAGAACAACTCTGGCCTGGTGTATTCCCGCGAATTCCCGGAGGAGATCAACCGCGACAACGTGCTGCTCTGGCGCAACACGCCCGTAGACATGGACAAGTATACTGTAAGTTACCACGGCCAGTTCCAGGAAGTGATCGGCGTACCAGGCTATGTGAACCGCGAACTACTGTGGCCAACAGCC
Organism: Pontibacter kalidii; assembly: GCF_026278245.1. Classification (NCBI taxonomy): domain Bacteria; kingdom Pseudomonadati; phylum Bacteroidota; class Cytophagia; order Cytophagales; family Hymenobacteraceae; genus Pontibacter; species Pontibacter kalidii. The sequence goes on along the minus strand of NZ_CP111079.1, from coordinate 4,574,574 downwards.
GACCCGTACACCTCTATTGCGCGCGGCCAGATAAGAGTAGGCGACAAAGTATACTTCGAAACAGGCGATACGCTGGCGATGTACTCGCCGGAGAACACCTTTTACGAAGTACAGTATAAGGAGCGTGAGGGCGACAAGCTGTTCACACTCTACCCGCGCGCGCAGGTGAATCCGAACATGGGGCTGCTCGCTTCCCCGGACATCAAGCACTTCGCCAACATGGACCTTTACACGCACGTTTCGTCCATCCCGGACCCGAACGAGGAGAAAGACTGGGGAGAACTGCAGGAGTATGATCTGGCCGTGGGCGACACCATTATCCTGAACGACTATGTGGCTGTGTTTAACGGCGTAGAGCAGATAGCGCAGGTGCCGGGTGTGGCGCTGGAAGAAGGCGACGTAGCCGTGCAGGCTGACCTCAAGATTTACGGAGAGCGCAAGGACTACCACGCGCACCCGGTGCTGATGGTGAAGAACCAGCTGATGGGCCGTGTGCCGGAGGAGATCGCCGACCTCGGACTGCGCCTCACCTTCCTGAACATCGACACAGAGAACAACAAGTTTAAGATCGGTGTGAATGCCTCGCAGAAGGATTACATCATCCTGAAAGCTGTGGAGAAGCCGTTCGTAAACATCCTCTGGATAGGCACAATTGTGATGTCGATTGGTTTTGTGATGGCCATTGTACGCCGCAAGGACGGTGGCGCCAAAGCCAGGCCAGTCGCTCCGAAAGAAAAAAGAAAAGCACAGGTAGCCTAAGCGCTGCCTAAAGTGTAGAGAAGCCCTTGCCCAAACAGCAAGGGCTTTTTGTTTTACAGCCGATACACTTAACTTGCCGCCAGCAGCAAAGTATAAAACAAGTATGAACATAGCCCTGATCGGAGCAGGAAACGTAGGATGGCACCTGGCGCAGGCGCTACAATCGGCTGGCCATACGGTAACGGCCGTCTATAGCCGCACCGCCACACCGCGCGAGGAACTGTCCCGCCTTCTGCCCCAGGCGCAGCCCATCAGCTCCCTAAACCTGCAAAGTATAAACGCGGAGGTGGTGTTGCTGGCCGTGCCCGATGCCGCGCTGGCCACGGTGGCCGCAGCGCTACAGGTAAAGCCAGGCACAATAGTGGCCCACACTTCCGGCTCGCAGCCGCTAAGTATACTTGCTGCCGTGGCATGTGCCCGAACAGGCGTGTTTTACCCGCTCCAGACCTTCTCCAAATCCAAAGCCGTAACCTTTAAAAAGGTGCCCATCCTTTTAGAGGCCACGGACAATGAAACGCTGCAAGAGCTACAGGCACTCGCGCAAAGTATAAGCGAGACGGCAGAGCCAGTAGCCTCAGGGGCCCGCAGGCAGCTGCATCTGGCAGCGGTCTTCGCCTGCAACTTCACCAACCACCTGCTGGGCATCAGCCGGCAGCTGCTGCTGGAAGCCGGCCTGCCCCACCACCTGCTGCAGCCGCTCATCCAGGAAACAGTTGCCAAAGCCATGCTGCACCACCCCTACTTGGTGCAAACCGGGCCCGCCGTCCGCCACGACCAGAACGTGCTAGACGAGCACCTGCACATGCTGCAGCAGCACCCGCAACTGCAGGAGCTGTACCGGCTGCTCACGCAAAGCATACAGGCCGCGGCAGAGAAGCAATAACCATTTACGCTGAAACCTGTTAAGCAGCAAAGGCAACGTATAAGCCGGGGCGTATACTTTGATTCGGTACGCTGGCTTTGTAACTTTGCACCTTAGTATAAAGACACAGACATGAAAGTTGTAAATATAACATTTAAGTTTGCTGACGGCGCTCCGGATGAAACCCATCCGGCGGTTGAAGGCGAATCGGTGCTGGATGTAGCCCTTAACAACGACATTAAACTACAGCACAACTGCGGCGGCGTGTGCGGCTGCAGCACCTGCCACGTGTACATCGAGGCCGGCATGGACGACCTGCCGGAGATTTCGGACAAAGAAGAGGATTACATAGACCGCGCCGTGGACCCGCGCATCAACTCTCGCCTGGGCTGCCAGTGCGTGGTGCAGGGCAACGAGGACATTATAGTAACGATCCCGGAGCAGGATTTCCTGGGCCACTAATTCATTTATCATTTAACACTTACTAATAAAGAAGCTTGATCGGTAAGTGTTAGATGCCAAATGGTAATTGATAACTGATAATTGATACCTGAAAAAGTATGAGCTACGAGCCACCAATACACTGGAACGATTACGAGGACATCGCGATGGCGCTTTACGAAAAGTTCGGCGATGATTTCTCTGAGTCTAAGATTTACCGCATCCGCTTTACCGAACTGCTGGAGTGGGTGCTGTCGCTGCCGAACTTTGAGGGCACGCGCGAGCAAGCCAACGAAGGGCACCTGGAACAGATACAAGCGGCCTGGGTTTACGAATGGCGCGACAACCAAGACTAAATCATACCTGCTCACGCAAGTATAAATTCAGAATTTTCTATACTTTTAAAGGCTCTTTCAGGGGAAGGAGCCTTTTTCTTTTTGCTGGTACCGGATTCCTATAACCTACACGTATGTCTATCACCCAAACAGACCTTAACAGCATCACCACATTTATTTTTGATGTGGATGGCGTACTGACCGACGGCCTGCTCTACTGCTTTGCCGACGGCGAGCAGGTGCGCGCCTTCAACATTAAGGATGGTTTTGCCATCAAGCATGCTATCAGCCAGGGCTACCATGTGGCCATCATCTCGGGCAAGAACGAGCCGGGCGTGCGCCGCCGCCTGGAGCAGCTCGGCATCGAGGATATCTTCCTGGGGATAGACGACAAGGTGGAGGCCATGGAGGACTACCTGTACATGCAGGGCGTGAACCCTGCCACCGTGGCCTACATGGGCGACGACATGCCTGACTACGAGGTAATGCAGCGCTGCGGCCTGCGCGCCTGCCCGGCCGATGCCGCCGACGACATCCAGGCCATCTCCACCTTCATCTCCACCAGGAACGGAGGCAGGGGCGCCGTGCGCGAGCTTATCGAGACCATCATGAAAGCGCAGGACAACTGGTAATTCAACCGGGGTTATACTATTTTCTAAATAAATAGAAGATTTTATTTAATACACTATTGGATATATAGAAAATAATTTTTAGTTTACCCTCAGTTTAATTACCATCAACAGTCAATTTTTTATGAAGACAGGAAAAGTAAAGTTCTTTATCGAGTCAAAGGGTTTCGGCTTTATCACTGAGGACGACACCAACGAAGATTTCTTTGTACACGTAACCGGCCTTAACGGTCTGCAGATCCAGCAGAATGACCGCGTTGAGTTCGACACGGTGGAAGGCAAAAAAGGAATCAATGCTGTAAACGTGAAGAAGTTCTAACCAGACATACTTTACATGCACAGGAAAAGCCCCTACTGCAGGGGCTTTTTTTGTTGCCCCCTCGCTACTCTGTTGTATTTTTACGGAAACAAGCTATAACCCGTACTCATACTTTCCGCCACTGCCCGTGAGACACATCCTTGAACTGATACGCGCCCGCAACCTGGTAATGATCGTGCTGAGCCAGGCGCTGGTGCAGGCCTGCCTGCTGGCCCCGGAGTTGGAATGGCACAGGCTGCAGGATGGCAGGTTCTGGTTGCTGGTGCTCTCCACCGTCTGCATCGCCGCCGCCGGCTACATCATCAACGACTACTACGACGTAAAGATCGATGCTATCAACAAGCCCGGCCGCCTGCTGGTGGGCCGCCTCATACGCCGGCGCAGGGCCATGTTCGCCCACCTCATCCTTTCAGGCACCGGTGTGTTGATGGGCCTGCTGCTCTCCATCCCGGTGGCGCTGATAAACCTGGGGGCGGTGCTGCTGCTCTGGGGCTACTCGGCGCGGCTCAAGAAGATGCTGCTCATCGGCAATGTGGTGATCGCGCTGCTATCGGCTTCTATGCTGCTGGTGGTGGCCGTGTACGCCGATCAACTGAACCGCATCACGCTGGGCTACGCGCTGTTTGCCTTCCTTATCTCTCTCATCAGGGAGATCATCAAAGACATAGAAGACATGAAGGGTGATGCCTCCTTTGAGTGCCGCACCCTACCCATTGTGGCCGGTATGCGCGGGGCCAAACTGGTGCTGTACCCGCTGATAGTCGCTTTCCAGGTATTTGTTACAGTCGTTATACTTCATCCCGCCTCCAACGGGATATTTGATGCGTACATGGTGCTGCTGGTGCTGCTGCCAAGCGCATGGCTGGTGGTAAAGCTGGTGCGAGCCGACCGCAAACGGGACTTTACTTACCTCAGCAACCTCAACAAGCTTATCATGTTCAGCGGCATTCTCTCAATGCTGCTGCTGTAGCGCATACGCTCGCATCAGCAGGAAGCATAAAAGAAGCCCGGGGCGCTAACCACGGGCTTCTTAACGTAACCAATAAGCAAAAGAGACTATCTCACAATCAGGCGGCTGGAGGCTACATCGTCTTCAGCCATGACCTTTACGAAGTACGTGCCACGGGCATATTGCCGGGTGTTGATCTCCACGGTGCCGTTGGCGTTGCTCAGCTCCAGCACTTTGCGGCCCAGCATATCCATTACAGCCACGTTGGCATTGCGGATGCTGCCCAGGCTCAACTTCACGGTGCCCTGCGATACGGTTGGGTAAACAGCCACGCGGGTATCACCGATCATATCGTCAATGCCGGCCACGGTGCCTACCGTCACAGTCTCGGTGATGGAGGCCAGCGCGTTGCCATCTTCGCGGCGCAGGATCAGGTCATACTTGTAGATGCCCGGTGCAGAGAAGTTTATCTTGAAGTACTCCCTTAAGGACTCCGGAAGGGCCTCCCCTCCTTCGGCGCCAACTACGGCAACGCCATTATCAAAGGCAACCTGCGCATAGTCGGCTTCGTCTTCGTTAGCCGCGTTACGGTTGGAGTTATAGAAAAGGGTAAAGTTGCCGCTTTGTGCCGGGTTGTGCAGCTTTATCTCCAGATTGGCCTTCTCATCCTTACGGTCAAAAGACTTAATCAGCACCTGCCACTGTACATCCGTTCCCACAACCAGGTTCCCCTGCTCGGAGATCACATCAAGGGTTCCATTAATGGTAGGTTCCTGCGTTTGTGCATTGCCAGCGCCAGTTGCCAGAACGATGGCCAATAGGGTGGCAATAACGTGTAGAGCTTTTTTCATTGTAAAAGGTTTTAACATTTCAATATTAGGTATGACGATACATTATTAAATGACAGTATTCACATACATACGTAAAGCGATTGCTTTTGCTCCACTTTTTTGATACTTTTTTCACTATATATCTTTTCCTCCGTTTATCCGTTTATTGCTTTATCTGGGTTAGTAAGTATATTTGACATTGTTACAAACTGGAGCATAGCATTAAAAATGGACAGAGCACAGGAGCTGCTGGAAGAGTACGGATTGCGCAAGACGGGCTGCCGCCTGGAGGTGCTACAATGTTTTCTGGAGCAGGACTTTGCACTCTCTCACGCAGACCTGGAACGGCTTATCGGTGATAGCTATGACCGTGTAACGATCTACCGTACCTTGTACTCATTCGAGGAAAAGGGGCTCATACATAGTATAAACGATGTAAGCGGCGCCATTAAGTTTGCACTCTGCAAGACTGACACCTGCTCGCAGCAAAAGCACCAGGACAACCACATCCACTTCAACTGCACCTCCTGCGGCCAGACCTTCTGCCTCAACGAGATCCGTATCCCAAGTATGGCCCTGCCCCAGGGATACACCGCCGAACGACTACACTTCTCAGCAGAAGGCACCTGCAAGGGATGCAACGACTAAAGCGCGCCTGAAAGCCATGCCGCACCACGTACACCGCATAAGCACGCCATGAAGCCTCAGCCAGACAATGCCGCAGCGTTCCGACAACTGGTTTCATCGCCGGTCAAGTTTCGCCTCTTCCTGCTCTCCAGGCTGCCCATGGCTTACCTGGCCGGCCTGCGCGTAACCACCCTCACACCGGAGCATGCCGCGGTTTCCATCCCGTACAAGTACGTCAACAAGAATCCCTTCCAGTCCATCTACTTCGCCTGCTTAAGTATGGCTGCCGAGCTCTCGACCGGGGTGCTGTGCATGATGCACGTCTATCAGTCCAGCCCTGCCGTATCGATGCTGGTGGTGAGCATGGAGGCCAGTTTCACCAAGAAGGCAGTCGGCAGGATCACCTTTACCTGCCACAATGGGCAACAGATACAGCAGGCCGTAGAACAGACCAAAGCTACCGGAGAAGGCGTAACCGTGGTGGCCACCAGTAGAGGCGTGGACGAGGCCGGTGACCAGGTGGCCGAGTTCCGTTTTACCTGGTCGCTGAAGGCCAAGCCAAAGGCCTGACATTTATTCGCTTTTGGCAGCCCATACTTGTAACTTGCGGCCCAAACCATAGTACGACGCATGAAATTTCGAGCTATCTGCACTGATATAGACGGCACCTTGCTCAACAGCGAGCGCCAGCTCTCGCAGCGCACCATCGATACGTTCAAACGCCTGAACAAAGACGTGCCTGTTATTCTGGCCTCCTCGCGCATGCCGAGCGCCATGCGCCACCTGCAACAGGAGCTGAACATACTCCACCACCCGCTCATCTGCTTTAACGGCGGCTATGTTATCCATTTCGAGGATGGCAAATCCGCCCCCCTGCAGCTGGACTCAGTGCAGATTCAGCCCGATGTCTGCCAGGTCATCCATGATTACACCCAGGGCTCCAACATACACGTGAGCTTGTATGAACAGGACAACTGGTACGCCCCGGCGATGGATTACTGGGCCGAGCGCGAGCAGCGCATCACCAAGGTATCCCCGAAAGTTACTGAACTGACCCCTATACTTGCTAAGTGGCACCAGACAGAGACCGGCGCGCATAAAGTGATGTGCATGGGCCCCGCCGACGAGATAGATGCGCTGCAGCAGGAGCTGAACAGCAACTATGCCGACCGGGTGCATGCTTACCGCTCCAAAGACACTTACCTGGAAATCGCCCCGCGGGCCATCTCCAAGGCCACCGCCCTGGAACTGCTGCTGAAGGAGCGTTTTAACATGGGCCTGCACGAGGTAATGGCCTTCGGCGATAACTACAACGACATCCACCTGCTGCAGGAGGCGGGCATGGGCATCGCCGTAGCCAACGCCCGCGAAGAGGTAAAAGCTGTGGCCGATGAGGTCACGCTGAAAAGTATAGAGGATGGCGTGGCCGTGGCCATTGAGAAGTACTGGTTATAAAGTATAAACAGATGAAAGACTACAAGAAATACTACATCATACCTGCCGAGCCCGAGGAAGTATACGTGGCCCTGACCAACCCCTACACCTTGCAGCTCTGGACAGGCGAGCCCGCGGAAATGTCTACGGAGCCGGGGTCGGAGTTCTCGCTGTGGGAAGGAAGTATAACCGGCAAAAACCTGGAGTTTGAGGAAAACAGCAAGCTGGTACAACAGTGGTATTTCGGCGAGCAGGAGGAACCATCCATCGTGACCATTAAACTGCACCCGCACAAGTATGGCACCTCCGCCGAGCTGCGCCACACCAACATCCCCGACGAGGCCTATGAAGACATTGCCGAAGGTTGGGACCACGCCTACTTCGCCTCGCTCATTGATTTCTACGAGGGGGAGTAAGCGGTTTTTATACTTTGGTGGGGCCAACTGCCCCTAAGAACAGGAGACGAAGCTAGTATAGGGTCCAACCACCCCTGCCCCTCCTTGGCTTTTTCGAGGGCCCCTACCCCCAGGAGGGGAGCTCGTAGTTACTCATGCTGAAGTATAAATTGCATAGTTGCTGGTATCGCGCGGACAGGTCGCGACCTGTCCCTACAGGTATAACCCAACCCTGATCGCTACGCTCGCTGATGGCGCAAGCGTCCGCTTGTGCCTTACCCACCCCTGACCCCTCCGAGGAGGGGAATTGTTCAGTATGCGATTATCAACCCCTGCCCCTTTCAAAGGGGGACTTATACTTGTTCCATAGCAAAGGCAGCAGCTATCGAACTGAACCCAGTCCTTGGGTTGAGCGCCTTGTGAGATCCGGTGCCCGTCAAGGGCAGCGCCTTGGCGCAGGAGGGAACACAGCGCAATGCCCGAGGACGAGCCCTCCCGGGCTGAGGGAGCCAAAGTATGAAGTGCAATGGTAGGTTTGTGGGAACTACAGGATCAGCGGCAGCTAGAAAGGATAGCTTGTTTCAAGTGCCGTGAAGCAGCGGCTAGCAAGTCTTCAGACTTGCACCAGAAAGAGGAAGTATAAAGTATAGCCGAAGTATAAAACCCTGTTCATCCACTCCTCCTAAAAACTCTGATGTAGAAAGGAATAAAGTATGGGCCAAGTATAAAACAAGAATCCGCAGCAGCTACACCCGCAAAACCAAAGTATAAACCACGATTTTATACTTATACATTTACATCTCCCGCCAAACCCGTTATATTTGCAGTTTCATCGCAAGCCCATACTTTTGAAACCAAAGGATAAGAAACATATAGTCATATTCGCGTCGGGATCGGGGAGCAATGCGCAGCGCCTGCTGGAGCATTTCGAACACCACCCTGCCATACGTGTGGCCGCCCTGTTTTCTAACAACCCGAAAGCGTATGCCCTAAAACGAGCCGAGACCTTCCGCGTCCCGGCTTTTTTGTTTACCCGCGACGAATTTTACAACACTGACAAGGTACTGGAGCAGGTGCAAGCCTTTGAGCCCGACCTGATCGTGCTGGCCGGTTTCCTGTGGCTGGTGCCGCTAAACCTGCTGCGCGCCTTCCCGAACCGCATCATCAACATACACCCTGCCCTGCTGCCCAAGTACGGCGGCAAGGGCATGCACGGCGCCCATGTGCACGCGGCCGTTATCCAGGCGCAGGAGCCGGAGTCGGGTATCACCATCCATTACATCAACGAGGAGTACGACAAAGGCGAGTTTATACTTCAGGAGCGCTGCCCGGTACAACCCACCGACTCGCCCGAGGAGCTGGCTGCCCGCATACTACAATTGGAGCACAAGCACCTGCCCGAGGTGGTGGAGAGGCTGCTGCTGGAAAATAACCAACTATAAAACCATTACATCAATCTCATACCTTCATGCCCATGCAACCCGTTAAAATCAAATCCGCGCTGATCTCGGTATACTATAAAGACCGCCTGGAGCCGCTGGTGGAGCTGCTGAAGCAACACGGCGTCACGATCTACTCTACAGGTGGTACCCAAACTTTCTTAGAAGAGCAAGGCGCCAAGGTGGTAGCCGTGGAAGACCTGACAGACTACCCCTCTATCTTCGGCGGCCGCGTGAAAACCCTGCACCCAAAGGTATTTGGCGGCATTCTGCACCGCCGCGATAACCAGAGCGACCTATCGGAGCGTGAGAAGTATGAAATCCCGCCCATCGACCTGGTGGTGGTAGACCTTTACCCGTTCGAGGAAACCGTAGCCTCTGGTGCCTCAGAAGCGGACGTGATCGAGAAGATCGACATCGGCGGTATCTCCCTGATTCGTGCGGCAGCCAAGAATTTCAAGGATGTGCTGATCGTGTCTTCGCGTGAGCAGTACGACGAGGTGGTGGAGCTGCTGCAGGAGAAAAATGGTGCCACGGAACTGGAAGACCGCAAGCGCTTCGCCGCCAAGGCCTTTAACGTGTCGTCGCATTACGACACCCATATCTTCAACTACATGAATGCTGCTGGTGAAACGCAGGCCTTTAAGCAGAGCGTGCAGCACAGCATGCCGCTGCGCTACGGCGAGAACCCGCACCAGAAAGGCACTTTCTACGGCAAGCTGGAGGATCTGTTTGAGCAGCTGAACGGCAAGCAGCTTTCTTACAACAACCTGGTAGACGTGGACGCCGCCGTGGCCCTGGCCGCTGAGTTCGAGGAGCCGGCGGTAGCCATCCTGAAGCACACCAATGCGTGTGGTGTCGCCACCGGCGAAAGTATGAAAGAGGCTTACCTGAACGCCCTGTCGTCTGACCCGGTATCGGCTTTCGGGGGCGTGATCATCGCTAACCGCGCCATCGACATGGCCGTGGCCGAGGAGCTGAACAAGCTGTTCTTCGAGGTATTGATCGCGCCGGAGTATGAGGCTGACGCGCTGGACCTGCTGAAGACGAAGAAGAACCGCATCCTGCTGAAGCAGAAGCCGGTGGAGCTGCCAACCAAGCTATTCAAAACCCTGCTGAACGGCGTGATCGAGCAGGACAAGGACCTGGCCACCGAAACAGAGGCTGACTTTAAAACCGCCACCAAGCGCCAGCCAACCGCCGAGGAGAAAAAGGCCCTGGTGTTCGCCGCCAAAGTGTGCAAGCACACCAAATCCAATACCATTGTGCTGGCTACCGACAAGATGATGTTTTCGAGCGGCGTGGGCCAGACCTCGCGTGTGGATGCCCTGCGTCAGGCCATCGAGAAAGCCCAGAGCTTTGGCTTTGATGTGAGCAAGACCGTGATGGCCTCCGATGCCTTCTTCCCGTTCCCGGATTGTGTTGAAATTGCAGACAAGGCGGGTATAAAGGCAGTGGTGCAGCCCGGCGGCTCCATCAAGGACCAGGACTCGATTGATTACTGCGACGCACACAACATGGCCATGGTGATGACAGGCGTACGCCACTTCAAACACTAGATCACGAAAGTATAATATTACTTTTAGATAAAAATCCCCGGTTCCTGAGGAAGCCGGGGATTTTTTATTTTCTAAGTAAAGCCCAATTTCAGGCTACAGGCTACATTAACCAGGAAAACAAGTATGGATCCGGCAGACTTCGGGGATAAATAAATCTTTATTCAGTTAACTGAAGATAACTTGCATTATTAATTCCACTGAATTTCACTAATTTTGCCGCTAGTTTCTGACCAGAAATATTGTATATTGAAAATATAACAGGCAACCGCACGCCTTTCAGACTTCACCATGGGACTATTTAATTTTCTTACCAGCGATATAGCCATTGACCTGGGTACCGCCAATACCCTGATTATCCACAACGATAAGATTGTAGTTGACGAGCCTTCCATCATCGCCGTGGACCGCACGACGGGCCGCGTACTGGCCATTGGCCGCAATGCCATGCAGATGCACGAGAAGACGCACGAGAACATCAAAACCATCCGCCCGCTGAAGGATGGGGTGATCGCCGACTTCCACGCCGCTGAGGAAATGATCCGGGGCATGATCAAGATGATCGACACAGGCCGCCGCCTGTTCCAGCCCTCGCACCGCATGGTGATCTGTATCCCTTCGGGCATTACGGAGGTGGAGAAGCGCGCTGTGCGCGACTCTGCGCAGCACGCCGGCGCCAAGGAAGTTTGGATGATCCAGGAGCCCATGGCCGCTGCCATCGGTATCGGCATCGACGTGGAGCAGCCGATCGGTTCCATGATTGTGGACATCGGGGGCGGTACGACAGAGATCGCCGTGGTGGCCCTGTCAGGTATCGTGTGCGACCAGTCCATCCGCATTGCCGGCGACGTGTTTACCAAAGATATCCTGGATTATATGCGCCGCCAGCACAACCTGCTGATCGGGGAGCGCTCCGCCGAGAAGATCAAAATTGAGGTAGGCGCCGCGCTCACAGAACTGGAGAACCCACCCGCCGACTACGAGATTCGTGGCCGCGACCTGATGACGGGTATCCCGAAGGTGATCAAGGTAACCTACCAGGAAATCGCCATCGCTTTAGATAAGTCGGTTTCCAAGATCGAGGAGGCCGTGCTGAAGGCGCTGGAGATCGCGCCGCCGGAGCTTTCTGCCGACATTTACGATAACGGCATTCACCTGACAGGCGGCGGAGCTCTGCTGAGAGGCTTCGATAAGCGCCTGGCTGCCAAAACCAAGCTCCCGATCCACATCGCTGAGGATCCGCTCAGGGCGGTGGTGCGCGGCACGGGTGCCGCCATCAAAAACATCGAAGGATTCAAGAATGTCCTGCTAACATAACAGGGCTGCATGCGGAATCTATTTGCATTTATTTACCGGTTCCGTGCGTTCCTCGTGTTCCTGCTGCTGGAGGCCGCGTGTGTGTTCCTGATCGTACGCTATAACACGTACCAGGGCGCGGCTTTTTTCAACTCGGCAAGCAGGTATGTGGGGCAGGTACTGGAGTTCCAGAGTGGCGTGACCGACTACTTTCGCCTGACGGGCATCAACCAGACGCTGGCCAGCGAGAACGCGGCCCTGCGCCAGGAGCTGATGCAGTACCGCTTGGCGGCGCTGACGGACAGCACTGCTGCACTGGACACCACCTACTTTGCCACCACCGACAGCAGCGCAGCTTTCCCGTACCACCTGATGGCCGGCCGCGTGATCAATAACTCGGTGCGCCGCATGAACAACTACCTGACCATTTCCAAAGGCACCGCCGACGGGGTGCAGCCGGGTATGGGGGTGGTGGCCCCTGAGGGCGTGGTGGGCCGCGTGAAAACGGTATCGGAGCACTATGCCACGGTTACCTCACTGCTGCACTCGCAGATGCTGATCTCGGCCAAGCTCACAAAGGACGAGACCTTCGGCACCATCAAGTGGCAGGGAGGCGATTATCGCACCGCCCTGCTCGACTACATTCCGCTGCACGTGAAACCCGAGGAAGGCGATACGGTGGTGACGAGCGGCTTTAACACCGTGTTCCCGGAAGGCATCATGATAGGCACCATCAGCTCGATAGAGCAGGAGCCGGACAAAAGCTTTTATACGATCGGCGTGAAACTGAGCGTGGACTTCGCGCAGCTCTCTTATGTGTACGTGGTGGAGAACACCTACAAGCAGGAACGCGACACCCTGGAACAAAACGCAGGCATCATTACAGATGAACAATAGCTTTGGCATAAATCATATCATCCAGTTTTTTTTACTGGTGGCGCTGCAGGTGCTGCTCATGGATAACCTGGTGCTTTATAGTATGGGCTTCTGTTTTATCTATGTTGCCTTTCTGCTCTTCTTGCCCCTGACTATCAACAGGGTATGGCTGCTGCTGCTGGGTTTTCTGGTTGGTTTTTCGGTGGATGTGTTTTACGACACCATGGGCATACATGCGGCGGCAAGCGTTCTGCTGGCTTTTTTAAGGCCGCACGTATTGAACCTTCTGACGCCGCGCGATGGTTACGACAGCAGCGATGCGATAAACATACATGTGATGGGCACACGCTGGTTTCTGACCTACGCCTTCACGCTGATCCTGCTTCACCATGCGGCTGTGTTCTTCCTGGAAACCATCAATTTCCAGACGGCACTCTATACGTTGGCAAAGACGCTGCTCAGCACCCTGTTTACGGGCATCGTTGTGGTTATCATACAACTTCTGTTCTTCTCACCTAAGCGAGAACGGGTAGATTACCGATGAAGTACTTAGAAACAAGAAAATACATAATTCAGGGCATCTTCCTGGTGGTAGGGATCGTTTTCGCCACCAGGCTTTTCTATATTCAGGTAGTGGACAGCAGCTACAAGCAGGCTGCCGAGACCAATGCCATCAAACCCATCATCCAATATCCTTTCCGGGGCCTGATCTACGACCGGAACGGCAAGCTGCTGGTGCAGAACACGCCTGTGTACGACCTGATGGTGGTACCCAAGGATGTGAAGGACCTGGACACGCTGCGGTTGGCAGAGCTCGTGAAGCTGCCGCTGGAGGATGTGCGCGAGCGCCTGAAGAAGGCCCGCTCCTTCTCTTACGTGCAGCCCTCCCCTTTCTACCAGAAGCTGAGCACGCAGGAATTCGCCTACATTCAGAACAACCTGATCGATTTCCCTGGCTTCTACATTAACGCCCGTACCGCACGCGGCTACCCGCACCAGAGCCTGGGGCACGCCCTGGGCTATATCGCCGAGATCAGTCCGCGGCAGTTGGAGGACAGCGCCTATAGCGGCTACCGTCCTGGCGACTATATTGGCAAAGCGGGCATAGAGCTGGAGTACGAGAAGTACCTGATGGGCCAGCGCGGCGTGAAGTATAAAATGGTGAACGTGCGCGGCGTGGAGAAGGGCTCCTTCCGCGAGGGCGCCTTCGACACCCTGGCCGTGGCCGGCGAGAACCTGGTGAGCACCATTGACCTGGACCTGCAGGCCTACGGCGAGCACCTGATGAATGGGGCCAAAGGAAGTATCGTGGCCATTGAGCCCGCCACCGGTGAGATTCTGGCCTACGTGTCGGCGCCATTCTACGACCCCAACCTGTTTACCGGCAAAGACTACGGCAAGAACTACATGGAGCTGCTGCAGGACTCTAACAAGACCATGTTCAACCGCCCGATCATGGCCGACCAGAACCCGCCAGGCTCTATCTTTAAGCTAACACAAGCCCTGATTGCACTGGAGGAAGGGGTGATTACCCCCAACACAACATTCGCCTGTAACAGGTCGCTGGTAAACTGCCATAACCACCCTTCCCCGCTGAACTTGTACGGGGCGGTGCAGCACTCCTGCAATCCGTGGTTTTACCTGGCTTACAAGGCGCTTATCAACCAGGGCAAGTCTAAAAACACCTTTACGGATACGGCCATTGGCCTGAAGGAGTGGCGCGAGCAGGTGCTCTCCTTTGGCTTTGGCAAGCAGCTGGGCATTGATATCCCTGGCGAGAAGAAAGGAATTATAGCCTCCACCGACCTATACGACCGGGTGTACGGCAAAAACCGCTGGAAATATTCTACCATCTACTCTCTGAGTATAGGCCAGGGGGAGCTGGGGGTAACGCCGCTGCAGATGGCCAACTTTATGGCTGTCGTTGCTAACCGGGGCTACTACATCACCCCGCACATCATCCGCTCTGTGGGCGACGAGGGCAAGCCGCTGAAGGAGTACCAGGAGAAGCACCACTCCTCTGTAAGCCCCCAGCACTTCGAGCCGATTATTGCGGGCATGGCCGAAGTAGTGCGGGCAGGTACAGGCCGCCGCGCCAACCTGGCGAAAGTAGGCATAGAAGTATGCGGAAAAACCGGTACCGCCCAGAACCCGCAGGGCGCCGACCATGCTGTATTTGTGGCCTTTGCCCCAAAGGATGATCCGAAGATAGCCATCGCCGTTTACGTGGAGCACGGTAAATGGGGAGGTCAGTCGGCGGCCCCTATTGCCGGCCTGATGATAGAGCAGTACCTGACTGATACGGTTACCATGAAGGCGCAGGAGAAATGGGTGCTGAGCCGCGAATACCTCAACATCAGATCGAAATAAAGTATGGAGAAAGTACTCGGACAAAGACTGGCAAGCACCGCGCCTCGCAGCCGCCGCAGCTCCGGCTTTATTGCCCCGCACCTGGATTGGGTTACCATCCTGCTATATTTTCTGCTGGTGGCGCTGGGCTGGATGAACATCTACGCCGCTGTTTACAGCCCCGACAACGTGGTGAACATCCTGAGCTTCGACATTAACTCAGGCAAGCAATTGGCCTGGATCGGTGCTTCCTTCCTGCTCATCATTGTGCTGCTGGTGGTAGATTACAAAGTATACGAGCACCTGGCTTACCCCATTTACGGCTTCATTATACTGCTGCTGCTGGTAACGCTGGTGGTGGCCAAACCTATTGCAGGCTCGCGCTCCTGGCTCGATTTGGGGGCTGGGATACGCCTGCAGCCTGCCGAGCTGGCCAAATTCGCCACGGCGCTGGCTGCCTCCAGGTTCCTGGGAAGTATAAACCTGCGCCAGCAGAACTTCAAGGACCAAATGATTCTGGCTGCCATCACCTTTGTTCCTCCTGTTATCATTGTACTACAGAACGAGACAGGCTCTGCGCTGGTGTTCGCCGCATTTATACTTGCTTACTTCCGCGAGGGGATGTCGCCGCTTATACTTATCATAGGCGGCTCCGCGGCGGCTATATTTATACTTACGCTGCTGGTGCCCAAGCTCTACCTGATCGCCGGCATCACCATACTCATGGCCCTGGCCACCTGGCTGGACTACCGCCTGCTGCGCCGCTTCAAGGTATTGATCGGGCTTTGGGTCGTTGTGGTGGGGATGATCTTCAGCGTGGATTTCTTTGTGAACGATGTGCTGCAGCCACACCAGCAGAACCGTATCAAGGCGCTTATTAACCCGGAGGCGGACCCGCTGGGCTACGGCTGGAACGTCACACAGTCGAAGATCGCGATCGGCTCCGGCGGCTTCTGGGGCAAGGGCTTTCTGGAAGGCACTCAGACCAAATTTGACTTCGTGCCCGAGCAAAGCACCGACTTTATCTTCTGTACCATCGGCGAGGAGCACGGCTGGGTGGGCAGTACCATTTTAATCGCTCTCTTCCTTTTGCTCCTTATCCGAATTGTGAATATAGCGGAGCGGCAGAAGTCAGTATTCGCCCGAACCTACGGCTATTGCGTGGCCTCCATCATCTTCTTCCACTTCCTGGTAAACGTGGGCATGACGATCGGCCTGGCACCGGTAGTGGGCATCCCGCTACCCTTCTTCAGCTACGGCGGCTCCTCGCTATGGTCGTTCACCATCCTGCTATTCATACTGATCGCCATAGACGCTAACAGGGCAAAGGATTTGGCGAGATAGGTTAAAAGCTAATTTATACTTTCGGAGCGCCTCTTATACTTTAAAGTATGGGAGGTGTTTTTGTTTGGGGGCACAAGTATAACTAGGGGTAGTTTGGGATCAAGCGGAATAGTTGTGGGGTAGCTCTTCTCAGGCATAGATGTTGGCTAGTCGGAAGAGGAAAAACGTTGTATCTCTGACTCCCCTGAAGGTGGCTCTGAAGGCTTTTACCTTAGCATTGAAGGATTCGGCCGAGGCATTGGTGCTGCGGTTATTGAAGAAATTGAGGATGTGCTCATAATGATTCTGTACCGACCGGGCCACCGTGCGAAAGGAGTCTATACCGGAGGCCTCCACTTCATTGTACCAGATGGCCAGGCGCTTGAATGCCTGCTGCTTGCTTTTGCAATAGGTAAAGATCTGGCCCAGCTCCATGGCCAGGTCATAGGCCCTGCCCAGCAGCGGATACCTGTAGAAGAGCATATCGGCTCTTTCCTTTTGGGAGGCGCTCCATCTGCTTCGGTGCTTGAAGAGCAGGTAGCGGCTGCGGGCCAGCAGCTGCTTCAACGTGTCCCCGTTAGATAGTACTTCCGCGTCAAAACGCTGCCTGCTCCTTTTCGCCTGCTCTAACCGCTGGTTTTCCTCATCCAGGGCTTGCCAGCGGTACTTGATACGAAGCTCCTGCACCGCTTCATAAGCCAGCTTCTGGACATGGAAACGGTCAATGACCCGGCAAGCTTTGGGAAAGCAGCCTCTCACAGCCTTGGCCATGTCCAGGGTCACCTCCCGGACTTTGGCTCTGGCCGTCTGGGGTATGCCTTCCAGCACTGTGATAATGTCTTCTGCCTGTGTGCCCCTGACCATCGCCACCAGCGCGCCTTTTCTGCCTTTAGCGGCTTTGTTGGTCAGGATGGTGTAGAGCTCTCCATTGGAGAGGGCTGTCTCATCAATGCTCAGCTCTTGGCCAACGTTCTGGGGAAAGCGCATCCAGTCGGAGGCGTGCTCCCGCTGCTCCCATTGGTGAAAGTGGCTGATGTGCTCCTTGTACTGCTCCTGGAGCTGTTTGCCGTCCAGGTGGAAGTAGCTGGCCAGTTGCCGGCAGCTGACGGGGGTGTTATCCAAGTGCTGCTTTTAAAAAAGCGGCGAATTCACTTGTCATTCGCGTTCCCTGTTGTACCAGTTTCCAGTCTCTGGTGATTACCTCTCCCGAGTCAGGTAAGTGCCAGCGGCGTCTTTTGATGCAGAGGGTGACCTGCTGGCCACGGATAGGGAAATCCTGCAGCTTAATCTCAGGCAGGAAACCTTTGGACTCAGAGCGCTGGCCATGATAAACTTCGGGGAGGAGGTTCTTCTCCTCCAACTGCAGCTGCAGGCCTGCCGGGCCTTGCAGGACATGTGTTACGTTGAAGTACTCCAGAATACCTTCTGGCAAGAGACAGCGGATAAGAGTGAGGTAAGGATCTTGCAAGGGAAAAGCGTGTGTGGTGAATTATACGCACGCAAAGCTGCTCTTTTTTTCACTGCCCCACAAGTTTTCGGATTGATCCGTAGTTTGATGGTCTACTTGTTGCAACGTAATAAAAAAAGGCTGCCGGTTATGAGCCAGCAGCCTTTCATTTTAATGCAGTACCAGGAGCGGGAATCGAACCCGCACGGCCTTGCGGCCACAAGATTTTAAGTCTTGCGTGTCTACCAATTCCACCATCCCGGCAACCTCCGGGCTGATCCCGGAGAAATGAGTGTAAAAAACAAAGACGTTGTTTATCACAACGTCTTCTGTCTTGCTTTTCGTGAGCGGGAGACGGGATTCGAACCCGCGGCCTCGACCTTGGCAAGGTCGCGCTCTACCAACTGAGCTACTCCCGCTTTTGTTTTCTCTAAACCTCCGTAGTGATTTAGTGATGCAAAGATAGAGACAAAATCTGACTTGTCAATAGTTGCTGTAAAAAAAAACAGCCTGTTTATAGTTCCTGCTGATAATCAGGCAGAAATTTTTAAACTCCTTTTTATCGTTCATGCAGCCCCGCCCGCTCTACCTGCCGGCACCAGCAAACTTATACTGCCCGGGGCGAAAAACAAATGAGTTTATACGTTGAAAATATACTTCTGGCTGCGGCGGCAAGTATGAGTTCTTCAAAAGTATAGCTCATGCTCACACCTCAAAGGCAAAAGACTAAAACTCTCTTTTTTGTCATCCTGAAAGGATCTTGTGGGCCAATAGCGATAGCTTAACCTCCCGGGGGAAGGGGCCCTCTATTTCCACCAAGATTCTCAACAGAATGACAGGGAACTTATAGCTACATTTTCTAAAATGAAACGCCCTACCTTCTCAGGAGAGCTTTTCCTTCTATCGCGCCCCAGCCTGTTGCTTATCCTGCAGCAATAGCTTGAGCTCGTTTAGTTTCAGCAGCGCCTCTACCGGCGTGATGGTGTTGATGTCCAGCTGCTCCATCAGCTCTTTTACGCGCGCCAGCTGCGGGTCGTGCAGCTCGAACATGCTGAGCTGGTAATTACTTTTCGGGGCCGACTTCATCTTTTGCTGCGGCGCCTGCTCCGACACCTTCTCCTTCTCCAGGTGGTGCATGATCTCATCGGCGCGCAGCACGACGTTGTTCGGCATACCGGCCATCTGCGCCACATGTATACCAAAGCTGTGCTCACTGCCGCCTGGCACCAGCTTACGCATGAACAGGATCTTGCCACCTGCCTCGCGCACCGATACATTATAGTTCTTTACGCGCGGCAGTTCCTCGGCCAGTTGGTTCAGCTCGTGGTAGTGCGTGGCAAAAAGCGTCTTGGCCTTATACTTAGGGTGGTTGTGCAGGTGCTCCACAATGGCCCAGGCAATGGAAATGCCATCGTAGGTGCTCGTGCCCCGGCCAATCTCGTCCATGAGCACCAGGCTTCGGTCCGAGAGGTTGTTGAGGATGCTGGCCGTCTCGGTCATCTCCACCATAAAGGTAGACTCGCCCCGCGACAGGTTGTCCGACGCACCCACACGGGTAAAGATCTTATCGATGATGCCGATTTTGGCAGCCTCTGCCGGCACAAAGCACCCGATCTGGGCCATTAGCACGATCAGGGCCGTCTGGCGCAGCAGGGCGCTCTTACCGGCCATGTTCGGGCCTGTGATGATGATCACCTGCTGCTCTTCGTTGTCCAGGAAGATGTCGTTCGGCACATAGGTCTCTCCCAGCGGCAGCTGCTTTTCGATAACCGGGTGGCGTCCTTTTGTAATGTCGAGCACATGGCTGTCGCTTACCTCCGGCTTCACGTAGTTGCTGCCCAGGGCAATGCCTGCAAAGGCGCTCAGGCAGTCGATTACGCCGATAACCTTGGCATTCTGCTGTACCTGCGCCACATAATCCAGCGCGTACAGCACCAGCTCATTATACAGGCCGAACTCTATACTATAGATGCGGTCCTCCGCGTTCAGGATCTTCTCCTCATAGGTCTTCAGCTCCTCGGTGATGTAGCGCTCGGCGTTCACCAGCGTCTGTTTACGTATCCAGGAGCTCGGCACCTTGTCTTTATGCGCGTTGCTTACCTCCAGGTAATAACCAAACACTTTGTTGTAAGCAATTTTAAGGGAGCTGATGCCCGTGTTCTTGATCTCACGCTGTTGCACCTGCGCCAGGTAATCTTTGCCCGAAAAGGCAATGGCACGCAGCTCGTCCAGCTCCTTATTCACGCCTTCGTTGATCATATTACCCTGGTTGGTGAGCATCGGCGGCTCCGGCTTCAGCGTATTGCGGATCTCTTCGCGCAGCCCGTCGCAGGGGGCCAGCTGCGCCGCCAGTTTCTGCAGGGCCGGAATATCGCTCAGAGCCAGCAGTTTCTGAATCGGAAGGATGGCTTCCAGCGCCTTGGCCAGTTGCACCAGCTCCCGCGGGTTCACGCGGCGCACGGCCACCTTCGAGATCAGGCGCTCCAGGTCGTTGATCTGCTTCAGGTGCAGCACCAGCTCATCCAGCAGCTCGCGGTGCTGTGTCAGGGCCTCTACCGTGTCGAGGCGGCGACGGATCTGGACCACATCCTTTAGCGGCAACACCACCCACTTCTTTAGCAGGCGGGCGCCCATCGGTGTTACCGTCTGGTCCAGCACATTGATCAGGGGTACACCCTCCGGGTGTTGCGGGTATACCAACTCCAGGTTGCGCACCGTAAAGCGATCGAGCCACACGTACTTGTCTTCCTCCAGGCGGGAGATGGTGGCGATGTGGCTGATCTCGTTGTGCTGCGTTTCGGAGAGGTAATGCAGGATGGCCCCGGCCGAGATGATCGCCTCACTCATACCTTCAATACCGAAGCCCTTCAGCGAGGCAGTGCCAAACTGCCGCGTCAGGCCTTCGTAGGCGTAATCATACTTGAACACCCACTCGTCCAGCGCATAGTAGCGGAAATCAGGGCCGTAACGCTCGGTAAAGGTCTCTTTCTCGCGCTTGCAGAAGAGCACCTCGGCTGGCGCCAAACTCTGCAGCAGCTTTCCGATATAGTTCTTATCGCCCTGGGCCGTGATAAACTCGCCGGTAGAGACATCCAGAAAGGAGACACCGGTCTCGGTTTTTCCGAAGTGCACGGCGGCCAGGTAATTGTTGCTGCGGCGCTCGAGCACCTGATCATTAAACGACACACCCGGCGTTACCAGCTCGGTTACGCCGCGCTTCACGATGCCCTTCACCGTTTTAGGGTCTTCGAGCTGGTCGCAGATGGCCACGCGCTCGCCGGCCCGCACCAGCTTGGGCAAGTACGTATCCAGGGAGTGATGCGGGAAGCCGGCCAGCGCCGTTTCGGAGGCCGAGCCGTTGCCGCGTTTGGTCAGTACGATATCCAGAATCTTACTTGCCTTAATGGCATCCTCGCCAAAGGTCTCGTAAAAGTCGCCTACCCTGAACAGCAGCAGCGCCCCCGGATGCTTCGCCTTAATGGCGTTGTACTGCTTCATCAGCGGCGTTACCGTGCCTTTATCTCCTCCTTTCATACTTTATACTTTGGCGGATGCTCTTGCATCACGAGTTATACTTTGTAAATGATGATGGGGGTGGACTTAACCCACCCCTACCCCTCCGAGGAGGGGAATTTATACTTTGCTTTCGAGCTTTATTTTCTAAAAGCTTTATGCTGTTCCGGATTTGCAATCCGGAACTTTGCTACCTGCGGATTTGCAATCCGCTTTCCTGTCCGTAGCCACTGCCTTTGCTATGGCGGATGACAAATCCGCAGCTATTATACTTTCGGATTGCAAATCCGGAAGAGCGGGTAGAAAGAGCAGTGCATTTATACTTTGTACTCCCTCTATACTTTATACTTCCTCCAACAATTTAATCATAGTTTGATTTCTGCCCGCTTCGCCGGACCTTTGCAGCGGCAAAGCACGTCTGGTCCTTTGTCTTTTGTCAAACAGTCCTTTGTCAACAAAACATGCGTAAACTCTCGATGGACGACCTCAACCGCGACTCGGTTGAAGAATTCAAAAATAAGAAAAAAATACCGTTAGTCTTGGTGCTCGACAATGTGCGCAGCCTCAACAACGTGGGCTCCGTTTTCCGCACGGCTGATGCCTTTATGGCCGAAAAAGTATACCTGTGCGGCATTACGGGCAAACCGCCCCACCGCGACATCGAGAAAACCGCCCTGGGCGCGACCGAGTCGGTGGCCTGGGAGCATGTGCCGGACACGCTGGAGCTGGTAATGGAGCTGAAGGCGCAGGGCTATCAGGTAGGCTCGGTGGAGCAGGCCGAGCGAAGTATAAAGCTGCACGAGTTCAGGCCAGAACCGGGTCAGAAGTATGCACTGGTGCTGGGCAACGAGGTATTCGGAGTGGAGCAGGAAGTTATTAACCATTCTGATTTTGTGCTGGAGATTCCACAGTTCGGCACCAAGCACTCGCTCAACATCTCGGTGGCCACCGGCGTGGTGGTGTGGGATTTTTTGAGCAAAACCCTATCTCAGCACGTATAAATCGCCGTAGACTATACTATACCGGAGCACTAGCCACGGCTGGTGCTCCTTTTTTACGCCCGTACCCAAACAAGCCATAGCCAAGCTTGTTGCAAGATAAAGCACCGGCAAATCGGCTAAAACTTTGCCCGGCTTTTAAACCTTCACCCTTTTTTGCAGTCGCACTATACTACGTAGGTATTGCACCCACACCTACCTGCTTTGCATTTTGAATAACCGACGCTTATAAAACTATGATGAAGACTTACTTGCCTTTTATACTTTGCCTCCTGTTTATACTTGCCCCTATCGCACTCCCGGCACAGAGCTCGCCTAATACCACCAGCGGCAGGGTAAGTGGCACATTACTGGAGGCGGGCAGTAGCAAGCCCCTTGGATTCGCCAACGTGGTGCTGCTTACCCTACCCGACTCCAGCCTGGTAACCGGCGCTACCACCGATGTAGAGGGCGTTTTTATACTGGACCGCGTACCTGCCGGCCGCTATGTCCTGCGCGCATCCATGGTAGGTTATCCCACAAAATATGTCTCCGGCATTAACATCACCGCCGACAAGCCGGAGGCTGCACTGGGCAACATTACCCTGAGCGCCTCTGCCACCCAACTGGGCGAGGTGGAGGTGGTAGCGCAGCGCCAGATCGTGGAGTTTGAGCTGGACAAGCGGGTGGTAAACGTGAGCCAGGACCTGGCGGCACAAAGCGGTTCGGTAGCCGAGGTGATGCAGAACCTGCCCTCGGTGGATGTGGACATTGACGGAAACGTGAGCATGCGCGGCAGTTCCAACGTCACCATACTTATTGATGGCAAGCGGTCGGCACTGTCAGAGCTGACGATGGACCAGATACCGGCCAACATGATCGAGAGCATTGAGTTGATCACCAACCCCTCCTCCAAGTATAACCCGGAGGGCACGTCGGGCATCATCAACCTGGTGCTCAAAAAGGAGAAGAAACCCGGCTTCAACGGCTCGGCTTCCGTTACGGCCGGCACGTACGACAACTACAACACCTCGCTCAACCTCAACTACCGTTACGACAAATGGTCGTTGAACGGCGGCTACGATTTCAGGCAACGTACCCGCCCCGGCACCCAAAAAAACAACACCACCAACTTTTACCTGAACGATGCCAGCCAGATAGACAGCACCAGTTACCGCCTGCAGGAGGGCGAGCGCAACAGCCTGGACCTCTCCCACAACTTCCGCCTTGGCGCCGACTACTACCTCACGCCAAAGCACACGTTGTCGGCCTCGGCGCTGTATCGTTTTGGGGAGGATGAGAGCACCAACGACATTCGCTACCGCTTTCTCGATGAGAACCGCACACTGCAAAGCATCCGCACCCGCGATGCCCGCGAGGTGGAAGACGAGCGCGCCCTGGACCTTACCCTGGGCTACCGCCAGACCTTCGACCGCAAAGGCCAGGAACTGACGGCTGACGTGATTTACAATGCTAACGTGGACGATGAGGTGGCCCTGTTTGATGAGAGGCGCATAGGTGCCGAGACGCTGACGGAGCTACAGCAGACACTGGTGGATGACAAGAACTACGAGTTTGTGACCAAGGCTGATTACGTGCACCCTTTCTCGGAGAACAGCCGACTGGAGGCAGGCTTCCGCACCTCCTTCGAGCGGCTGGACGAGGACTCCCGCTTCTTTAACCAGGACAATGAAACTGGGCAACTGGTGTACGACTTCGACCAAAGCAACCACTTTGTGTTCGATCAGCAGGTGTACTCAGTGTACACCAACTATAGCAGCAAGTTCAAGAGTATAACTTATCAGCTGGGCGTTCGCGCCGAGCACACCACCACCAAATCAGACCTGCGCACCACCGATGAGGCATACCGCAACGACTACTTCAGCCTCTTCCCTACCCTGTTCATAACCAACGATTTTAATGAGGATAACAAGGTACAGTTCAGCTACAGTCGGCGCATCAACCGGCCGCGCAGCCGCTTCCTGAACCCTTTCGTGGACCGCTCCGACAGGTATAACCTCTCCTACGGTAACCCCTTCCTGGATCCGGAGTTCGTGAACTCGCTGGAATTAGGCTACCTACTCTATTGGGGCCAGGCCTCGTTCAATGCCACTATGTTTTACCGCCACACCACCGATGAGATCGAGCGTTTCCGGGAGCCGGCTACCATTGTTGTAAACGGCGTGGAAGAACCGGGCACGCAGACGACCTTCATTAACCTGTCGGATAACACCTCCTACGGGTTCGAGTTTGGGGCCAATTACCCGGTTACAAACTGGTGGCGACTGAACGCCAGCTGGTCGGGGTTCAGAACGGAGCTGAGCACTACCCAAAATGAAACTGAGCTGAGCAGCACCCAGTTTAGCTGGAATTCTAAGCTTAACTCTACCATGACGGTGTGGAAGGACCTGGACATACAGCTTTCCGGCTTTTACCGTGCACCCAGAAACGATATACAGGGGCAGATGGAGGAGATGTTCAGTGCGGATTTCGGCATGAAGAAGGATGTATTGAAAAAGAAAGGTACAGTTTCGCTGCGTATTTCCGACCTGTTCAACACCCGCCAGTTCAATTTTCTGAGCTATGGGCCGGAGTTCAGGTCCGAGATCGAAAACCGCCGCCAGAGCCGCATTGTGTACCTGGGCTTCACCTACCGCCTCAACAGCGACGACAACGACCGACGCAACCGACGCAACGAGCAGCGCGAGCAGAATGGCGGCGGGGAGGAGGAGGAGTTTTAAGCGCCTCTCCTGAAGTATGAAGCGTTTATACTTTACCGGGTCCAACCACCCCTGCCCCTCCTTGGCTTTTTCGAGGGCCCCTACCCCCAGGAGGGGAGCTCGTAGTTACTCATGCTGAAGTATAAATTGCATAGTTGCTGGTATCGCGCGGACAGGTCGCGCCCTGTCCCTACAAAGTATAAACCCACCCCTGAGAGCTAAGCTCGCTAGCTCAAAACTCGCGTTATGGCTAGTCCAGAGGAGGTGAATTATCCGCAGGCGATCATCATCCCCCTGCCCCCTTCGAAGGGGGACTTGGTTCAAGCTCTGTTGGCGGTGGCTATCGAATCTGTTCCCAGTCTTTGGGTTGAGCGCCTTGTAGATTTCCGGTTTCGCTTTAGCGAAATTGCGGAGACCGCAGGTCAAGCAAAGGAAATGTACACAGCGCGATGCCCGAAGACGAGCCCTCTCGGGCTTGAGAGCACCAAAGCAGAGGTGAAACGAGCAGGTTGTAAAGCCAAGGATGAACGGCAGCTAGTCAGGATGACCTGCATGAAGATGCAGCAAGCAGTAGCTATGAAAGTTTAGCCAAAGTATAAATCAGCAATCATAAAGTATGGCTGAAGTATAAACCGACAAGCAAGGCTACAGCAATAAAAAGGCACGGGCTACAAGCCCGCGCCAGCGATAGGTATGAAGTATAAACCAGCAAGTATAGCCAAAGTATAAAGTATGGCTTTACAAGCCAATTGAGTTACAAACTCGATATCATGAAAAGAACACAAGGCTGAAGACTTGTGCCAGAAAAGCGGCTACAAAAGTATACCCTATACTTCCTCCTTCAACTCCAGCTCCATTTTAATGTCCGCCCGCTCATAAATACTCGGGGGCATCGGCACCTCCACGAAACCCAGGCGCTGGTACAGGTTCAGGGCAGGCAGCAGGCTCCTATTCGACACCAGGTATACTTTGCGGGCACCCACACGGCGGGCTCTGTCTATGGCGGCCTCGCCCAGCATCTTCCCGATCTTCATGCCCTGCATTTTAGGGGCCACGGCCATCTTGGCGAGCTCAAACACACCTTCACCCTCATTTAGCAGCGCACAGGTTCCTACCGGCTCCCCGTTAAAGAGCGCCATCAGAATATGGCCGCCTTTGTTGATGATGTAGCCCTGCGGATCGCTGAGCGACTGGTTATCGGCCTCTTCCATCACAAAATGGGTAGAGATCCACTCGTGGTTGAGGTCGTAAAAAGCCTGGGCGTAGAAAATGTTGAAATCGACGATCTGTATTGCGGAAGGCGTGTTATAATGCTGTGCCATGGTCTGCTGTAAGTATAACTACCGCAAAGGTAAAAAAAATCGGTGCGGACTGCCCCAGTTTATACTTTATACTTCCGGCTACGGTATACTATGGTAGTGCCGCAACCTCCACACAACGTATGGACACCGACCTAAGCATCGTACCGCTCTGGCTGCAACTGGCCTATACCGCCTTTTTGCTGGTACTCATTCCGGTTTACTGGAAAAGTTACGGCCCGGGTAACTTTCTGTGGTTTTCGGATATCGCGCTATTCTCTGTGGGCATTGTGCTCTGGACCGGCAGCAGGCTGCTGTTAAGTATGGTGGCCGTGGGCGTGCTGGCGCTGGAGCTAGTCTGGAACCTGGATTACTTCGCAAGGCTGCTGACAGGGCGGCAACTACTGGGCCTGAGTGGCTACATGTTTGATGCGCACAAAAGCCTGTTCCTGCGGGGCCTGTCGTTGTTTCATGTGGTGTTGCCTATACTTGTACTATGGCTTTTAGTAGAGTGGGGATACGAGCCGGAGGCGCTTTACTGGCAAACGGCCCTGGCCTGGGTCGTGCTGGTGCTCACCTACTTCCTCACCGATCCGCAGGAGAACGTTAACTGGGTATTTGGCCCCGGCAACAGACCGCAGCATACTGTTCCTCCCCACTTATACTTCGGTGCTGTGATGATCTTTTTCCCCTTGGGCGTATTTCTTCCCTCCCACTTGCTGCTGCAGTGGCTCTTTAACTGAACCTCCAAAGGAAAAGTATAGCTACCTTTCTACGGAATCAGGTTGCCCCTAAGCTCCCCGGCGGGGTAGGTTGTGCTGTGGATGTTTACGTACCATAAACCTGCCTCCAGATCGTCCTCCTCGTTCTCGGTCAGTTGGCGGGTGCTGCCCGAGATGGTGCCACTGGAGCCCTGGTTAAAGCCCTCCTCAATGTCAATAACGGGTGGCGCGCTGGAGTTAGGGTCAGCAGGTCCATGGAAGTGCATGGCAGTGGTGGCATCATCCGGGTTGCCCAACTGCCAGGTTATGGTGTAGTTAAGCGTGTTGTTCACGTCGTCGTATACCACATCCATCTCTCCTGCCCCCTCCGTAGCAACCACCGGCCGCTCGTTGGCCCCGGTCAGCGCCACGTTGTTAAACTCAATCTCATCATCCAGGCCGTTGTCATCATCGTCGTCATCGTCATCGCAAGCTACCGACAGCCCGCTCAGCACCACCATCAGGCATAGGGCCAGCAGCTTTACAACTTTCATGCTTCTCATTTTCATCGCTTCACGGTAAATATTCAACATTTCTTTATACTTGTTTTACCGATTCACTTAGTCGTTGGGCTGCCTGCCCGCTACTTATTCCGTAGGGCAATCAAAGTATATTACCAACAGTTGCTTTTGGGTAGTGTGGGAGTTTGCCTGGAAATAGAAAAAGCGGGCATAAAACCCGCTTTCTCTCCTTAAACAAACAACAAACACATTATACGTTACGTCTGCACCGTATTAGCTTCCGGCACCTTTACTTTCTCATTTTTCTCGAGTCCCGACACCACTTCTATGTTAATGCCGTCTGAGAGGCCTGTTTTAATTTTGCGCTTCTCGAACCGCTGCGGCGCCGTCTCCACCTCCACGTAAGGCTGCTCTTTCTCGAACTTCAGCATACTTTCCTTAATGGCCAGCGTCTTTTCCCGCTTGTCCAGCACAATGTCGGCGTTGGCGCTGTAGCCGGCGCGTATAAAGTCCTTCTCATCCAGCAGCACCTTCGCCCGGATCGGGAACTTGATAGAGCCTTCCTCATCCACGCCTTTCGGGGCGATAAACTCCAGCTTGGCATCGAAAACGCGCCCCTCGATGGCTCCGATGGTCAGCAGCAGGTCCATGTTCTCTTTCAGCTTGCCCACTTCCGACTCATCGATCTTGCCTTCAAAAATGAGGCTGCGCATGTCGGCTACCGAGGCGATGGTGGTACCCTCGTTAAAGTTGTTACGCTCGATAATAGAGGTACCCACTTTCACCGGCACATCCAGCAGCATGCCGTCGATGGTGGAGTATACCAGGTTAGACTGTTGCCCACGCTTGCGTGAGGAGCCTTCGCGCACCAGTTGCAGGTTGCTTTCGGCGGCGGAGAGGTTCTCGCGCTTCAATTCAAAATCGGCTTTATACTTGCGGAACTCCTGCTCCGGGATTACCTTTTCGGCATACAGCTGCTCATACCGCTTCAGCTCCCGCTCTGCCCCCTCAAAGTTCAGCCTGGCGGTCTGCAGCTGCGTTTCGGCGTTATTCACGCTCACCATATTGGGCACGATGCGAATCTTGGCCAGCAGCTGCCCCTTCTTTACCAGCTCGCCGGCCTCCACGTACAGCTCCTCCACAATACCCGACACCTGCGACTTTACCTCGACTTCCTTGCGTGGCACGATGGCGCCCGTGGCCACCGTCTTCTTCACGATCTCGGTCTCAAAGGGTGCTTCGGTTTTATACACCACGGGGTCGGTGTTGGCCTTGTTGTAGAAGTAGTAGCCCAGCCAGCCCGACAGGCCCAGGAAGATCAGGAGGAAGATGCCTAACAATACCTTTTTCATACTCATTTATCAATTACCAGTTATCATTTATCAGTCTTAATGCCACGCACAGTTCTTATACTGGAGAAGAGCATCTTGCCTAATTCATCAGCATCTGAAAATAAGCTTCGGTGCTGCTTCTCGTCGATATAGTCTGTGTCCTTTAGCAGGTCAGTCCAGTATTTCGTTTCCAGGCATTCTTTGTAAGCAATGGAGAGTTTGGAGGAGAACTCCGCATCTGAGATAGCTCCAATGGATGTGCCGCTACGCAAAAGCTGCTTGGCAAGTATAAACTCTCGTTTTTCCTGTCCCAGGTACTGGTAAGCTCTCACTACCCTGATTGCAAAAGCATATGCTTTGTTGTAAAGTACATTCTCCTTCATGCGCATTATGATTGTTAATTGTTAATTGATCATTGTTAACTGAAACTACTCGTCTTTTAGCGCCACTACCGGGTTTACCCTGGCGGCTTTGGTGGCCGGAATCAGGCCGGCCAGCGCACCGGTTACCACCAGCAGCACGGTAGCTGTCAGGGCGATGCCGGGGTTTACCTCCGGGATGCCGAAGAAGCCCGCCTGCACGTCATTTTTCCGCATCACATACTCTATCAGGGCGATGATGCCGGTGCCACCCAGTAGCCCCACATAGCCAGCCAACCCGGTTATCACGATGGATTCCTGGATGATCAGGCTGATGATGGAGAGCGGCGTGGCCCCCAACGCCTTGCGGATACCGATCTCCTTGGTGCGTTCCTTCACCACGATCAGCATGATGTTGCCCACTCCGATGATGCCCGCCACGATGGTGCCTATACTTACCAGCCAGCTAAAACCGGCAATGCCGGCAAAAAGCCCCTGCACCTCCTGAAACTCCTTCTCCACATTGGCCGAGCCAAAGGCTTTCAAGTCAGTAGGGGCTACGCGGTGGCGCTGCATCAGCAAGGCTTTGGTTTTTTCCTCTATCACGGCGGCAGGCACGCCCGGTTTGGGCACCATGGCCATAAAGCCCACCTTGTTTACCTGGTTGTAAGTTTGCTGCAGGGCCGTGAGCGGGATGTAGATCACCTTTGCATCTTCCACCACGTCCTCGCCCTTACCCACCGGCTCAAAGGTGCCCACTACCTGAAAGTAGCTGCCTTTGATGCTGATGTACTTGCCTATCGGGTGTTTCTCGTCGGAAAAGAGCACCTCCAGCACGCGCGGCCCCACCACAGCCACTTTGCGTTTTTCCTGCATGTCGATCTCGTTCACGAAACGGCCCGTTTTCACCTTCATCGGCTTTACAGACAGCATGTCGGGCGTTTCGCCGTTTACCGTGAAGGCAGAGCTTTTGTCTTTGTAGTTCACCGAAAAATCGCCCCAGAGCTGGCTGCTGGGCGCCACCACGCCCACCTCCGGTATGCTTGCCCGGATGGCCGCCACGTCGTCATTGGTCAGCTGAATCGTGCGCCCGGCGTTCATGCCCATGTAAGGCACGCTGGTGCGTTGCGTCCAGACAAACACAGCGTTCTTGGCGATGTTAAACTCGCTGGTGATGCCGTTCTCCAGC
This sequence comes from Pontibacter kalidii, assembly GCF_026278245.1. Taxonomy (NCBI): domain Bacteria; kingdom Pseudomonadati; phylum Bacteroidota; class Cytophagia; order Cytophagales; family Hymenobacteraceae; genus Pontibacter; species Pontibacter kalidii. The sequence goes on along the minus strand of NZ_CP111079.1, from coordinate 4,544,099 downwards.
CCTTTGCCCGCACCCAGCAACACCACCAGCATGAAGATGCCCCAGAACACGCCGAAGGCCGTGAGTGCCGTGCGGAGCTTGTGCTTCTTGACGGTGTTATAGATCTCGGTCCATTTATCGATATCGATCATACTTTTAATTTTGAATGAGCGAATGAGTGAATAGTTTCTAATTTTGAATGAGTGATTGAGTGACTGAGTGAATGGTTGCTTGTTAATTGCTAATTGTTGGTTGCTGTTGCTTTTATACTTCCTGAATTCTTTTGAAGTGGAGGTCCTGGTACACAAAGTATACATTCACTCAATCACTCATTCAAAATTCCTAATCCGCCCTGAGCGCCTCGATGGGTTTGATATTCGCTGCTTTTAGCGCTGGCATCAGGCCTGCCATGGCTCCTGATACCACCAGCACCACTGTGGCCGACAGCGCCACCCGCAGGTCCACCTCCGGGCTGGCGAAAAACGGCAGCTCCGCCCCCGACGATACCAGCAGATGCTCTATGATCGCAAGTATAGCCGTACCGAACAGCAACCCTAGGTATCCCGAGAAAGCTGTGATCACCACCGACTCTTGCAGGATCAGGCTCACGATGGACAGCGGTGTGGCCCCCAGCGCCTTGCGCACCCCAATCTCGCGGGTACGCTCCTTCACGATGATCAGCATGATGTTGCTAACGCCCACAATGCCGGCGATCAGGGTGCCAATGCCTACTATCCAAACGAAGACGCGGATGCCGTTGAACAAGCCCTGCACCTTCAGGTACTCTGCCTCGGTATTCTCCACCCCGATGGCCATGTCGTCGGTCTCGGCGAACTTGTGGCGCTGGGCCAGCAGGGAGCGCAGTTTATCCTCCATTTCCTTGGCTGGCACGCCGTCCTGGGCCGTCAGCAGCATCAGCTGCACCTGGTTGGGTTGGTTAAAGGCTGTTTGCAGCGTGGAGAACGGGATGTAGGCGCGCTCCTCGCGACGGCCGCTGTTGTTGCCGCGCACCTTAAAGGTGCCCACCACCTTAAAGTGGATGCCCCGGATGTTCACGTACTCGCCAATGGGGTTCTGCTCCTTAAACAGCACCTGCGCCACCTGCTCTCCCAGCACGATCACCTTGCGCTTCTCGCGCTCATCGAGCTCGTTGAGGATACGGCCGCGGTAAGCACGCTCTCCGTTTATCTCCATAAAGTCCGGCGCGGCGCCAAACACCTGGTAAGAGCCGTTCTGGTCTTTGTAGTTGATCGTGTATTCACCCCAGATGCGGTTGCGCGGCGCCATCAGGTTCAGCTCCGTTAACTCTCGTTCAATGGCGCTCAGGTCCTGGTTGGTGAATTTGATCTCGCGCCCAGGCTTCATGCCTTTGTGCGCCACCGCGGTTTTGCCGCTCCACACGAAAATGCTGTTCTTGGCTCCATCGCCAAAGCGGTTCACCACGCCCTTCTCCAGCCCCTTGCCCACGCCCAGCAGCAGCACCAGCATAAAGATGCCCCAGAACACGCCAAAGGCCGTAAGGAAGGTGCGCAGCTTGTTTTTGCGCATCGTGCCCAGTATCTCCTGCCATTTATCTATGTCGAACATGTCTGTTTAAGTTTGAATGAGTGAATGAGCGGATGAGTGAATGGAATCTAATTTTGAATGAGTGACTGAGTGGATGAGCGAATGTTTTGTTGTTAAATGACTGAATCGTTAATGGGTGATTGTTAATTGTTGATTGTTGGGGCTTTTTATACTTCCTGGACTCTCTTAAGGCGGAGACCATGGCACACAAAGTATAAATTCACTCATTCGCTCATTCGCTCATTCAAAATTACTTAACTCGCTCATTCAAAATTCCATTCTCCACAGCAGCGGTTTCCAGCAGACCGTGGTCGTCGTTCACGATCAGGCCGTCCTTCAGTCGGATCACCCGCTGCGTTTGAGCGGCAATGTCGTTCTCGTGCGTCACGATCACCACCGTCATGCCTTTGCGGTTCACCTCTTTAAAGATGTCCATCACCTCATAGGAGGTCTGGGTGTCGAGGGCGCCGGTGGGCTCGTCGGCAAGTATGAGCTTGGGCTGTGAGATAAGCGCCCGCGCAATAGCCACCCGTTGCCGCTGTCCGCCCGATAGCTCGTTGGGCGAGTGCTCGGCCCACTCCTTCAGGCCCACCATCTCCAGGTACTGCAGTGCCAGCTTGTTGCGCTCCCGGCGGCCCACCTTCTGGTAGTAGAGCGGCAGCGCCACGTTCTCCACCGCGTTCTTAAAAGAAAGCAGGTTAAACGACTGGAACACGAAGCCCAGGAAGCGGTTGCGGTAATAAGCCGCCTTGGCAGCGCTCAGGTTCCGGATCGGTGTGCCCGCCAGCGTATAGCTGCCCTGGTCAAAATCGTCGAGAATGCCCAGGATGTTGAGCAGGGTGGACTTGCCGGACCCGGAGGAGCCCATGATCGACACAAACTCCCCTTCCTGAACATGCATATCGATACCCTTGAGCACATGCAGCTTGTTCTGCCCGACGGCGTAGTACTTGTGGATATCCTGGAGCTGTATCATAGGCGAAGCAGTTAGCGGTAATCTTTAATTTTACGGTAGTATGCTATACAAGGTACCGACCCTTTACATATTTTCTTTCTAAATTTATACTTATAACGCTATTCTATCGACTTACCATACATCCATGTCTACCAACACGGTTAAACAGCAGCAGCAATTTAGTAAGCGGGTAAGGGTGATAAGTATAAAGCAGGTAAAGCGCCGCCGCTGTAGCGGCTTGGTAAGATATAGATGCAGCAGGTAGAAGCCTGGTTGCCTGCGCCTTAAAAATAAAATAAAAAACCCTTCAGGTTACTCCTGAAGGGCGCATGCTTTATGTAATACCGGTTTAGCGTGCCAACTTTCTCCTGCCTATCAGGTAATACAGGATTACGCCAATGAACGGAACCAGCAACACCACCAGCAGCCATACCATCTTGTCGATGCTGTCTTTGAATGTCCCTGTCACGATCTCAATAACAACATAGCCCCATATCACGAGCGGGATCAGAAGTATGAGTAACTCCATGAGTCCCAATCCGCCTATAAATAAAAAATCCCCATAGCGTTCCTGATTTAGTTTATGGAACATAGAAATCTAAAGTATGATATCAAAGTATCAGGCTGCGTAAGTACAACAACCTAAACCTCTTAGGCAGCTACAAGTATGATGATGCAACCACTGCCCCAGCCTATCTTGTTTCACCCACTCAAGCATCACCTGGGCTATATCCAGGCATTTGCCAGGGAGAGTATAGCGCTGCCGGAACAGGAACTAAGGAAAGCGTTCCGCAAGATCGGGGGTTCGCAACTGGATTTGTACATCGGCCCGCTCTCGCCGCTGCAGATCTCGGAAGAGGTGATTTTATACTTGCAACGGCACGACTTGCTGACGCCCGAAGCATACCGCCAGTTTCTTGCCCCTCAGGGCTACCGCCTCTGCACCCTCTCCGACGGCTCTGCCTGGACGCTGCGCTGGGGGGTGCATGCGGGCTGGCACGCGCACCTGCACCCCGGTCGCTATTCGCTGCATACATTGCGCATAAAGGCAAACCACCTCAAAACCGCCCTGGCCGCAGCCATTGCAAGTATGAAGTATAAGCAAGCTATAAACCTGGGGCTGCTCAACAAGGTGCGACATGAGTGGCTGGAGCTGCCGCCGGTGCCGGTTTATACTTCCGGGGAAGGCTTGGGGAAGGTGCTGGTGCTGGTGGTAGGAAAGGTATAAAACAGCAGCGCCACCCCTTTAGAGGAGGTGGCGCTGACCGCACAAGTACTATAGCGTTACTGATTCATGCTCTGCAGAGAGGCCAGCGTTATTTTCCTGTTGTTAAGCTCGGTGTACTTAAAGTCGTTGCCTCCGCGGAAGCTCGCGCCTTTTATGTTGAAGGTGTTGGATACTTTGGTATACTTGAAATTGGCAGTGCCGTCGAACAGCGCCCGCTCGAAGTTGGCGCCGCGCTCAAACTTAGCATATTTGTAGTTGGCCTCTCCCTTGTACGTGGCGCCGGCGAAGCTGGCCCGCTCCGGAAACTCCACATACTTAAAATTGGCCTCTCCGCCGAAGCGCACATTACTGAAGTTCACGCTCTGCTCGAAATCGGCATACTTAAAGTTTGCCTCCTCGGCAAAGCGGCTGCTTACAAACGAGGCCTTGCCCTCAAACTTGCTATACTTGAAAGCTGCTTTTTGCTTGAAGTCGCAGTTCTCGAAGAGCACATCCTTCTCAAAATTCGTGTTGTATACCTCGTTCTTCGATTTCTTCAGGTTCACCTCGTTGTCGGGGTTATAGTAGCCCAGCACATCGCCCGTAAAAGTACAGTTGATAAATGTGAGCGGCGCTGTTACCGTGCTTAGATATTCAGCGGTGTTATACTTGCTGTCGCCGCCCTTCACCAGCTTCATGTTCTGCAGCTTCGTCATATCCAGGTCGCCTACAATCTCGGCATTTTTGTAGTTTACGGCCTCGCCACGGTTTATCCTGGCCAGAATCTCGGAGGCGTTTACTTTGGCTTGCGCCCAGCTTAAGAGCGGCAACATGAATAGTACGAGTAGTAAAGATACTTTTCTCATCATCGTGTATGGTTAAGGTTATACTTTGCAAGTGGTGTCTGGTAGTAAAGATGCAGAAAGTATAAAGGAGGTTGCCTGAGCTACAATAAATATATAAAATATACTTCTTTTCCCCTCCACAGCTCAAGCATAGGCCCTTGGAGCGTGCTGCTGGTACTGGTGCCCCGCACGCAGCACGCTCCAAGGGCATGGGGACGGCAGGCGCTACTCTAACGCATAAACACCCAGGGGGCAACTATACTTACACCCACGTCTCTTAAAGGCACTTCTACATAATTTCAGAAAAATAGTATAAACTGCTGTAATGTTTTCCACCCCCGGTCGTCTCTGTTATTGAATGGACTTACAAGAGTTTAAAAGCAAGGTGCTTCCTGCTAAGCAAAAGCTGTATCGGCTGGCTGTCTTTATGCTTCGTGATAAAGAAGAAGCGGAAGATATACTGCAGGATGTGTTCCTGAAACTCTGGTCCGGCAAACACAAACTGCACGCTTACACCAGCATAGAGGCCTTTGCCATGACTATTACCAAGAACCTGTGCCTGGACAAGATGAAAGCAAGCTGGAGAAAGCGCACAGTAGATGTAACAGGCCTGGAGCTGCACTCGGGAGAGGCCACGCCTTACCAACACTCTGAACTGGCCGACAGCATGAGCAAAGTACAGAGCCTGCTGGCCGCACTACCCGAGCAGCAGAAGCTCATCCTGCATCTGCGTGATGTGGAAGGCTGCTCTTTTGAAGAGATAGAACAGATAACGGGTTTAACAGTCAACAACATTCGGGTGCATCTTTCGAGGGCCCGCAAAAGTGTACGCGACGGTTTTCTAAAACTGGAGAATTATGAAGTGGGATAACATAGAAGCGCTGCTGCAAAAGTATTACGAGGGCCAAACTACCGTGGCGGAAGAAAAGCAACTGCAGAGTTTCTTTCAGCAGGAGCTACAACTGCCCCAACACCTGCAGCCGCACGCTGCGCAGTTCCGGTACTATGCACAGCAGCAGGAAGCGCAGCTGGATAAGTTTCTGGCAGACGACTGGCTCTTTGAGAAAATAGAAGAAAAGACGCCACAGCAGGGAAAGCAGCTGTTTTTCCCTGTACCGCAAGCCGCCGCTTACTGGCGCGTGGCAGCAAGCATTATACTTTTAGCAACCGCCTTCTGGGCCGGGGGGCGGTTTATGGAACGCTCTTCCACGGCTCCGCAGCAATCTTCCGAGATAGTTGCCCTGCGGCAGGAAGTACAAGAGATGAAGAGCGTGCTGGCAGCCGGTGGGGCGGCAGGCTATTCGGCTAGCGACCGCATCCGTGTGGTGAGCCAGGACCTCAGCACAGTGTCCGAAGACGATGAGGTGATTCGCCTGCTCATTAGCACCATGAACAGCGATCCCAATGTGAATGTGCGCCTCGCCGCCAGCCAGGCATTGTACAGGTTTAAGGAAAACGAACAGGTGCGTACTGCTTTGATCAGGTCGCTGCCAACACAGACGGACCCGCTCATGCAGCTCACGCTTATTGATATGCTGGTGGAGCTAAAGGAGCAGAAGGCGGTAGAGCAGCTTCAGATACTAACTCAGAAAGAGAACCTCTTACCAATCGTGAAAAACAAAGCCGAAGAAGGGATCGGCATCCTGTTATAAAATCAGTTTTAACATTAGTATAAAATAGAACATGAAAAAGTTAATGTTCCTGGCATCGGTATGCCTGATGCTCGCCACCAAAACCTTAGGCGCGCCTATTAACAACCCGGAAAACAGAAGTGGCCACCTGATGGCTGAGGCTGCTCAGGAAGCTGCACCGGCCGCACAAAACAAGCCACTGACGCACCGGGTAAAGCTCGGCAACAGCAAGGACAACCGCGTTGTTATTACCATGTATAACAGCCAGGTACAGGTAGTGGGGCACAATGCGGATGAGGTTGTTATTGAAGCCAAAGGTTATGAGGCTCCTCCAGTGCGTGCCAAGGGATTGAAGCCCCTGTACAACAAGGCGGAAGACAACACGGGCCTCGGCCTGTCGGTTACCAAAGAGAACAACACGCTGCGTATCAGCAAAGCCTCACGCCAGGATGGGGATTACACGATAAGGGTTCCGAAGAACGTGGCTGTAGTGTATGAAGAGACGAACTGGACCGGCGGCGACTTTACCTTGTCCGACGTAAGCGGCGAGATCGAGTTAAAGCTGAACAATGGCAACGCCACTCTGACCAACATTACGGGGCCGGTTGTAGCCAATACAACCAGCAGCGACCTGAAGATCAGGTTCGCCAGCCTCAACCAAACCAAACCAAGCGCCATCTCCTCGGTGGCCGGCACGATCGACATTTCTTTACCTGCCAACACCAAGACAAACTTCAAACTTAAATCAATCCAGGGGGAAATTTACTCTGACTTTGATATAAAAATAGCAAGCGACAGCAAAGGCGGCCTATCCAGAGTAGCAGGCGGCGACACCATAGAAGGTACCACCAACGGCGGTGGGGTAGAAATGAGCTTATATACCGTCAGCGGCGACATGTTTATCCGCAAGAGCAAATAACTTAACCACTAACTATGAAAAAGATATTCATCTTAAGCTTACTGTGGTTTGCATTTACCACAAGCTTACAGGCCCAAACCAAAACAGTAGAAAAAGTGCTACCTGTACCCGCCAATAAAAAGGTTAACCTGCACCTTAAGTTTGGCGATGAAATCAAAATAACGGCATGGGATAAAAAAGAAGCCTCCATCAAAGTGACCTATGAAATAAACAACGGCAAGCTGAACGATGCGCTGCTGCTTAACTTCAAGTCTGACAACGAAAGTGCGCGAGTAGAGGTGGATCTGGATGAAGAGCTGATGAAGCAGGGCAAGGCAGAGGACTGCCCCGGGAATTACAACAGCAGCACCATGCAGATAAATGGCAAGCACGCTGTAACCTGCACAAACATTAACTATGAAATTTTTGTACCCCGAGATGCCGACTTAACTGTGGAAACCATCAATGGAGACATAGAACTACGAGGGCTGACCGGCCCCGTACAGGCCAAATCCATCAGCGGCTTTGTGGATATGAGCTGGTCTGAAAAAAAGGGGGCGACGGTCTCTCTGGAGACCGTCACCGGTGAGGTTTACTCTGATCTAGGCATTGATTTTATGAACAGCAAAGAAGATGCCCCCATAGTTGGCTATGAGTTGAAAGGCAGCCTGAATGGTGGCGGCTCCCTGATCAGCCTGGAGAGCATCAGCAACGACATTTACTTAAGGAAACAGGAATAGAGGCTCCGCAGCGTACGCAAGGCCTGAACTGAGGGCCTGACTACCTGCAGGCTTCTTATATACTGCCAGAGGCTGCCTGAAAACAAAAAGCGCCACCCTTTGCAGAGTGGCGCTTTTCTACTTTATACTTACTATACTTTGCTTAGATGTGCAGCGCGCGGTTCTCGGTAGCTGCCAGGCAAGCCTCTTTCAGAGCCTCGGTATAGGTGGGGTGCGCGTGGCTCATGCGGGCAACATCCTCTGCCGACGCACGGAACTCCATCGCTACCACGGCCTCTGCGATCATGTCGGCAGCACGTGGGCCGATCATGTGCACGCCCAGAATCTCATCGGTATTCTTGTCAGAAAGTACCTTCACGAAACCATCGGTGTCCATAGACGCTTTGGCGCGGCCAGATGCCTTGAACGGGAACGAACCCAACTTATAAGCACGGCCCTGCTCCTTCAGCTGCTCCTCAGTGAAGCCTACGCCTGCCACTTCCGGCCAGGTATACACTACCCCAGGTATCAGGTTGTAGTTGATGTGCGGCTTCTGGCCCACGATCTGCTCTGCTACCAGCACGCCTTCTTCCTCGGCTTTGTGCGCCAGCATCGCACCACGCACCACGTCGCCAATGGCGTAGATGCCCGGCACGTTTGTCTCCAGGTGGTCGTTCACGGCAATCATACCGCGCTCGCCTAGCTGCACACCCGCGTTTTCTAAGCCTAAGCCTTCGGTATATGGCTTACGTCCCACCGATACCAGCACGTAATCGCCTTCGAACGTTACGGTTTCGCCTTTCGCGTTCTCAGCCGTTACTTTCACGGTCTCGCCCTCGTTGGTAGCGCCGGTTACTTTGTGGTTAAAGAAGAACTCAAAGCCGAGCGTTTTCTTGAGCACACGCTGCAGCTCTTTCCCCAAGGCGCGGTCCATGGTCGGGATGATGGCATCCACGTACTCCACCACCTGCACTTTTGACCCCAGGCGGGCATATACCGACCCCAGCTCCAGACCGATCACACCGCCACCGATCACGATCAGGTTTTTAGGAACCTCCGTCAGTGTTAGAGCTTCTGTCGAGGTGATAATGCGCTTCTTATCGATTGGCAGGAATGGCAAGGCTGCCGGCTTAGAACCAGTTGCGATAATGGTTTTATCTGTCTCGATCTGTTGTTCATTGCCATCGATACCGGCTACCTTAAGGGTGTTCTTGTTCACGAAAGAGCCCAGGCCATAGTAGGTATCGATCTTGTTCTTCTTCATCAGGAAGGCGATACCGTCGTTGTTCGACTTCACCACTTCTGCCTTGCGCTTGATCATTTGCTGGATGTTCACCTGCAGGTTCTCCAGCTCGATGCCGTGCGTGGTAAAGGTATGCGCCGCATTGTGGAAGTGCTCTGATGAATCCAGAAGCGCTTTGGAAGGGATACAACCTACATTCAGGCAAGTGCCGCCCAGCACGTTATACTTCTCTATAATAGCCGTTTTCAGGCCCAGCTGTGCGCAACGGATCGCTGCCACATACCCACCAGGACCAGAACCGATTACAGTTACATCGTATTTCATTGTGTCTTATACTTTGGGGAGAGTTATGCTCTCGTTTTTAGTTGATTTCTCTGCATTTTAAAACCCACCCCTACCCCTCCCGAGAGGGGATTTTTCTGCAGTACCCAATTCCCCTCCTCGGAGGGGTTAGGGGTGGGTTTAATAAAAAGGAGGAGCAAACTTTTGCGCTTACCCCTCCTTCCTTATTTCCATAAATTATACGCCTAACAGCAGTCTCATCGGATCTTCGAGCAGTTCCTTCACGCGTACCAGGAAGCTTACAGACTCACGGCCATCAATGATGCGGTGGTCGTAAGAAAGTGCCAGGTACATCATCGGGCGGATCTCCACTTGTCCGTTCACGGCTACCGGGCGCTGCACGATGTTGTGCATACCTAGTATGGCCGACTGCGGCGCGTTGATGATCGGGGTAGACATCATGGAGCCGAACACACCACCGTTGGTGATGGTAAAGGTACCGCCTGTCATCTCCTCGATAGAAAGCTTGCCATCGCGCGCCTTCTTTGCCAGACGGATAACCTCTTTCTCGATGCCATCCAGTGTCAGGCTTTCCGCGTTGCGGATAACCGGCACCACCAGGCCTTTCGGCGAGGAAACGGCGATCGATACGTCCACGAAATCATTAAAGATCATATCGTTGCCATCGATCTGGGCATTTACCGCTGGCCACTCCTGCAGGGCTACCGTACAGGCCTTCGTGAAGAACGACATAAAGCCCAGGCCCACATCGTGCTTCTCCTTGAACTTATCTTTATACTTAGCGCGGATGTCCATGATCGGCTTCATGTCCACCTCATTGAAGGTAGTCAGCATAGCCGTTTCGTTCTTCACCGTTACCAGGCGGCGGGCCACTGTTTTGCGCAGCGAGCTCATTTTCTCGCGGCGCTGGTTTCTGTCGCCGGCAGCTGCTGGTGCCTCAGCGGCAGCCTCCTGCTTAGGAGCAGCGGCAGCGGCTGGCTTAGCGGCAGCCTTCTGTGCGTTCTGCGCATCTTCCTTTGTGATGCGGCCATCACGGCCAGAGCCTTGCACGTCAGCCGCGTTTATACCTTTCTCAGCCAGAATTTTGCCGGCAGCGGGAGACGGCGTGCCAGAAGCATAGGTTTGTGCGCCGGAGGCAGTAGCGGCCTTCGCGGCAACCTGCTGCGTAGCCTCTTCCTGCTTGGCTGCCGCCTGCGCGTTTGCCTTAACGGCTCCGGCGCCTGGCACGATTCTGCAGAGCAGCCCACCTATCTCTACGGTGTCACCTTGCTGTGCTACGATCTCCAGCGTACCTGCCGCCTCGGCTGGCAGCTCAAACGTAGCTTTGTCAGACTCCAGTTCTGCAATTACTTCGTCCATCTCTACCTGGTCACCATCTTTCTTCAGCCAGCTGGCAATGGTTACTTCTGTGATCGACTCGCCTACGGTGGGCACTTTCATTTCTACGGCCTCGCCGGCACCACCGGCAGCAGCAGGAGCAGACTCCTGTACAGCTGGCGCAGCAGCTTTCTCGGCGGCTGGCGCAGATGGAGCCGATGCCGCAGCACCGTCCTGCTCGATTCGGCAGATAACGGCACCAACCTCAATGGTGTCGCCCTCCTGCGCTACAATGCGTAAAATGCCTGCGGCTTCGGCTGGCAGTTCGAATGTGGCTTTGTCAGATTCCAGCTCCGCAATCACCTCATCCATCTCCACGCGGTCACCGTCTTTCTTAAGCCACTGGGCTATGGTTACCTCAGTGATCGACTCACCTACGGCAGGCACTTTAACTTCTAAGCTCATATTTTGTCAATTATGAATTACAAATTTTGAATTACGAATTAGTAATGATTAATGACGAATGAATCATGAAGTCTTTCCTGAAACCATTACTCATTCATCATTACTAATTAATTTTTAGATAGCGAAAGCGCGTTCGATTAACTCCTGCTGCTCTTTGGCGTGCACTTTCAGGTAACCGGTGGCCGGCGATGCGCTGGCTTTACGGGCCACTACGTCCTCTACGCCGTTACGCATGATGCGCAGGATGTACATCCAGGCGCCCATGTTCTCCGGCTCTTCCTGTACCCAGTATACTTTCGCGTTTTTATACTTCTTAAGCTCGGCCTCCAGCTGCACTTTCGGGAACGGTGCCAGCTGCTCCATACGGATGATGGCTACGTCCTTGCGGTTGCTCTTCTGCTGCTCTTCCAGCAAGTCAAAGTATACTTTACCAGAGCACAGCAACACTTTCTTCACCGATTTAGCCGATGCATACGTATCCCCAATCACTTCTCTGAAACCACCTGAGGTGAAGTCCTCTATCGGAGAAACGACTGCCGGGTGGCGCAGCAATGACTTAGGCGACATGTTGACGGCCGGCTTGCGGAACGGCAGGGCCAGCTGGCGACGCATAAAGTGGAACAGGTTGGCTGGTGTGGTGATAAAGGTGACGAAGATATTGTTCTCGGCAGCCAATTGCAGGAAACGCTCCGGGCGTGCGTTGGAGTGCTCTGGCCCCTGGCCTTCGTAACCGTGCGGCAACAGCATCACCAGCCCGTTCATACGCTGCCACTTAGACTCCGTGGAAGAGATGAACTGGTCGATCATGACCTGGGCGCCGTTGGCGAAGTCGCCGAACTGGGCCTCCCAGATCACGAGCGCGTTCGGGTTAGCCATGGCGTAGCCGAACTCAAAGCCAAGCACGCCATACTCCGACAGCAGAGAGTTATAGATCTCGAAAGAGCCTTGCTTCTCCACGATATGGTTCAGGCTGTTGTACGGTGCGCTCGAAACGGCGTCGTGCAACACGGCGTGGCGGTGCGAGAACGTGCCTCGCTGCACATCCTGGCCAGAGAAACGAACCACCCTGTTGTCCATCAGCACAGAGCCATAGGCCAGCAACTCACCGGCCGCCCAGTTGAGTTGCCTAGTCTCAAAGAACATCTCCTTGCGCTCTTTGATCAGCTTCTCGATCTGCTTCAGGGGTTTAAAGCCTTGCGGCAAGGTAGTAAGCGCTTTGCCGACGGCCTCCACCACTTCCGCGGATACGCCCGTCTCCGGCGACTTCTCGAAATCCTCCGGCTTGGAACGGCGCAGCTCCTGCCACTCCTTCTCCAGCACCTGGTAGTTGTAGGGCAGCGGCTTTTGCTTCACCATGTCCAAGCGGTCCTGCAACAGGCTGCGGAACTCCTTGTCCATACTTTTCGCCAGGTCCGCATCCACCTCGCCACGGCTGATAAGCGTTTTGTTGTATACCTCGCGCGGGTTCGGGTGCTTCGAGATGAGGTTGTACAGCTGTGGCTGCGTAAACTTCGGCTCGTCCGACTCGTTGTGGCCATGGCGGCGGTAGCACACCATGTCAATAAAGATATCATTGTTCACCTTCTGGCGGTATTCCATGGCCATACGCATGGCAAATACCACGGCTTCCGGGTCATCGCCGTTTACGTGCAGTACCGGCGCATCGATGATCTTGGCAACATCCGTAGAGTAGATGGAGGAGCGGGCATCTTCAAAGTCAGTGGTGAAACCAACCTGGTTGTTGATCACGAAGTGGATGGTGCCGCCGGTGTTGTAGCCCTCCAGGTTAGCCATTTGTGTCACCTCGTACACAATGCCCTGGCCAGCTAAGGCCGCATCCCCGTGTATCAATATAGGCAATACCTTGTCCGGGTCCTTGCTATACATGCAGTCTATCTTGGCACGCACAAAGCCTTCCACTACCGGGTTCACCGCCTCCAGGTGCGATGGGTTCGGAGCCAGTTTCAGGTTAACTTTTTTGCCTGATGGCGTTACCACCTCGGAGGAGAAGCCCATGTGGTATTTCACGTCACCGTCACCCATGGTCAGGTCCGGAACGGCTGTGCCTTCGAACTCAGAGAAGATCTGCTCATAGGTTTTGCCCATGATGTTGGCCAGCACGTTCAGGCGGCCACGGTGCGCCATGCCTATCACCACTTCCTCCACACCGAGCTCAGAAGCCTTGTCGATAGCGGCATCCAGGGCAGGGATGGTTGTCTCGCCTCCTTCTAGCGAGAAACGCTTCTGGCCCAGAAACTTCGTGTGCAGGAAGTTCTCAAACACCACCGCCTCGTTCAGCTTGGAAAGGATGCGCTTTTTATACTCGATGGCCGGGTTAAAGCTCAGGGAGTCCTTCTCTACTTTCTGCTTAAACCACTCCAGCACCTCCGGGTCGCGGATGTACATGTACTCAAAGCCGATGGGTCCGGCGTAGATCTTTTTCAGGGCCGCCTCGATGTCGCGCAGCGTAGCCGGGCCGATACCGATGATCTCCCCCACCATAAACACCGTGTCGAGGTCAGCGTCTGTTAAACCAAAATCAGAAAGGTCCAGCCTTGCCTTACGGTCTTTGCGCTCACGCACCGGGTTGGTTTTGGAGCGCAGGTGGCCGCGTGTGCGATAGGCATGAATCAGGTTGCGCACGGCAACCTCTTTCTCAGACTCGCCGGCCACAACGGCACCTTTGGCAGGAGCAGCTACTGCGCCTTCGGCGGCCTCGTGGCCATTTTCGCCGTAGGTTGTGGCAAACTCGAATCCTTCGAAGAATTTACGCCACCCAGCGTCTACCGATTCCGGGTCTTGCTGATAGGCTTTGTACAGCCCATCGATGTAATCGCCATGCGCATTGGCGATGTATGTATATTTATCCATAGTATAAACTACTGCATGTGATAGTGGCAAAGTTAGAGGTATTATTGAAAATTCAAATTACACATATTCGCATAAGCAAATTTAGCTTATAATCAAGCATAAAAGACCTATTAACATACCCTATATCCTCTTTATCGGTTGCCATTTCATGCATCTAAACCCTAAAATGGGAAGAATGTTTGAAAGATACAGCAGCGAGAGGATTTTATACTATAGCGTAGGCAGATCAAGCCTCCTGTCAGCATCACCCGGGGCTACTACCTGGCGGTACTTTGCCACCGAGGGGCAGCTATGGGCACAACTGTTATGTTACCTGAGAGCGGTTTACTGCACACCTCTGGCCTCAAGATATGAAGGCCCTACACTATTACACCTATAAAACAATAATAAATATGTATAATTATAGTTACCTTTGCCTGTGTTATTTCCTGTTATAACAGCAAACATAGTATCACCTTTATAAAAGGGAAGGTAGTTCAGCTTTATGAACTGGAGGCGTAAGGCTGTCTGGAAGCAGCAATGCAGACATTATTGATCCTAAACAATAGGAAACTATGTATAGCTATCTGCTGGAAGAACTTTCGAAGGCAATTGGGGCCAGGCTCCTGGTAAGCTTCGAGTATGAGAACGAAAGCCATGTGGTGGAGCCGCACCTGCTGGGGCAGAACAAGCAGCACGAGACCTGCCTGCTCGCCTGGCGCACCGGCAAGGCCGGGCAGCAGCGGCAGGGATGGCAGTGCTTCCTGCTAAGCCGTATGCAAAACACCAGGCTCACAGACGAACGGTTCAGCAAGAAGCGGCCCGGCTACGACCCCTACGATAGTACCATGTCCCGGATTTACTACCGCATCTGATAACAGACTTTAAGTTTTACCTCGCGTACGCCTCTCCAAGTTATGAAGAACGCCTGCAACCGGGCATCGTAAATCACCGGCAAGTATAAACTGTACTTTGCTGGTTTGTGTTGTACCTGCGCGACAGGTGTAACACAGCATTGCCAAAGAAGAGAAAGTATAAAAAACCGCAGCCCCCGCTAACGGCACAGGAAAAGGTAAGCCGCTACATGCGGGGCACACGCAGCCCGAGCTGAAGCTGCACAGGACGCTGTGGCAGGCAGGCCTGCGCGGTTACCGCGTGCACTGGCCCAAGGCCCCCGGCAAACCTGACATTTGCTATTCCTCGCGCCGCCTGGCCCTGTTTGTACATGGCTGCTTCTGGCACCGCTGCCCCTACTGCCTGCCCTTCCTAAAACCAACTCCGCCTTCTGGTAACATAAGTTCAAGGCCAATATGGCGCACGACGTAAAGTATAAGCGCATGTACCGGCTAGTTAGCAGCGCCTGGTGATATGGGAATGCCAGCTGGCGTATGGCCGGGAAAGCATCGTCGCCCTTATCAGCGAACTGCACAGCGGCGTGCCTGAAAGCTGCAGGTAGCAGCTTAGGAGGCACAATACATATAAAGTAGGGATTTTTCGTTATCTTGAGGAGACACTAAGCGATACTAGACCCTATGAAGAAACACATTCCGCTGCTGGGCCTGCTCGGGCTGCTGGCCCTAGGCTGCAACGAAAGCTCCCGGCAGGTAAGTGAGGCCGAAAGAGAGGCCTTCTCTGCTGCTGCTGACAGCACCAACCTGCAGCCTGCCCTGCAAAGCATTACGGCCGATAGCCTGCTGGCTCACATTACCACCCTTGCCTCCGATGAATTTGAGGGCCGTGCCCCCGGCTCTGTAGGGGAAGATTCCACGGTAGCCTACCTCACCCGCCACTTTAAGCAGCTGGGCCTGCAGCCGGGCAACCCGGATGGCAGCTTCGTGCAAAAGGTACCGATGTTCGGCTACACGCCAACGCCTAAGGCTACCTTAACCGCCAACGGCAAAAACATACCGCTCAGTTTTCCAGACGATTACGTTGCCCTTACCCGCCGCTATGTTGAGGGTGTTGAAGTGAACAACTCCGACCTGGTGTTTGTGGGCTACGGCGTGGTAGCGCCTGAGTATGGCTGGGACGACTACAAAGGCGTGGACGTGAAAGGCAAAACGATCGTGATGCTGGTTAGCGACCCGCCGGTGCCGGACCCTCAGAACCCGGAGCAGTTGGATAGCACCATGTTCGGTGGCAAAGCCATGACCTACTATGGCCGCTGGACCTACAAGTATGAGGTTGCCGCCGAGAAGGGCGCTGCCGCTGCCATCATCATTCACGAAACCGGCCCGGCTGGTTACCCTTACGAGGTGATCTCCGGCAGCCACAGCCGCGAAGGATTCGAGATCATTACCCCGGATAAGAACATGAATCGCGCCGAGGTAGAGGCCTGGATCACTGAGCCGAAGGCACGCGAGCTGTTCACTGCCCTCGGCCGTAGCTTTGATGAGTTGAAAGAGGCTGCGAAGAAGAAAGACTTCAAACCTGTTCCACTCAAGGCCACGGCCAGCTTCAACATCGAAAACGAGCTGCGCGAGGTACAGTCGCAGAACGTGATCGCCAAGCTGGAAGGATCTGATGAGGAACTGAAGGATGAGTACGTCATTTACACAGCGCATTGGGACCATTTGGGCAAGGACCCGAGCCTGCAGGGCGACCAGATCTACAACGGCGCCCTGGATAACGCCACCGGTACGGCAGGCCTGCTAGAGCTGGCAAAGGGCTTTAGCCAAATGGAAACAAAACCGAAGCGCTCCATACTTTTTCTGGCAGTTACGGCTGAGGAGAAAGGCCTGCTGGGCTCTAAGTACTATGCCAGCAGCCCGCTTTACCCACTCGAGAAAACCGTGGCCGTCATCAACATGGACGTGCTGAACGCCTATGGCCCTACCGAGGACGTAGTGGTGGTTGGCTTCGGCAACTCTACGCTGGAGGACGTGCTGGCGCAGGAGGCGAAATCGCAGAACCGCCGCATAGTACCGGAGGCCACACCGGAGAACGGCTCCTTCTATCGCTCCGACCACTTTGAGTTTGCCAAGCAGGGCGTGCCGGCGCTTTACGCCAGCTCAGGTGTGATAGCCCGCAACCAGCCAGCCGACTATGTGAAACAGTGGAAAGAACGCTATACCGCCAACGACTATCATAAGCTTTCGGACGAGGTGCGCGACGACTGGAACCTGGAAGGCGCTGTAGAAGACCTGCAGTTGTTTCTGCGCGTTGGTTACCGAGTGGCCAACACAGAGAAGTTCCCGGAATGGAAAGAGGGCACCGAGTTCAGGGCCAAGCGTGAGGAGACTTTATCCCGTGCCTCCCCTTCCATGTAAAGTTTAAAGTATAACATTTAACGGCCTGTTGCTTACAGTAACAGGCCGTTTTTATTTGAGCTTACGAACGAAAGTGATGCCATCCTTCAGGTGTTTCCCCACGGATGCACTTCCCTTATTTAAGGGATAGGCAAGTTGATGAAACCAAATTTCAAGTTAGAATAGTTAAAATTACTCTATTTCTGCTATTCCTGTGCTTAATCGCTTTACTTTGAAATTCCGGCTGCTTACTCCCAAATTGAGTATGTTCACTCTAAAAGAGCTCCCTTAATACTATACGAAGGGTTACTTTGTGGAGACTGCCGTATAAATAAGTACAAAATCAATTTATATAAGATTATGAAAAAGATTTGGAAATTCGCCTTTGCCGCTTTTGCAGCTTTCGCTTTCACGGCTTGTGGCACCGATAATAATACAGCTACTGAGTCAGATACTATGGAAACTACTGATGAGGTAGAAACAGATTTGGATATGGAAGCTGACATGGATTTAGATGAGGACACTACTGTTGTGGTAGAAGATACTACCGTGAATGATGGTGTTGCTGACGAGATCCAGGAAGAGCAGCCTCCTGTACAGTAACAGACACAAACTTCTATAGAGAAAGTCCCTGCCCACTAAGGCAGGGACTTTTTTTGTGTCTTTTTAAAGTACAGCCGTACTTAAAAAGAAGCCTCCGGAAAGCAGCATATGCCTTAAAACCTTTTTATATTTAGGAATGGAAAATACAACGCTGATACATGATGGCGTAACGATAAAACTAGTGGAGCGGCAGGAGCAGTTGCAGGAGGTAATCGTGCTTCTGAACCAGAGCAAAGAGCTCGCCCTGGATCTGGAGTTTGACCAGAACCGCTTTACTTACGGCTTTAACCTTTGCCTGGTACAGATTGCCGACGAGAGTGGCGTCTGCTACATTATAGACCCCTTTGCCATACCCGACCTGCAGCCACTCTTCGAGCTGTTCGCTAATCCCGCGATCACCAAGATCATCCACCACTCCAATAACGATATCCTCCTGCTTAGTAAGATGGGTTGCCGTATCAAAAGCGTGATGGATACGGATGTAGCCGCCAAGATCCTCAACTATGAGCGCTCATCGCTGGCGACGGTGCTGAAAGAGGAGTTTAACATCGAGATAGACAAATCCCAGCAGTCAAGTAACTGGAATAAGCGCCCGCTCACGGAGGCGCAACTACAGTACGCTGCCATAGATGTTATGTACCTGCACCGCATCAAGGCTAAGCTGCTAACAGAAGTGGAGCAGTTGGGCCGCCTGCACTGGCTGGAGGAGGAAAACCAAATGCTGGAATCCCTTACCTACTCTGAGCCCACCAACCCGCACCTGAAATTGCGCAACGCCTATAAGCTTAATTACTACCAGCAGTACATTCTGAGGGACTTATTTACTTTTCGGGAGCAGATGGGAAAGTTGTTTAATAAGCCTGCTCCTTATCTTATTCCCAACGAAGCCCTTGTAGAGTTAGCCAATAACCCTAACACAGACATTCACGAATGGCTGAATCATACACGCGGCATACATGGGGGCCTTAAGCGCTCCAGGAACGAGAAACTGCTGAAGGATGCTTTGCACGACGCTAAGAATGCCGCCAAGGACAACAACATCAGCCACGATTACCCTGAAAGCCGTTGGCAGCGGCCATTGCGTACGCCGGAAACAGAGCAACGCAAGGAGGAGCTAACAAAGGTGCAGAAACAGATTGTGGAGAAGTATGGCGAGTATGCCGCCCGGCTTATTATTACCCAAAGCGTTATAAACGACTACTGCTTTACCGGCGAGCTTCGATGCACCAAACAATATGCCACTGCCATCGTGATGTCTACGGCTCAGGAGCTTGGTATAACCCTGCCTGCTCCCGTACAAAATAACGACCCTGATAACTAAATCAAAGCTTTCATTTAGCACCTACATCATGAGCGAGTTCAGAACAGAGCATGACTTTCTGGGAGAAATGGAGATCCCCAACTCCGCCTACTATGGCATCCAGACTACCCGTGCTTTAGATAATTTTAACATCACCGGCCTCCCTATTTCCAGGGAGCCACTGTTTATCCAGGCTTTCGGGTACGTGAAAAAAGCAGCGGCCATGGCCAACCGTGATTGCGGCGTGCTAAAGCCGGAGATTGCAGACGCTATTTGCAAAGCCTGCGATAAGCTTATAGCAGGCGAATACCTGGACCAGTTTGTGACCGATATGATACAGGGCGGTGCCGGAACGTCTGTAAACATGAATGTGAACGAGGTAGTGGCAAATCTTGCGTTGGAGATACTAGGCCACAAGAAAGGGGAGTATCAGTATGTGCACCCCAACAACCACGTAAATTTCTCACAGTCCACAAACGACGCCTACCCGACTGCCTTCCGCCTTGCTTTATACCGTAAGATCGAGAGCTTTATTGAGAGCCTGCAGGCGCTGCAGGAATCCTTTGCCCGCAAGGGGGAAGAATTCAAGACTGTGCTGAAGATGGGCCGCACACAACTGCAGGATGCTGTGCCAATGACCCTGGGAGCAGAATTCCACGGCTTCTCTACGACTATAAAGGAGGATATCCAGCGCCTGAACGAAGCCAAGATGCTGATTTGTGAGATAAACATGGGAGCCACCGCTATTGGTACTTCCATCAATGCTCCGAAAGGCTACCCGCAGCTGGTGACGGACCATATTCGCGACCTGACGGGCATACCTGTTGTGCTCGCCGAGGACCTCATCGAAGCCACCTGCGACACAGGTGCCTATGTACAGATTTCCGGCGTCATGAAAAGATCTGCTGTGAAGATATCCAAGATCTGCAATGATCTGCGTTTGCTATCCTCTGGCCCAAGAGCCGGCATCA
Source organism: Pontibacter kalidii (assembly GCF_026278245.1). Classification (NCBI taxonomy): domain Bacteria; kingdom Pseudomonadati; phylum Bacteroidota; class Cytophagia; order Cytophagales; family Hymenobacteraceae; genus Pontibacter; species Pontibacter kalidii. The sequence continues at coordinate 4,523,999 of NZ_CP111079.1, read as the reverse complement.
ATGAGATTAACCTGCCGCGGATGCAGCCTGGTTCTTCTATCATGCCTGGGAAAGTAAACCCTGTTATACCTGAGGTTGTGAACCAGACCGCCTTCTACGTGATTGGTACCGATATAACGGTAACGATGGCCGCAGAAGCCGGACAGCTACAACTGAACGTGATGGAGCCGGTAATCGCTTACAGTTTGTTCAGTTCTCTTACCTATATGGAGAACGCCTGCTATACCTTAACGAACAAGTGTGTTAATGGAATCACTGCCAATGAGGAGATCTGTGCAAATATGGTGATGAACAGTGTGGGCATTATTACAGCACTAAACCCTATACTGGGTTACGAGGAAGCAGCTTCCATCGCAAAAGAGGCGTTGGCTACCGGTAAGTCTATTCACGATATCACTGTAGTGGAGCGTAAAAGAGTTACGCAGGAGAAATGGGAGGAGATTTTCTCTATAGAGAACCTGATCAACCCCAGGTTTATCAACAGCTAGCCTGTTGGCAAGTACAGGATCCGCTTGAGAAGCCCCGATCGCTAAGGTTGGGGCTTTTTCTGTGGCTTGGCTCGGCGCCGGCCTTGGAGGTGGGGGGTGGGGGGAGGAAAAAGAAAAAAGGGGCAGCGGGATTTCTCCTGCTGCCCCTTTGTTGGGGTTGGCGGCCACCTACTCTCCCGGGGGTGAACCCAGTACCATCGGCGCTCCCGGGCTTAACTGCTCTGTTCGGAATGGGAAGAGGTGCTCACCGGGGCCATAGCCACCATTATCGTCGGCACGGCTGTTATGCGTGCGCAATGCTTTGTAGACATGATATGTGGGGGAGAGATGAAAAAAAAAGGTGAGAGCGGCGGGCCGGTAAAGCCGGGGCCTGTAGAACGCGCCCGGGCAATTAGTACCGCTCGGCTTTGCTATTTCTAGCTTTACACCTGCGGCCTATCAACGTCGTCGTCTTCGACGGCCCTTCCAGGGAGATCTCATCTTGGGGCGGGTTTCGCACTTAGATGCTTTCAGCGCTTATCCCGTCCGAGCGTAGCTACCCTGCGCTGCGGCTGGCGCCACAACAGGTCCACCAGAGGCTCGTCCAACCCGGTCCTCTCGTACTAAGGTCAGGACCCCTCAAATCTCCTACGCCCACAACAGATAGGGACCGAACTGTCTCACGACGTTCTGAACCCAGCTCGCGTGCCACTTTAATCGGCGAACAGCCGAACCCTTGGGACCTTCTCCAGCCCCAGGACGTGACGAGCCGACATCGAGGTGCCAAACCTCCCCGTCGATATGAGCTCTTGGGGGAGATCAGCCTGTTATCCCCAGAGTACCTTTTATCCTTTGAGCGATGGCCCTTCCATACGGAACCACCGGATCACTATATCCGCCTTTCGGCCCTGCTCGGCTTGTAGGCCTCACAGTCAAGCTCCCTTGTGCTATTGCGCTCTGCGCACGGTTACCAAGCGTGCTGAGGGAACCTTTGAAAGCCTCCGTTACTGTTTTGGAGGCGACCACCCCAGT